>NZ_JBEKYX010000006.1:0-82812 GCF_049510455.1 Occallatibacter sp. | reverse complement strand
GCATAAATATAAATAACCGACGAGAAGTCGACCTGTCGTTACTTATCTGCCTGAGTTCAATACGCGTCGTTCCCTTCTAACGACTTACTGTATCCATTGGCAGAATAATGCGGAGTAGATGCGCTGGGACCCCGATGTTTGGAATCACGGTGGCCGCTTGCGACGAAGGCAGCCAATGCACTGCTCCGGCTTCGATCACTTCTTTTTGTTGTTCCTTATTTGCCACTACTGAGACCGGAGTGAACGCAACAAGCAGAGAAGGAGCCTGAGTTGGCTTTATGGAGCAATTGGGGACGGCGGCACAGACAATGCGTTCGATTTGTACCCCGGCATCTTTGAACTCAATCGCATCGAGACTCTGTTGAACATTCTGTGGAGCGCTTCCTCGAAATGCTTCCCCCGATGGAAATGAAACCTGCTTCAGCTCAATCCTTAGAAAATCGGAACTTTTGTCTCCCAGGTTTTCGATGCTGTGCCGTTCCGCCATTCCCGCAACAACTCGAAAGGAGCCGGTGACAGTCGGCGGACGCACTACGGAGAACGCTTTGTCTCCATCGTGATCGATACGAACAGGACTGGAGTCGTTGAGATAGACGAATACGGTTGAAACGGCGGCGTGATCATGGACAGGTATTTTTTCGTGCGGGCCATAATGCGCACGAATGACCGTTATGGCGGAATTGTCGAATACAGAACGATAATTATTGGGCAGGGTTTTCAGGGGATCTTGAGTATGGATCGCAATCGGGGACATACTGGCAGCGATCAAGAAAGCCAGCATTGCTCTCATTCGAACCATTTGAAGTGGGGGCCAATTGAGCATCATGATCTCCTACCTGGGATTGTAGGCAACGATTTCCCGGCAGACAATTCGATGGATTTGTCCTCATAAACGCGCTTAGCGGAAGTGATCTTAGCTCATCCATTGCCAGTAATGGCAGTTTGTTTACCCAAGTTGAATCAATGCTGAATGCTTGTCTGCCCAATCCCATATTGTATTGCTGCTTTGAGGACGTCGATTTTTATATCGGCTAATGTTTTGAATTTAATGCAATAGCCTGTCACGGTTGCTTTGCCGAGATCGCGCCCAAATGTATGCGCCAGGTACTTCTTGTCCTCTATTCCCATAATGTAGACAGAAATGCCTGTTGTATTGGCGCTTAAACCTATTTGATAGAACTCCCTGGTTTTTCCATTGGCATACGGAATGGTTTGGAATCCATATCCAATGTTTGGGTTGGAAACGATTTTTCCTTTCTCGTCTTTTCCATCCAAGAACCACAACTTACCTGTTGGCATCAATGCCAACAGGATGTCATGTAGCTGTTGCATCTCGCTACGTTTTGGTTCCGGTTGTGTAGCGATGTACTCCTTGATTTGTTTCTGCACCGTCATGTAGATCTCCTTGGTTTAGCGGAAAGCCAGTGTTCGGGGAAACACCGGATTGGAATTCGGCACGGCAGGCAGTGTCAATCGATGAAAATGATTAGCGGAGCATTGCTACCAATACGAAATCTTGCCTGACAGTTTCAGCCCAAAGCGCACATTGACCTACCGTTGGGCGGCGACGCGGATTCGTTCAGGTAAACGCCGATTTCGTCATCTTATGACAACGCATGCCTCAGGGGCTAAAGCCCAGAGATTTTTGTGCTTGTTTCGGCACGGCTAAATCCGTGCCTTGTTACAAAGCTTGTATGAAGGGCCTGTAGTGTGAACAGGCCCTTCGGTTTTAATGAACGAATGTATTTAGTGGTATGAGCGGATTTAGATAGCACGACTATGTAATTTATTTATTTACTTTCCGGCTTTTGGAAAGTCTTTGAACATGCTGTGGATGTCGTTGTCGACTATCTTTGTGTTCTTGTTCGCCTGGGAGGAAAGATCCTCTGTTGCCAGGCCTCTCCATAGCAGCTTCTTGTTGCCGGCGTCGAAGAGATCGATCACGAGGCTCGCTACAGGTTGATCGATGGTTGTTGAGGTTTCGGTGGAGGGGCCCAATGTGGGACCAGCCCAGCCGCAGCACCAGCTCCATCCACCCCAGCCCCAGCCCCAACCCCAGCCTGCGCCGAGATTGTCATACATGGTCTGCACTTCCTGCTGGTTATGGATGTTGTCCGTCGCGAAGACGGTGACGGAGCCGCCGGTGGGCTGAAGCTGCCATCCTTTGGACTGCATGCGTTCATTGACCGCCTGCTGAATGCGAGAGACGTAGAACGGGTCAGTGGTCTGCACCTTGCCCCACGAGTAAGTTTTGTACTGCGAGAACTTGATGGTGTGATCGTAATCCGTGTGCACATCGCCAGCCATCGCGATCATTGAGCTGCCGGCCAGGGCGAATGCCACCGCGAGCGATTTTAAGAAACGCTTCATAAACTCCCCATTTCTTCCACCACGGTGGAGATAGATATTGGTGGAGTCTTGCGCAGCGTGTGCAGAAGTTCTCCACTTCTGCATTGACAATAGGCGCAGTGAAGACGCGAAACCATAGAGGTCACTACACACATTCCTGTGTGGTTCTACACGGATGGCGGTATAAAGGTAGATAGCTTTCAGCTTGTGAGGTTCGAGGGATGGCTGCTCGCTGCGGGAGTGCTCTTTTGTTGATTGCCGGGGCCGCTTTGACCATGATGGGGCAGGCTGCGCAGAATGTTGCGCCTACGCCTGCCGTTGCGCCGCAGAATACGCCTGTGCTGCAGGCACACGCCACGATGGTGCTGGTGGATGTGGTGGTGACCGAGCACGATAAGGCGATTCATGCGATTGATCCGCACCGCTTTCATATCTTTGAGGATGGGCGGGAGCAGACGGTCAGTTCGTTCGATGAGCATGTGCCGCCGCCGGTAGGGAGTGGGGCGAGTGTTGCGCAGGCCGCGCACAGTGAGCCGAATATATACACGAACATTCCGGATGCGCCGCCTTCTACGGCGGTGAACGTGCTGCTGCTTGATGGTTTGAATACTCCGCTTGCAAACCAGGTGCAGGTGCGGCAGCAGATGCTGAGATACCTGACGCAGGTTGAGCCTGGGACGCAGTTGGCGATCTTTACGCTGGCGTCGCGGCTGCGCATGGTGCAGGGGTTTACGGCGAATGTGGGTGAGCTGACGCGCGCGATGCAGAGCTCGAAGGCGACTCCGCAGTCGTCCGTGCTTCTGGATCCGGCGGGAGATCAGGCGGCTGATTCTTTGATCGGCGGTATGGCATCGGTGGCGGCGAGCTCGACGGCGGTGAGCGCGATGCAGCAGTTTCAGGCGGACCAGATCTCGTATCAGACTGACCTGCGCGTGAAGATGACCTTGGGGGCGATGCAGCAACTGGCGCGGTATCTAAATGCGATTCCCGGGCGCAAGAATCTGATCTGGTTTTCCGGTTCGTTTCCGATCAGCATTGCGCCCGATCCCGGTGTGCAAAGCTCATTTGACCCCATGCGGGATTACACGGAAGAGGTGCAGGAGACCAGCCGGATGCTGGCGGCTGCGCGCGTGGCGGTGTATCCGGTGGATGCGCGCGGGCTGATGACGATGCCGAATACGTCGCGTACGCCTTCGACGACTATTTCCAGCGTTACTTCCAGCAGCCCATCCGGCGGGGGAAGGCGAAGCCGTGGCGGAGGCACGACGACAAGCTCAGGGAGTCGATCGGGCGTGGGTAGCGACGATGCAAAGTTTTTTCAGCAGACGCAGGCTGAACAAGCATCGATGCGGGAGATTGCAGAGGGCACGGGCGGCAAGGCATACGTAAACACGAATGGGCTCAAGGAGGCTGTGGCGAATGCAGTTGAGAATGGCTCCAGCTACTACGCGATTGGGTATGTGCCGCTGAAGAAGGACTTTCATGGAGAGTTTCGCAAGATTCAGGTGCGGATTGACGGCAGCGACTACAAGCTGGAGTACCGCACAGGCTACTATGCGGATTCGCCGGGCAAGCCAGGCCCGCGCACAATGGAGCAGACAAGCCTGATTAACGCGGCTGCGACGCAAGGCGCGCCGCTGGATACGGGCATTCTATTCAGGGCGCGCATGCTGCCGGCGACAGATTCGTCCTTCAAGGACGTGAAGCTTACTGCCGGGCCGGCGGGTGAGATGTCGGCGAGCCTGAAGCAGCCTACTGTGCGCTACGTGGTGGATTTTGCGATCAGTCCGCGAGGGATTGTTTTTACGCCGGATGACAAGGGCGCGCTGGAGGCGAAGATCGAATTGTTGCTGGTGGGCTATACCAGTGAGGGAGGCCGCGTGAATTACCTGGACCGCGGGTTCAGCTTGTCGCTGGCTGAGGATCGATACCGGCAGGTGCTGGCGCATGGATTGCCGATCCGGATGGAACTTGATATGCCTGCAGGAGCGGGATTTCTGCGGGCTGCGGTGCATGATCTGACGGGAGGAAATGCGGGGTCGGTGGAGGCTGTAATTCAGGCGAAGTGATATGGGCGGGAACGAGGGCACAGGGAAGCTGGTTCACCGAGATGCGGCTATCCAACCCCACGGACCAAGACCTGTCCGCCAGGACCTCGTTACAGTCTGGATGACCGCAATATCCTTATTGTTGCTGTGTGAGCTCGTCCAGCAGAAGCCTGGCCTTGGTGGCGAGGGTATGAGCGCCGTCGAGATCGTTGGAGGCGAGGGCGGTGTGGGCCTGCTTGATGTATTCCTTGATCTGGGACGAGGTTTTCTCTTCCTGATCGTTGAGCTTGCGATTGAGCGTGTTGAGGCCGTGCTCGGTGTCATTGAGCGAAGAGACTGTCTGAGCACGCAGATCGGCGGGTTCGCCGGAGGAGAGCTTGCCGATGGCGGAGGTTTCGTCTGTAGTGCCGTTTGCGGCTTGCTGCGTAGCGGGTGGAGTGTTTGCCGCTGACTGTGCAGGCGCGGAGGCCTGTGAAGGTGCGCCGTTAGCAGGCTTTGGAACGGGCTTCTTGCGCCTGGGCGGAGGTTTGGGCTGGTCGGTCTGCGAGGCGGCAGTGGGCTGCGCGGGCTGCGCCGGGGTTATAACCGGCGGAGGCAGTTGATCCTTCTGGACGGTGTCAGGCCTGGGGAGTGGAGTGTCTTCGATCGGAGGCGCGAGTGGCGGCTGGTTCACCGCCTGATTCCTGTGAGCGCAGGAAGTGAGAACCAAGGACAATAAGCACGCAATGCGTGTGAGATACAGCTTCATTCCGTCCCCTTATTTGGCTCAGCGCCTGCTGGTTGCAGGCGATATCGGCCAGTACGTTCAGGGTAGGCCAGCGGAATGCAGAGGCAAAACTCCGTCCCCCGTACCTCTCTGGATTGTACCTCCACACTACCGTGATGTAACTGGAGAATGCGGTAGGTCATTGCAAGACCTATGCCGCTGCCTCCGCTTTTAGTAGTGAAGTAGAGGTCGAAGATTTTTTCGCGGATATCGTCGGGGATTCCGACGCCTTCATCCTGGACCCGGATAAGCGCGGTTTTGCGATCGGATTCGACGATCACTTCGAGCCGGCCGCCCTCCGGCATGGCTTGCGCGCCGTTGAGGATGACATTGAGGAGCGCCTGCTTGAGAAGGTCGGGGTCACTGTTGACGAGAACAGACTTTGGGGGCAGGTGGTTGAGGAGGTGAACACCGCGGGTGGATAGCTCGTCGAAGGCGAGGGCGCCGACCTGGGCGACGACGACGCGGAGGTCGTTCTCCTGAAGGTGCAGCTCGACGGGACGGGAGAAATCGATAAGGGACTGGACGACGCGATCGAGGCGATGGATCTCCGACTCGATGATGTCTAGGTGACGCATGGCCTGCGGGCTGGTGTCTCCGAGCTTGTTCTTGAGCAGCTCAATGTGCACGACGATGGCGTTGATGGGGTTTTTGACCTCGTGAGCGACGCCGGAGGTGAGGCGGCCGATGGCGGACATGCGGCTGGAAAGCTCGATGCCGGACTCAATGGCTTCGACGGATTGGAGATCGCGGAGGGTTACAAGCGAGCCGAGGCCCTGCGAGGTTTCGTCGTCGTGGATGAAATGGACAGAAGCCTGGATGCGGCCGCCGGTTTCCGTGAATATCTCCTCCTGAATAAGCGCGATACGGGAGTCAAATGCGTCGCGGAGGGTTTTGCCGAGGACGGTGGAGCGGTCGAAGATCTCCGAGGCATGGAGGCCGTAGATGAGGTTGGGATCGACGTGTAGGAAGCGGTGCGCGGCGTCTGAGATGAGGACGACGCGGTTATCGGCAGTGAAGAGAAGCAGGCCGTCCTGGAGGTTGCCGAGAAGCTGGTCGAGGTTGCCCTTGAGGTTGGAGAAGACCTCCTGGGCATCCCGCATGCGCTGGCCGATGCGTTCGATCTGATGAGTGACCCGGATGGCAGGATCTGCGGGGGCGACGATCTGCGCCGGGTCCTCTCCGTCTGAGGGTGTGACCCAGTAATCGAGCTGCATGGAGATTTCTTCAATGGGGCGCAGGGCGAAGTTGCCGAGGAAAAGCGCAACGATCAGGGCCGCGCCGAGGACAAAACCCATGAGACGGCCGGATTCGATGAGCGCGGGCTTGTAGACGGCGCGGAGGAAGGTGGTGCTGACTCCCACGTGGACGCTTACGAACGGCTTGTTGTTGCGCTCCAGCGGAACGACGACGTCGTAGATCTGGGGGGAGCCGAAGACGACCTGGCCGAGCTGGACGGGGCCGGCGGTGAGGATCTGGTCGTAGTTTGGGCGGCCGGGTAGCGGTTTGTCGAGGTTCTGCGGGTTGGTGCTGAGAAGAATCTGACCGGTATAGTCGGCAATGTTGATGTCGTAAACAGTGACAGAATAACGGTTTACGGAATCAATGACGGCCTGGAGAGCCTGATTGTTACGAACCGCTTCAAGCGCGAGATCATGAAGCTGTTCAGGGTGAGCGGGATCGAGGGTGCGGTCCTTGAGACCGGTCTCCAGTGCGTTCTGCAGGGCGAAACGCACCTGTTCAGCGACCATGCGGTTGTTTTCATGGGACTGCTCCATGGACGTGTGCAGGAGCTGGCTGACATAGACCAGCGAGAGCGTCCCGGCGATACACATCACCAGGGCCGTAATGGCCAGCACGAGTTTGGTCTTCAGGCGCATCGAAAAGGCCTTCAGGCGGATTGAGCCTCGCGGCTTTGGCTGTATTCCTTGAGCTTATTGTGCAATGTTTTCAGGCTGACGCCAAGGATTTCCGCGGCGCGGGTCTTATTTTGTCCCGTGGCTTCAAGCGTGCGGATGATCAGCAGGCGCTCTGCTTCATCGACGGTGGTGCCGACGCGGATGGGGACGAGGCTGGCATCACTGGCCGCGTGCGCAGCCACGGGTGACCTGCCGAAGGCGGGCGGGAGATGGCCGGCGTCGAGCGGAGCGCCGTCGGGGCAGAGGATGACGGCGCGTTCGATGGTGTTGCGCAGCTCGCGGCCATTGCCGGGCCAGCTCCAGGCCATCATGCGATCCACGATGGAGGGCGCGAGGCCGGCGACTTTGCGCCCGTGCTTCTTGTTCATCTCATCCAGCATGGCCTCCGCCATGGTGGGAAGATCTTCCATGTGCGAGCGAAGCGGCGGCAGGTGGATGTGGAAGACGTTGAGGCGATAGAAGAGATCGGAGCGGAGATTGCTCTGCTCAATGGCCAGCTCGGGGTCTCGGTTGGTGGCGGCCAGAACGCGAACATCGATATCGATTTCGGATTTTCCGCCGAGGCGGCGCAGCTTGCGCTCTTCAAGGACGCGGAGGAGCTTGGCCTGGGTGCCGATGGGCATTTCGGCGATCTCATCGAGGAGCAGCGTGCCGTTGGCGGCGAGTTCAAAGCAGCCGACTCGGCGCTCAAGCGCTCCGGTGAAGGAGCCTTTTTCGTGGCCGAAGATCTCGCTTTCGATGAGGGTTTCCGGAATGGCCGCGCAGTTGACGGCGACGAAAGGCCGCTGCTTGCGCGGGCTGAGATCGTGAAGCGTGCGGGCGACGAGTTCTTTGCCGGTGCCGCTTTCGCCGGTGATGAGAACGGAGACGTTGGATGGGGCGATCTGCTCGATGAGGGTGAATATCTCCCGCATAGCCTTGGAGCTGCCGACCATGGCGCCGAGGACGCCGGTTTCACGCAGGCGGCGGCGGGCGACTTCAAGCTCGATGGCGGTCTCGCGCTGGCGGGTGGCATTGCCGAGAATGGCGCGGAGGCGCGTGGCGTCCACGGGCTTGAGGATAAAATCATACGCCCCGAGCTTCATGGCCTCCACGGCGGTCTGAACGGTGCCCTGGGCGGTGAGCAGGACGACTGCGATGCTGGAATCGACGCCGTTGTTGGCGTCGGCAAGGCGGGCGAGCAGGCCCAGGCCGTCGAGGCGCGGCATTTTGAGATCAGTGACGACGATGGCGGGTTCCCAGGCGAGGATCTTCTCCCAGCCATCCATTCCGTCCACGGCGGTTTCGGTTCGGTAGCCCCAGCCGGAGATCAGTTCGGCAAGGCCGGTGAGGGCGTGGGGCTCATCTTCGACAATTAAAACCTTTACTGCATTAGCCATATATAAAACTCAGTGTTTATCTATTATGCACGTCACGCAGGGCGTTTTTAATATGGGGGCGCGGACGCTCACTTCCCGGAGCTTGCTGCAACGTTTGCGGAAGCAAAAAGTTTCGTGAGAGCCTCGCTCTGTTCGGGTGAGCCGTGAACAACGAACCATGACCAGAGGGAATGAGGTCCAAAAGCTTCAGGAGGCGGGGGATCGCCGGTGATTTCGATGCCGATCGGCTTGCCGGTGGCGAATTGGGCGAGGTAGCGATCAAGCGGGAAGCGACCGTTGAGGGCCGGCGATTTGATTTGCACGGCATCGACGTAAAGCAGGCCGGGAAAGTAGTCGGACGGCGTTCCCGCACTGGATGCGGGCGAGGGCGGAGCTTGCTGCCAGATCCAGAGCAGGTTGTGGAGGCCGTCGTCCCTGGTGAGGCGGTCGAAGAGCATGCGGTAGAGTTGCGCGGAGCCGCTTGGGCCTTTGCGGCCGGCCCACCAGTAGGCTTTATCGGTTGCATCGGGGTAGGGATTGAAGAGGACGGGGATGTTGGCTTTCTCAAATTCGCGGAGTGTTTCGGCGGCGGAATCGACCTGTGCAGTCCAGAGCTTGTTCAGAGCCGTGCCTGGAGTGATGAGGTCGTTCCATTCGTAGTCGGTGAGAGTGGATCTGCCTATGCTGTTGTCTGTGGGGCGCGGCGGTGTGTAGTTGAGGGCAATGACGGCGTGCGTTTGGATGGCGGATTGGATGAGTGCGGCGTTATATCCAGCGTTCGGGCTGAGGAACTCCGCAGCGAGGATGGCGGGCTGTTTGCCGGTGAGAATGGTGGCATATCCGGGATCGCCGCGGTAGCCGCCCAGGACAGCTTTTCCGGGTGCGGCGGCGAGTGTGGCGAGGAGGGTTTTCGCGCTGGATGAGGCTTCCGGCGAGACTGGCTGCGGCGGTGAGTCGTTGAAGCTCTTGCGCATTGCTTGCACGGCGGGCGCCATGCGCGGGTCGTCGCGGTTGATGGCCAAGGCAGAGTGATAGACGGCCTGGACCAGGTCGGGAGAGCTGCTGGATTCGAGCAGGCCGGACCAGGTCATGAAATAGGTCCACTTTGGCTGTGCGGCCAGGACTTCAAGCGAGGGAAGGCCGCCTACTTCAGCCAGTGCGATGGGCTTGCCGGCAGCAATGCTCAGCATCTGGTCGTAATACTCCTGCTTGAACTCGCCGTAGATGTCCATCGAGACGACATCGGCATACGCCGCGCCGGGATAGTAGTCGGCGCTGGGGCCTGCCGCGCCGCCGGGAGCGTTGACGTTCCAGACCCAGACGAGGTTGTCGAGATGATGCAGGTTGACGAAGCGGTCATAGAGCTGGCGGTAGAGCGCGGCTGAGCCATCCTTGCCCGGTCTGTAACCCCACCAGAACCAGTTGCCGTTGACTTCGTGATAGGGGCGGAAGAGAACCGGCACATTGGCATCGCGTAGCTGGCGGAGGAAGCCGGCGATTACGTCAACCTGTGCGCACCAACGCTTGTAAATGGGCGTGCCTGGGGTAAGGAGCTGCTGGAACTCGTAATCGGTGAGCTTGCCCTGCACGGAATCGCGGAAGGCGACGGGCTCATCGTCTGTGGGGCGCACGGCGTGCCAGGTGAGCGCGATGATGGAGCCGTTTTTGTACTGGCGCTTGATTTCCGCAACGATTGCGGGGCGGGCGAGCGCGGAGTCCTTGTCTTCACCACCTGAGAAGCCGAAATCTTCGCCGAAGAGGCCGGGATATTTGCCGGTGATGTCGTAGGCGCGGTCGGTCCATTTGGAGCCGTCGTTAGGGAAATTGTGCTGGCCGGTGACGATGCCTTTGCCGGAGATGGAGGTGAGGAGCGCGAGAAGCGCGCGGGCTTCGGGCGTGGCGTGAGGGTTGGCGGGTTGCTGGGCTGTAACGTGCGATGAGATGACTAGGATGCAGGCGGCAACAAGAGCGGCGAGGCGTAAAGAACGGAGCATGAGCGGTGGAGTCCTTCGCGGGAATTATATGAGGTGGGCGGGGACAAGGGACAAGGGGCGACAGCCGAAGATTTTTCCTTGCTAGAATTGGCTACCAACCATGCAAATTCAATACAAGCTCACTTTTCAGGATTTCTATGTCTGATTAAGTCCGTGAAGCATACCTCAGCGGCTAAAGCCGCATTGATTTTGCTGCATTTATGTCACGGCTGAAGCCGTGACCTACCGTTCGTGCCACTTAATCAGAGTTTCCCTAGGTCTTCTTATGTGTATCTGGAGCCTTTTGACTGCGTGGGCGCGGGAATGGCAAAACTTTGATTGGGTAAATCTTGCCTGCAGTGCGGTCCTGATCAGCTTGTCTTTCTTAATTATGCGGGCGTATTGGCGTCAGTTCAATCGAACCATAAATGAAGATAGCTCGACTGTGCTGGACTTTGATCCCGAGCTCATTTTTTGCAAGTCAGCACACGCGAAAAGCGATATTGAGTGGGCTGGTATTCAGCGGACCGCTGAGGATAAGAGGTTGTTTTTGCTGTATACCGCGCCTGGCAAATTCATTACGGTTCCCAAGCGCGCCTTTGTGAACGGGCAAGTGGAGGAGCTTCGAGCACTGCTGGAGGCGAAGGTTTCGAACCATGAGAATCGGCTGTGAAGCTTAACCTTCGTGCGGCGTAAGGTTTTACACTGAATCCATGCTGGATCACGAGATTTCTGCTGCTGAAGCTGCGGAACTGCTGAAGGAAAAGAAGGCGCGGTTTATCGATGTGCGCGAGTCGTGGGAGTTTGCCACGGCGAAGATTGAAGGCGCTGAGCTGATGCCGATGGGGGATGTGCCTTCACGCGCGCACCAGGAGCTGGACTCAGAGGAGCGGCTGGTGGTGCTGTGTCATCACGGGATGCGGAGCCTGAATACGACGGTCTGGTTGCGGAACCAGGGCTTTGAACAGGCGCAGAGCCTGCGCGGCGGCATCGATGCGTGGTCGGCGGAGATCGATCCGAAGGTGCCGAGGTACTGAGCGATCAGCGGCCAAAGACGTACGTGACCTGGAAGAGGCCGTTGTCGATGCCGGGGTTGATGTTCGTTGTGTCGTGGTCCGAGATGTGGTGATAGCGCCACTCGAAGCGCATGGAGTGGCTGGACGCGCGATACCACTCGATGCCGACGCCGAAGTCGAAGGTGAAGTTAAAGGAACCGGCCTGGGCAATCGGAATGGGGTGCGTGGTGTACATGTAGCCCCCGTGGCCTTCAAAGAACGGCTGGATGGGATGCGTGGGACGAAAGTTCCAGCGGAAGCCGACGGGCGAGAAGGCTTCCCCGATGGTCCATTGACGGCCTGAACAGGTGATTGTGTCTGTGCCGGAGTAGGTGACTCCGTTCAGAACGTAGCTGTACTGATAACCGTATGGCGCGCATAGGATCATGGGCTCGAGGCCGGTGAGGATGGAGGTTGCCTGGGTTGGCGAGGTCTGCACGTCGACGGATTTGGTGAGCGGATCGCTTTCCAAGGCGACGGGAAGAATTTCGGCGTCGTACTGCCAGTTTAGATAGCGATTCAGGATGAGCTTGCGGCTGTAATCGGCTCCGATATGGAGGAGCTTGCGCTGCTCGGCATCTCCCATGATGATGTGGCTGGAGTCATTGGAGTAGGCGAAGAGGAAGCCGAAGGAGTTGGTGCGGCCGTACAGCGGATTTTGCGGAGGGGTTTCTTTTTGCGCGGCGGCGATGGAGGGTGCAGCAAGGAGAGGCCGGCAGCAGAAGAGCAATAGGCGAGCGTTGAGCAAAGAAGTCTCTTTGGCATGAGAACCTATACTTTCGCTTTGGCTGTTATTTTCTATCATTGGACTGGAGTTTTGCCATGCCGTCACCCGCTGTTGCCTTTGCGCAGGAAAATCACCCGCGCTTTCTGGAAGAGCTGAAGGATCTGCTGAGGATTCCTTCGATTTCCACGCTGCCGGAACATGCGGCGGATTGCCGAAAGACCGCCGAGAAGCTGGCTGCCGAGCTGAAGCGGATTGGCATGGAGAACGCGCGGCTGATTGAAACTGGTCTTGAGCGTGGCGGAGGGCATCCGCTGGTGTATGCCGACTGGTTGCATGCGGCGGGCAAGCCGACGGTGCTGATGTACGGGCACTACGATGTTCAGCCGGCCGATCCGCTGGAGGAGTGGCATACTCCGCCGTTTGAGCCGACGGAGCGCAATGGAAATTTGTATGCGCGCGGCGCGGTGGATGACAAGGGGCAGATGTACATGCATGTGAAGGCGCTGGAGAGCCTGCTGGCTGCCGATGGCAAGCTGCCGCTGAATGTGCGGGTGCTTCTGGAAGGCGAGGAAGAGGTTGGCGGGGAGGGAATTGCGGCTTATGTGGCGACGAAGCCCGCGGACTTGAAGGCGGATTTTGCACTGGTCTCCGACACGGAGCTTTTTGCGGCGGGACTGCCGACGCTGTGCGTTGGGCTGCGGGGCATGATTTATACGGAGCTTGAGGTGCGCGGTGCGAAGACGGATCTGCACTCCGGCATGTATGGCGGCGCGGCGCCGAATCCCTTTGTGGCGCTGGCGCAGATTATTGCGGGGTTGAAGGATCGCGAGGGAAAGATTTTGATTCCGGGCTTCTATGACGATGTGGAAGCGCCGAGCGCGGAGGAGCTGGCGGCATGGAAGAGTTTGCCGTTTGACGAGGAGCACTATCGCGAGACGGAGGTGGGGTCGAAGGAGCTTGTGGGCGAGGCTGGCTACAGCGTGCTGGAGCGTACGTGGGCCAGGCCGACGCTGGAGGTGCATGGAATGCCTGGAGGCTTTATTGGGGCGGGAGCCAAGACTGTGATTCCGGCTAAGGCTACCGCTAAAATCTCCATGCGGCTGGTGCCGAACATGACGCCGGCGAAGGCGTTTGCACAGTACAAGGCGTTTGCGGAGAAGATTGCGCCTGCAGGGGTGGATGTGAACGTTCGGCTGATTCATCAGGGCGATCCGTGCTTGATTCCGGTGGATAATCCATACATTCAGGCGGCTACGAAGGCGCTTCATGCGGTGTGGGGCAAGGATACGGTGTTTATCCGCAGCGGCGGGTCGATTCCGATTGTGGGCGATCTGGACCGGCACCTGGGGCTGCCGAGCGTGATGATGGGCTTTGGGCTGCCGGATGACAATCTGCATGCGCCGAATGAGAAGTTCAACCTGGAGAACTTTCGGCTGGGGATTGAGTCGGTGATTGGATTTCTTGCGGAAGCAGGGAAGTGAATCGCGCCGGTCGAGAATCGCGTAAGCTATAAGCAATGCGATGCGGAGCGATCTGTCTCAACGCGACGAGGGTTCTCCTCAGGAAATAGGCAGGAATCCGGATGCGAATCTGAACCCCGGATTGAGCGCGGACCTGTGTGCTGTGCCGGGACCGGATTCGATCTGTGGCGCGGGGCCGACCGGCGACCTCAATACAGCGGACGAAGAGCCGATCATTTCCTTCAAGAATGTCTCCATCTCTTTTGGCGAAAATCCCATTCTCCAGGATATGAGCTTTTTTGTAGAACGCGGCAAGACGCTGTGCATCCTGGGCAGAAGCGGCGTGGGCAAGTCGGTTGCATTGCGCATGCTGATGGGCTTCCTCAAGCCGGATAGCGGCTCGATCCGCGTGACAGGGCAGGAGATTACCGCTCTCGATGAGGCGGGGATGCAGGAGATTCGCAAGCGCGTGACGATGGTTTTCCAGAACGGCGCGCTGTTTGACTCTCTTTCAGTGCGTGAGAACGTGGCTTTTCCGCTGCGCGAGCGCGGCGAGATGGATGAGTCGCACCTGGATGGAACGGTGGACAGGCTGCTGAGCCTGGTGGGGGCCGAAGACGTGATGGACCATCTTCCGGCCAGTCTCTCCACGGGACGGCGGCGAGCGGTGGCGATTGCGCGCGCGCTGGCATCGCAGCCGGAGGTGGTGTTGTACGACGAGCCGACGACGATGGTAGATCCCATTATTGCCCGCAGACTGGGCAGTATTATTCAGCGGCTGAAGAAGCAGCTAGGGTTCACCAGCATTGTGGTGACCCACGATATGCGGTTTGCGAAAAGCCTGGCGGATACAGTTTTGTTCCTTCATCAGGGGCGGGCGCAATTTTTCGGCCCGCTGGACGAATTTCTTGCATCTAACGATTCAGAGATTCGGCAATTCCTGACGCTGGATGCTTATTTGTTACCCACAGGCTAGCCCAGGGGCATGTTTAGCTGTTACGGAATTCAGCAAGAATTAACTTGCAATCGCCAGATGTTTCGGCAATCGTAGAGATGTTGACTTGTTAGTAATGTGAGACGCCAGATACCCAAGGCTGCTACAAATTTATCTTTAATTTAATATGACTGTCTTTTTCCCTTCTGTGGCAAGCGCTCGTCTTCTGTTATAATTCTTTTGTATTCGCTGGTTTACGCGCTTTATAGAGAGTCGGCCATGACTTACTGTATTTATTTTTCGGGGCTCATAGCCTGAGCCGTGCTTTAGTTGCCTCTCGTTGCAATTGCGCTGAATAACAGTTGGTGCAGCCGCATTCCACGGTGAGCACTACTCCTACATAACCGGGCGTTGCATGGCTATATCTTTTCCATGAATGCCCAGGCCCCGCAATCAGCTCTAAAGACAGGCAGCGGGCCCGATGGAACCGAATTCACGATCTTTCATCGCCGATACGTGATATGGGCCGGGAGAGCCATTCACTCGTCGAGGTAGAGACTCCTGAGGACAGGCGGACGCTTATGGCGACATCGGATTTTTGGCAGAAGGTCTCATCTTCGGTCTCAGCGCCGGAGTGGAGCGCCGGCACGACTGCTCCGGGACACCAGTATGCGGTCGGCACTTCGCGTCTCTGGATGTTCCTGGATGTGGTAACCGTGCTGCTGGCGGCGATTTTATCGACGCTGTTTTACTTCGGAATTGGCCCTATCGCAGGGGTAAGAGAGTTTTGGCACGGGACACTGATTGAAGGCCGCTCCATGGGCCTGCTGCTGGCGCTTCTGGGCGGCTTTATTGTTGCGCTTCTTCTCATCAGCCGCCAACTGCATCTGTACACACCGGCGAGGCTTAACGGCTTTCTGCACGAGCAGCGCCTTACGCTGCAGGCATGTTTCACAGCAGGGCTTCTGCTTACCGGCACCATCTACGTCATCCAGGCGACCAACATTCCGCGCAGCATCGTTTTCATTACCCTCGGCCTGGTGCTGGTGGCGCAGAGCATTCGCAGGCTTACTTACCGCATGCTTCTCTATCGCCGCTTCGAGCATGGCATGGGCACGCGCAATGTTCTGATTGTGGGCACTGGACCGGAGGCTCACGCGCTGCGGCACCATCTGGAGAGCATTCGGCACCTGGGGTACACGTTCAAGGGCTTTATCGACCTTCCCAACTCACGGTCGCGCTTTGCTACCAGCTCCGGAGATGTGGTTGGCAACTTCGGATCGCTCTTTGAGTGTGCGCGGCAGCAGTTTGTGGACGAAATCTTCTTCACCCTGCCGTGCGAGCGCGGAATGGTGCAGGAGGTTCTGGAGAAAGCTCGCGCCAACTGCATCGATCTGCGCGTGGTGCCGGATATGTACGACGGACTGGCGTGGAACAGTCCCATCGAGTACATTGGGCAGTTCCCGACGATTCCGCTGCACACGGGCAGGGTGCCTGAGGTGGAGCTGATGTTCAAGCGCCTGCTGGACATTGTCTTTTCGGCTGCGGCGCTGGCCATGCTCTCACCGATTCTGCTGGCGATAGCGATTGCCATCAAGCTGGGTTCAAAGGGGCCGGTCTTTTATGCCTCGGAGCGCATTGGCAAAAAAGCTCGCGTCTTCAAGTGCCTCAAGTTCCGCACCATGGTTCAGGATGCCGAGACGCGCCGCGCCGAAGTCATGCACATGAATGAGCGCGACGGCGTGCTGTTCAAGATCAGCAACGATCCGCGCATCACGAAGGTGGGCAGCCTGCTGCGCAAGTATTCCCTGGATGAGCTGCCGCAGTTCTTCAATGTGCTGAAGGGCGATATGAGCGTGGTGGGTCCGCGTCCGCCGATTGCCAGCGAAGTGCGCGAGTACAAGCTGAGCCATCTGCGCCGCCTGGATGTGACGCCCGGCATTACCGGCCTGTGGCAAGTGCAGGGCCGTCAGGACCCCTCGTTTGACAGCTATGTCTCGCTCGATATGGCCTACATTGAGAACTGGAGCATCTGGCTGGATATTAAGATTATTCTCCGCACGGTGGCCGTGGTCTTTTCAGGCACGGGCACTTAGTCCGTCTGCCGGATTACACTGAAATCGTGAAGATCGCGATAGCTCAGATAGACCCCACGGTCGGGGATTTCACCGGGAATCTTTCGAAAATCATTGCCGCAAGCCACCGCGCAGCCGAACAAGGCGCGCGGCTTGTGGTGTTTTCAGAGCTGTGTATCTGCGGTTATCCGCCGGCGGATTTTCTGGAGAAGCCCAGCTTTCTGCTTCGCTGCCGTAGCGCGGTGGAGGAGCTGGCCGAGGCAACGCGCGAGCTGCCGACGGCGGTTCTGGTGGGCGCGGCTCTGCCTGCTCCCCATAGCGGCGGCAAGCCCGCGGTGAATGCGGCGATTCTGCTGGAGCGCGGCGAGGTACTGCTGGAGCAGCACAAGCGCCTGCTGCCCTTCTACGACATTTTCGATGAGCAGCGTTATTTTCAGCCGGCGAAATCGCAACAGGTGATCGAGCTGGATGGCGTGCGGCTGGCGGTGAGCATCTGCGAGGATGCGTGGAATGACAAGGGTTTCTGGCCGAAACGGCTTTACTCGATTGACCCGATGGAAGAGCTGATGCGTCAGCAGCCGCATCTGCATGTGAACCTGTCTTCGTCTCCGTTCTGGCATGGGAAGCGCGCTGTGCGCCGCGAGATGCTGGCCGCCATTGCGCAGCGCGACGGGATTCCGGTGCTGATGTGCAACCAGGTGGGCGGCAACGACAGCATTGTTTTTGACGGTTCGTCGCTGGCCATGAATGGGCGCGGAGAGCTGATTGCGCAGGCAGCTTCTTTTACGGAAGATCTGGTTTTTGTCGATCCGTTCGATGCTGTGCCGCTGCCTGAGCCGGGCGATGATGAGACAGAGGCTGCGTATCAGGCGCTGGTGCTGGGAACGCGGGATTATGTGCGCAAGTGCGGCTTTCGGCAGGTGATTGTCGGGTTGAGCGGGGGCATCGATTCGGCCCTGGTGGCGGCGATTGCCGCCGAGGCGCTGGGCGCGGAGAACGTGCTTGCGGTTGGCATGCCGAGCCCGTACTCCTCGCAGGGTTCGATTGACGATAGCCACAGGCTGGCGGCGAATCTCGGCATACGATTTGAGATGATCGGCATCAGCGGGCTCTTCGCGGAGTTCAACAAGGCGCTTGAGCCGCTGTTTGCGGGGCGAGCGCCGGATATTACGGAAGAAAACATTCAGTCGCGCATTCGCGGCAATCTGCTGATGGCGCTCTCCAACAAGTTCGGCTCGCTGGTGCTGACTACGGGTAATAAATCCGAGATGGCGGTGGGGTATTGCACGCTGTACGGCGATATGGTGGGCGCGCTGGCAGTGATTGGCGATCTGGTGAAGACGCGGATCTATGCAGTCTGCCATTGGCTTAACCGTGAAAGGGAAGTGATTCCCGCGGCGATTCTGGACAAGCCTCCATCGGCGGAGCTGCGGCCGGATCAGAAGGACACGGATTCGCTGCCGCCGTACGATGTGCTCGATCCGATTCTGGAAGCTTATGTGGAGCGCTACGAAACGCCGGAGGAGATTGCGCAGACGCTGGGCGTGGAGCGCGAGTTAGTGCAGAAGGTGGTGAAGCTGGTGGAGCGCTCCGAGTACAAGCGCCAGCAGGCCGCGCCGGTGCTGAAGGTCACAGCAAAATCGTTTGGCACGGGGCGAAGATTTCCGATTGCGGTGAAAGTCCAGGTGTGACTCTGGCCGGTAATGGCCCTCAGCGGCGATAATTGTGATCAGCCCGACTAAATCGTATTTGAAGCGTCTGTATCTGCAGCATCAAGGAGAATTCGTTTGACTCGTTTCATTGGCCGTCTTGCCAGCCTCGCCTCGTTGGTTGTCCTGTCCTCATCTGCCGTTATCGCTGCTGCTCAGCAGCAGGTTCCGCCCGCACAGGCCGAGCAGGCTCCGGCGGCGCCCACTCCCCAAGCACAGCCAACTTTTCCCGCGCCACAGAAGGAAAATTTTACAGCGACTACGCCGACGAAGGAACAGGTGGATGCGTTTCTGACCGCGAGCTGGGGTTATGACGAGAACCGCATCTGGCAGGTGGAAGCCATTTTGAAGACGCAGGCGGAAGGCTACAGCAAAGTCATTGTGTTTGTGGGTGACAAGACGGGCAAGGATAAGCCGTTCCGGTTCCCATTTATTGTGGCGCCAGGCGGCAAGTGGATATTTTTCGGCGAAGAGCTTTCCCCGTTTGGCGAGCATCCTTACGCCGACCTGCGCAGCATGATGCAGGAGCGCGCAGACGGGACTTACCGTGGATCGGTGGCAAAGGATCTGGAGATTGTGGAGTTTGCCGACCTGCAGTGCCCGCACTGCAAGGCTGCGCAGGCGAATATGGATCAGCTTCTGGCGGATTATCCGAAGGCGCGCTTTGTTTTCCAGCACTATCCTCTGCCCATGCACGCCGAGGCCAAGCGGGCCGCGGAGTTTGGCGTGTGCGTGGCGAAGCAGGGCGGCAGCAGCGCTTTCTTCACATACGTGGCTTCAGTCTTTGACGGTCAGGATGGTCTGGCGACGCCCGATGGCGCCACACTGACCCTGAATGCGGGAGTGACCAAGGCTGGTCTCGATCCGGCAAAGATTGCGGCCTGTGCCGCGCTGCCTGCGACCGCGGCCACTGTAGATGCCTCGGCCAAGCTGGCCCGCGATGCGAATGTGAATGAGACGCCGACGCTGGTGATCAACGGACGCCTGGTTCCGGCGAACGTTCCATACGAGACGCTGAAGCAGATTATTGACTTCCAGATGAAGCTGGACGGGATTCAGAAGTAAGCACGGCCGATACGAACAAAGACGGCCTTCGCATGGGAGTGCGGAGGCCGAATTGTTTTAGTGCACCTGCGCGGTGCGCTGCAGTATCTGCATCGGCGTTGAGTAATTGCCATAAGGGAAGCGCACGACGTGGGGAGTCATCACGATGAGCACCGAATCGTCGCTCTCCTGCGTATCTTTGTCGGTGACATTGTTGAGCCCGGGAATTTCGCTCAGGCCAGGCGCGCCGCTGATGGCGCGTACCTCTGACTTGTCGATTTCGCTGGCAACCACGGCGGCTTCTCCGGCGCCCACAATGGCCGTGCCAACGTAGGAGCGATTGTTCAGTACAGGATTACCGTCGATCGAGGTGGTGCCCAGCGAAACGATCTTCATGTCCACGCTCAGCGCCACATCGCCTGAGCGCAGGATGCGCGCCGTGGCTTTGAAGGTGAGGCCAAGATCCTCGTACTGAATCTGCGGAATGGTGGGCACACTGCCGAGCTGAGAGAGAATGCCGGAAAGCGCGCCGGAGGCGCCGGCCGCGCTTAGACCGGGAATGTTGAGCGAACCGGGTAAAGAGCTCGTGACTGTCGAAGTGGTGATGGGGTAGCGCATGCCGCTCTTGAGCGTGCCTTCGTCGCCGTCCTGCAGCCGGAACTGGTAATTGTCCAGCTCGCGGCTGTCGGAAGAGTTGACGATCGCGTTCAACGTGGTGGAGCCAGGCGAAAGCCCGAATGCCGTGGGGCTGCAGGTGCCGCTCGTGAAACTGCAGTTGCCGCCAAAGATGGCGAATCCGTTGTTGAAGGGTGAGTTGCTGACCTGCCCGGAAGCCAGAAGGATGGCGAGAATGGTTGCAATATCGTTCGGGCTGGCGAGGCCGGCGGCGATGATTTGCTGCACCAGCGCCTGATTGGCCTGCAGGATGGATTGAGCCTCCGCAAGCACGTTGAAGACGCCCAACTGCTGTGGAGTTTGAACACCGATGTTGCGTTCGTAGCTATGCGCCAACTGGATGACTTTGACGTCGATCAAAACTTCCGGACGGCCTTCGGAGATGCTGCTCCAGGTGTTGTTGAAGGCGGCGAGCGTGCTGGGAGCCGCCCGCAGGGAGAGCGTTGCCGCACCGGTATCCAAATTCATTCTCTGAATATCGAAGATATTCTTCGCGATGGCCTGAATGTCGTTCATTTCATTCGAGGAGTTGTTCGACGAGGCGCCAGCGAGGCCGATCAGAGAAATGGTCTCATAGGCGTTGCGCTGGTACTGGGTGCGCATCTGCGGTGTATTGGGCGCCACGATCACATGATGCGGATCGAGGGGCTCAGCGAAGGAGTTTGTGGCCAGCGCAAGCGCGTACGCGGCTTCCGCAAAACCGGCATCGTCTAGATCGAAGCGAACGGGTGTAGCCGGGACGTTAGAATCGATTGCGGCATCGATGCCGTACGCCGTGTAAACCTGCTGGATGAGTTGTTGCGCGCCGACGCGCAGGTGGAAGCTCTGTGTGCCACTCTTGGGCTCAAGATCAACGGGCGCGGCAAGCTCATAGCGTAGCCGAGCAGGCTCTCGCGGCGCATTTTCGGAGATGGCGTCATCCGCAACCTGGCGCAGGCGCTCGGCGACGGAGGCGTTATTGGGATCGAGTTCAAGCGCGTGCGCGAGCGCGGTGTGCGCCGCATCCGGATTGGTCAGCGCGCGGTCCTTTGCGGCGGCCTGGATCAGCGCGGAAACGGCGTGGCTGCGCGCGAGTTCAACGGCGGCGGCGTAATCCTGGTTCGATGGATCGAGCGCGGCGGCCTCCTGATACTGTTTCATCGCAGGCTCGAACTGCGCGGCCTCATAGAGTTTTGCCGCGGAGAGAAACAGCTTTGCCGCACGGCGCGCATTTTTAGAAGAAGCCGGCGGCGGCGCGGGCTTCCGATCCGGTGTAACAGGCGTATTCGGAGCCTGCATGGAGGCCGGATTCGCATTTGCAGGCGCAGACTGGGGCTCCTGCGCGGCCACAAAGGTGGCGGCGAGCAGCAAAACCATAAAGCGCGATAATGTGTTTTGGCGCATGATGAGGTGCGCCCCCGCAGGTCGATACACCCTAACCCTGGCGATAGCCCTGACGGATGGCGCTAAATACAGGACGTTCGTTACGCGGCGGACGCTTGAGGCCCGCGCGAACTTCGCTCAAACTCAGCCCCAGCTCCGCCATGCACCGGCTGAGTGTGTTCCTGTGCATTCCAAGCTCTTCAGCTGCCTTACACTGGTTGCCACGGTTCGCAATAAGCACTTCACGCAGGTACTGTCTTTTAAATTCCCTGACGGCGTCTTCATAACGGATGCCGCTGGAATGCATTTGCGTCACCAGGCTGTCCAGTTCTCGTTTCAACTTACCACCTCTTGCGAATTATTACGTTCTCACTAGATTGCCACATCCCGGCAGACTGCGCGGGCAATTTTTTTCTTCTTTCCGTGGTATTGACGCAGCGCAATTTTTTGTCTCTAATGCTGAGCCTGATGCAACCACTCAGTGGATTTATTTTCCCACTCGTGAAGTGTGGCGCGGACGCGGTCTCCCAGCTCCGTCGGGGTCATGTGACTACTCACGTGCGCGAAGGAAAAAAACTGCCGGGGAAGCTGCGCGTCGGTAATCCACTCCGATTGCTGGGGAAGAAAGGCCACGCAGACCATGATGATGATGGTAATGATGACCGCGCCCTGAAAGATTCCGAATACACCGCCGGCGAGACTGTCAAGCCAGCCAAGGCCGATGAGACGGAAGGCTTTGGCCAGCAGATGGCCGATCAAACCGGCAATGGCGACGACGAGGATGAAAATGAGCAGAAAGGCGATGATGTTCGCTACGGAATCCACGGTGATGAAGCGTAGCAGCGAACCGGCAACACGATGGTAGTTATACGAGGCGATGGAAAGTCCGATGAAAAGCCCAAAGAGACCGCAGGCCGAGCGGAAAAAGCCCTGCGCCAGTCCACAGACGACGGAAATAATAAGGATGACAATTACGCCCCAGTCAACGGGTGTCAGAATCATGTAGATGCTCTCCGATAGATAAAAATAGATACATCCTAGAGATTTAAGATGCGCCCTGTGAGCAGACGGAATGCCTCAAGATATTTTGCCTGTGTACGCTCGGCTACTTCGTCGGGCAGAGCTGGAGCGGGAGCCTGCTTGTTCCAGCGGACCGACTCCAGATAATCGCGCACAAACTGCTTGTCAAAAGATGGCTGAGCGCCGCCGGGCTTCCAGTTGGCCGCATCCCAGAAGCGCGAGGAGTCTGGCGTGAGAACTTCGTCGGCGAGGATGATGCCGTTGCCGACGCCATTGCCGATGCGTCCGAACTCGAATTTTGTATCGGCGAGGATGAGGCCTTTCGATTCGGCGCGTGCTGAAGCTCTGGCGTATATTGCCAGCGTGAGGCGCTTCAGTTCCGCTGCATCCGTAGAGCCGAGGACATCTTCGGTGTGAGCGTAAGAGATGTTTTCATCGTGTGCGCCATCCTGGCTCTTGGTGGCCGGCGTGAAAATCGGCTCGGGTAGACGTGAGCCATCCTGCAGACCTGCGGGGAGCGGGATGCCGCAGAGGCTCTGCGTGGCCTGATAGTCTTTCCAGCCGGAGCCGGCGAGATAACCGCGCGCTACGCACTCCACCGGAAACATATTGGCGCGCTTGACCAGCATCGACCGGCCTTCGAGCTGGTCCTGATAGGGCGCGAGTTCCTGCGGAAACTCGCGGACATCGGCGGTGATGAGGTGGTTGGGCACAATGTCGCAGAGCAGATCGAACCAGAAGAGCGAGATCTGCGTGAGGATTTTGCCTTTGCCGGGAATGCCTGTGGCCAGCACGTGATCGAATGCGGAGATGCGGTCGGTGGCGACGAGAAGCAGGCTGTCGCCGATGGCATACAGGTCGCGCACTTTGCCGCGGCCAAGCAGGGGAATGGAGCCAAGATTCGTGGTGAGGAGTGCGGTCAACGGAGGGCCTTCCAGCGCGGGATCAAAGATAGATTTTCGAGGCGCGGATGAGGTGGTGTCAATGTGGCGCCGGACAAGAACCACCTATCTCCAGTGCTCGTCCCCCAGCCTCGCAGATTTTGATTTGCCGCGTTACGCCGTTGCCCGCTGCAACTCCTGATTTGCGCCACCGCCCAGCTTTACACTGACAACCTTCGATACGCCCGGCTCCTGCATGGTGACGCCGTAGATCATATCGGCGTTGTGCATCATGCGCTTGGAGTGCGTGACGATGAGGAACTGAGTTTCCTTGCCGAGAGAATGAAGCAGATCGGCGAGACGGCCCACGTTGGTTTCGTCCAGCGCGGCATCCACTTCATCCAGCACGCAGAACGGACTGGGCTGGAACTGGAAGATGCCAACGAGAAGCGAGATGGCCGTGAGAGCTTTTTCGCCGCCCGAGAGCAGAAGCACATTCTGCAGCTTCTTGCCCGGTGGCGAGGCCACGATGTCAAGGCCGCTCTCGGCCTGGTTCTCCACATCTGTGAGCCGGAGGAAGGCCTGGCCGCCATTAAAGAGGCGGGTGAAGACCTGGGCGAAGTTCTCATTGATGCGCGCAAAAGCCTCATCGAATTTGGTGCGCGAGATCAGATCGATCTCCTTGATGGTCTCCTGCGTGTTCTCGATGGATTCGACGAGATCCTTGCGCTGGGCTTCAAGGAAGGTGTGCCGGTCGGCGGTTTCCTTGTACTCCTCAAGGGCCATCATGTTGACGGGGCCCATCTGCTCCATTTTTTGACGAAGAGTGCGGCAGGTTTCTTCCTCGGACACAAGCAGCTCATCCACGATGCGGACGATCGATTCATCGGCACGCAGCGCGGCGGCTTCTTCATTGACTTCTGTGAGCGTGCCGGCTTCAATGTGTTCGAGATCAGAGCGCAGCTTGGCCACGGTGCTCAGCTTGCCGGTGCGGTCTTCGCGGAGCAGGTCGATTGCGGCGCGGATCGTCTTGAGGTCGGTTTCAAGCACGGCCAGCTCTTCGCGCACTGTTTTCGCTTCCGCGGTGAGGTGCTGTACCTGTGCCAGCGCGGCATCGCGAGCGACAGTCAGTTCCGTCTGCTGCGCGGCCAGGGCTGTGTTTTCGTTCCGGCGCTGCGTGCGCTCGGCTTCCGCGGATGCGCGCTGCTGCTCGATGGCTAGAATGCGGCGCTCAAGATCGGCATGCAGCCGATCGATGCGTTGGAACGCGGCTTCAGCGCCGCGGCGGCGTTCTTCAAGACCGGCAAGCTCCGCGGTAAGCTGCGCAGCCTCCTGCTGAATGCTTTCGCGGTTGCGGCGCATCTCTGTCAGTTCATTCTGTTTGGCTTCAAGCGCAATTTCAGTGGTCTTGTGTTCGGCTTCAAGCTTTTCGGCTTCGGCGCGCTTCTGCTCGATTGTGGAACGCTTGATCGCGCTGGCATCTTTGTTGCGCGCGGCCTGCACGGTCCACTCCTGCACGCGGCGATCGATGCGCTGAACTTCGGACTCCATCTGCTTGAGCGCGGCGCCCTGGTTGGCTGTGTCGCGCTCGGCGTGACGGCGCTCTTCGCTGCGCGCCTCAAGCTGCGCGGCCATTTCTTCGATGCTGCGGGCAAGGGAAGCGGCTTGCGTTTCCGCTTCAGAGAGCCGTGATTGCAGCGCATCCAGCTTGCGCTCGGTCTCGCGCAGATCGCGCTTGAGGGCGAGCGGGCCTTCGCTGGCAGGCTTGCCGCCGGTGACGGTGGTGTTGTGGAAGCATTCGCCGCTCGGAGTGAGGAAGTACGCGTGAGTGTGCTGCTCGGCGAGCTTTTGCGCAGTGGCCGGGTCCTCAACGATGTAGCCGTCGCGCAGTTTGGGCAGGATCGCTTCCAGCGAGCGGCCAAAGCCGTTGAGAACCTTGATCGTGTCCTTGAGCGGCGTGATGCCGTCTCCTGCGATTTGCTCATCGCTCGGCGCGAAGAGATTGCGCTGGGCTTCGTCATGAATCAGGAATGTTGCGCGGCCATCGACGCCAGACTTCAGCAGATTCACGCCATGCTCGGCGGCAGACCAGCTATGCACCACGAGATAGTTCAACTCTTCGCGGAGAAATTCATCGACGACGCCTTCATGCTCGCCGCTGACTTCGACGAAGTCGGCCAGCGTGCCTACGGGCGACATGCCGTTGCTCAGCGCACCGGGCTTGAGCAGGCGGCGCACCGTCTCCGTGGAGTAGCTGTGGTTGCGGATGAGCGATTGCAGCGAGTCGCGGCGGCCGGTGAGAGTGGCCACTTCCGCGCGAAGCTGGTTTGCGGTCTTGCGAAGCTCCGCTTCTTCCGCGCGCCTGGTTTGCAGGCTCGCGCGAAGGTCGGCGATCTCCGATTCAAGGCTCTTGAGCGACTCAGTAGCGGAGTCAAAGCTCAAGCGCGCCTGACCCTGGCGCACGCCGAGTTCTTCAAGCTCGTTGCGCGACTGGCGCATCTCGGCTTCAAGACGTTCGGCTTCGCGCTCAAGCGCGGCAAGGCTTTCCTCAGCCTGGGCTGTGGAGTTGCGCGCGTTGCCGGCCTGCGTGAGAAGCTGCATGGCGGCGCGGCGCTGTGATTCAAGATTGCGCTCGGCGGTAAAGACTTCTTCCTGCGCGGCGCGGGCCTGCTGCTGGCGAGCCTCCACCTTCTGACGAAACTCACGCGCTTCGCCGGCCGCGGTTTCAAGAAAGCTCTTCTGTTGCGCGCGCTCCTCGGCGATGCCGGTGAGCTGCGTGCGCGTCTGTTCAATTTCCGCTGCGGTTGCGGCAATGCGGGCCTCAAGCTCGGCCACACGCTCGGTGTTGCCACGCTCGCGGGCTGCTGCGCGCTCCAGCTCCACGGTAGAGCTGTTGGCTTGTGTCTGCGCTTCCTTCTGTGCGCGGTCAAGATCGTAGCCGCGCTCGGTGAGCGAGTGCTGGCTGGTTTCCATGGTGCCGATGCGGGCGGCGGACTCGTTGATCTGCTCGGAGAGCGTGTTGATTTCCGTGTTCAAGCCGGCCTGTTCGGCATCCATGAGCGCCATGCGGCTGGCTAGCACGACACGCAGGCGTGTGCGCAGGTCGTTGCGAACCTCGGCGTAGCGCTCGGCCTTGGCCGCCTGCCGCTTGAGCGAGTTCATCTGGCGGGTTACTTCTTCAAAGATGTCATCTACGCGGGCCAGGTTCTGCTTCGCAGACTCAAGGCGCAGCTCGGCAAGGCGCTTCTTGGTCTTGAAACGCGTGATGCCCGCGGCTTCTTCAATGATGGCGCGGCGGTCGTGGGGCTTGGAGCTGAGCAGCTGGCCGATGCGCTCCTGGCCGATGATGGCGTAGCTCTCCGGGCCAAGGCCTGTGCCCATGAAGATGTCCTGAATGTCGCGCAGGCGGCAGAGTTTGCCGTTCAGCAGGTATTCGCTTTCGCCGGTGCGGAAGAGGCGGCGCGTGATGACGATTTCGCCCCGCTGAAAGGTACGCTGGAACTTGCGGCGGCGGATCTTGAGGACCACAGCAACCGGGCCGGCAAGCGCAGCCTCCGCATTCTGCTGCGAAGGAGCATCTATCTTGACTTCAACTTGAGCGGGAGCAGCTTCTTCGCCTTCGATGGCCTGACCGGGCTGCTCAGATGCCATGATTTCTTCGGCTTCCTCGGCTCGCTGCTTGCGAAGGGCTTCTTCGTCCCAATCTTCAGGTCCATCGGGCTCAACTTCAACCTGTGGCTCAACGGGGATGGGGCCGTCGTACGCTTCTGGATCGACGAGGGTCAAAGTTACTTCCGCCATCCCGAGCGCCTTGCGGTCGCGCGTGCCGGCAAAGATGACGTCGGACATGTGCGTGCCGCGGAGGCTTTTGGCGCTCTGCTCGCCGAGCACCCAACTGACGCCGTCGAGGATGTTGGACTTGCCGCATCCGTTGGGACCCACGACCACGGCGAGGCCTTGTCCGGGAACGGAAAGCTCCGTCCGGTCACAGAAACTCTTGAAGCCGAGGATGTGGATCTTTTTCAGTTTGAGCATGTCAACTCCAGGTGCGATTTTTGGGCGTATAGCTATGCCTTTGTTTCAAACTCTACGGAGCGTGGGGGGTGGGGTCAACGGCTGCGGCGCGGGTTTTTGTGGATAAAAGAGGACAGAATTCCACTTAGGTAAAAATAGGAGGCTTTTCCGGTTATTTTCCGGTTTTCCGGGAGAATTTCGGCCTCTTTTTCAACAGATTTAACCGTTCCGGCTCCACTTCACGGGTGCCTGTCTGGTAACGGGGAAAGGATGGGGCCTACGGCCTTGCGAATGACTTTTTCGATGGCGCGCAGCGCCTGCGGGCGCGAATAGCCGGGGCGGCTGGCGAGGCGGATGGTTCGCGCGGAGTCGCCTGCCAGCGGGCAGATGACGATCTCACGCTGGCTGAGAGAGCTGACGGCGAGCGCCGGGATGAGCGTTGCACCGTAGCCCACGGCGACGAGATTCACGAGTGTTTCGAGCGTAGCGGCCTGCATGCTGTTTTGCAGCGGGCTGCGCAGCGCATGCGGTTTCTGGCCGCATGCGGCGAGCGCCTGGTTGGCAAGGCAATGGCCTTCGGCGAGCACCATAAGCTCGGCTGCGATGGATTCCTCTTTTACAGCCTTTGCACTGGCTAGCCGGTGATTTAGAGGTAATGCGGCCAGCAGCGGTTCGCGGAATAATTCGATCTCCGTGATCTCCGGCGTTCCAGCGGCGGTGGCCAGCAGGGCTGCGTCCAGCTTGTGGCCGCGAAGGCCCTCAATCAGCGCGCGTGTCTGGTCCTCCCACAGCTCAATGATCAGATCCGGACAGGCGCTGCGCAGGGGCCGCAGAATCAGCGGCATCAGGTACGGCGCAAGCGTAGGAATGACGCCGAGGCGCAGCGGGCCAACGAGCGGGTCGCGCGAGGCCGCGGCCACGATCTCCATCTCGCGCGCCGCGGCCAGCGCCTGGCGTGCGTGCTGCACAATCTGGCTGCCTGCAGGTGTAAGATCGACGCGCTTGTTGGTGCGTTCGAGCAGTCGCACCCCCAGGCCTTCTTCCAGTTTGCGAATCTGGCTGCTGAGCGTGGGCTGGCTCACGTTGCAGGCTTGCGCCGCACGGCCAAAGTGGCGGTGCTCCGCGACAGCGACGAGGTATCGAAGGTCCTGAAGATTCATACTCCTCTATGATAGCTAATATCAATCGATACCATCAGAACAATCGATTGTATTTATTAATCTGGCGGTAATAGGCTAAGTAGGATAATAAAAAGGTCGGCCGGGCCAGACTCCCACCGCAAACGGCCATAGGAGAAATATCATGTCGCAGTCGAACGGATCCAAATGCCCTTTTTCGGGCGGCATTATTGCGCAAACAACATTTACCGGGCAGGCCAATGACGAGTGGTGGCCGAATCAGCTGAACCTGAACATTCTGCATCAGCGCTCTTCGCTGTCCAATCCCATGGGAGAGTATTTCGATTACGCCGAGGAGTTCAAGACTCTCGATCTCGATGCCGTTGTTGCGGACCTGCATGCGCTCATGACGGATTCGCAGAGCTGGTGGCCGGCTGATTTCGGGCACTATGGGCCGTTCTTCATCCGCATGGCGTGGCACTCTGCCGGTACGTACCGCATTTATGACGGACGCGGCGGCGGCGGACGTGGTTCGCAGCGCTTTGCGCCGCTGAATAGCTGGCCTGACAACGTGAGCCTGGATAAGGCGCGCAGGCTGCTCTGGCCCATCAAGCAGAAGTACGGCCGCAAGCTCTCCTGGGCCGACCTGCTGATCCTCACCGGCAACGTGGCGCTGGACTCGATGGGCTTCAAGACATTCGGGTTCGCAGGCGGACGCGAGGATATATGGGAGCCGGAGATTGACGTGGACTGGGGTCCGGAACGGACGTGGCTGGGCGATGAGCGCTACAAGGGCGATCGCCAGCTTGATAATCCGCTGGGCGCGGTGCAGATGGGCTTGATTTACGTGAACCCCGAGGGCCCGAACGGCAATCCCGATCCCGTGGCTTCAGCGCGCGACATTCGCGAGACCTTTGCCCGCATGGCCATGAACGATGAAGAGACCGTGGCGCTGATTGCCGGCGGCCATACCTTTGGCAAGACTCATGGCGCGGCGCCGGCCGACAACGTGGGCCTTGAGCCGGAGGCCGCGTCGATTGAGTCGCAGGGCCTGGGCTGGGCGAACAAGTTCGGCACCGGCGTTGGCAAGGACGCGATCACCAGCGGTCTTGAAGTGATCTGGACCTCCACGCCGACCAAGTGGAACAGCGATTTCTTTGACAACCTCTTCAGCTACGAGTGGGAGTTGACCAAGAGTCCCGCGGGCGCCAACCAGTGGCAGCCGAAGGGCAACGTCGATCTCACAGACATGGTGCCGGATCCCTTTGACCCATCGAAGAAGCGCCTGCCAACCATGCTGACCACGGATCTTGCGCTGCGTTTTGATCCTGAGTACGAGAAGATCTCACGCCGCTTCAAAGAGAATCCGCATGAGTTTGCCGAGGCTTTTGCAAAGGCATGGTTCAAGCTGACGCATCGCGACATGGGTCCTCGCTCGCGCTACCTGGGCAAGCTGACTCCGGAAGAAGTGTTGATCTGGCAGGACCCGATTCCCGTGGTGGATCATGAACTGGTCAACGACGAAGATTTCGAGGCGCTGAAAGAGAAGGTGCTGAATTCCGGGCTATCCATCTCCCAGCTTGTCAGTACGGCATGGGCTTCCGCATCCACCTTCCGTGGCGGCGACAAGCGCGGCGGCGCAAATGGCGCGCGCGTTCGCCTGGTTCCGCAGAAGGACTGGGAAGTGAACCAGCCTGTGGAACTGGCGAAGGTTCTCGGCGTTCTGGAAGGCATTCAGAAGGAGTTTCACGAGACGCACGCAGGCACGAGCAAGAAAATCTCCATTGCTGACCTGATTGTGCTGGCGGGTACAGCGGCCATTGAGGCTGCCGCGGAGAAGGCCGGCTACGAAATAGAGCTGCCCTTTGCGCCGGGACGCACCGATGCTTCGCAGGATCAGACCGACGTGGCTTCGTTCGCGCCGCTTGAGCCGAAGGCTGACGGGTTCCGCAATTACATCGTCAAGGGCGGCGAAAAATATGCTGCCAATCTGCTCATCGACAAGGCGCAGTTGCTGACGTTGACTGCTCCCGAGATGACGGTATTGATTGGCGGCCTGCGCGTGCTGGGCGTCAACTACGGCAAGACCGACTACGGCGTCTTCACCAAGAACCCTGGGACTTTGACCAACGACTTCTTCGTCAACCTGCTCGACATGAACACCAAGTGGCAGACGTCCGCAACCGAGGGCGTGCTGGAAGGCCATGATCGTTCAACCGGCGAACTGAAGTGGAAGGCTACTGTGGCGGACCTTGTTTTCGGTTCGAACTCACAGCTTCGCGCTCTGGCCGAGGTTTACGGATCGAGCGATTCCCAGGAGAAGTTTATTGAGGACTTTTCCGCAGCGTGGACCAAGGTGATGGATCTGGATCGCTTTGATCTGGCTCCGGAAGACTTTGAGCATGAGGCAGAGGACGAGCCTGTGGCTGCGCAGTAAGCTGGTAGTAAGACAACATGAGGGCCGGAACGCGAAGAGCGCTCCGGCCCTTTCTTTTCGTATAGATTTTCTGGCGCAGCATCTATCATGAATATTGCATCAATAATCGATAATTGCATCAAAATGGAAATTGATGAATAATCGATGCATGGCAGTTGCTTCATCCAGAACGCGCACCACGATCACGCTCGACAGCGATGCATACGAAATTGCATCCCACTATGCCAAGGCCAATGACATGAGTCTCGGCAAGGCATTGAGCAACTTGACTCGCGAAGCTGTGTCCATGCCCAGGCGCTCACCCGTTATTCGAGTCATGAAGGACGGTTTGCCGTCTCTTCCATCCCGCGGTATACGGATCACTTCAGAATTGGTGAAGAGCATTCTGGAGGAAGAGTTTGAGTAAGGGCGGCTACCTTCTCGATGTCAATCTTCTGTTCGCATTGCTCAGTCCGGATCATATTCATTACAAGCTCGCGCGGAAATGGCTGGTCTCCACGGAGCAGTCGTGGGGAACCTGCGCTTTTAGCGAGGCTGGCTATATGCGGTTAGCGACGCACTCCCGTGCAGGCGGTCACTCATTCGAAGTGGCTGAGATGGCGCTGCGATCGCTGATCCAGCATCCGCGATTCCGGTTCTGGCCAATCACGAAGGGATGGTCTGCCATGAGTACCAAGCTCTCAAGCCGCGTATACGGCCATCAACAGATTACGGATGTCTATCTTCTCGGGCTTGCCATTCAAGAAAATGGCACCTTGGCCACGCTCGACAAGGGAATTCGCCACCTGGCCGGCGAACAGTACGCGAAGCATGTGCTGATTCTTGAATAGCTATTCATGGCCGCTGCGCAAATGAAGAAAAGCGTAGTGTCTCAGATTTGATTATTAAAAGCATCTCTCAGGGGCTAAAGGCCGGAGGTTTTGTAGCTTTTTCGGCACGGCTCAACAGGTTGCGGAAAAAGGCAGGCTTGGTGAACAAACATTCGCAGGGCCTAAAGGCCAGACTCATTTTGCGATAGTTACGGCACGAGTAAACTTGTGCCATGTTACAAAGCGTGTCCGATTTGAGTTTTTCCGCAAGCTGTAAAGTCGTGCCCTGTTACAAAGCAATTGCAAACTGAGACATTGCCCAGAAAAGACTTGTCTTTTCTGGTTTTGCTCCAGCGTGATACAACTGCCGCATGGCAAAGGGGAAAAGCGTCGTGACCGAGGCGAAGTCCGCCGGGAACGGCACAGCAGAGCCGGGCCACATCAATCTTCGTATGCTGGCCGAGCACCTTGGCCTTTCGCAGACCACCGTCTCGCTGGTGCTGAATAACTCGCCGTCAGCGCGGTCGATTCCCGATGAGACCCGCGAGCGCGTCCGCAAGGCCGCGCGTGAGCTGAACTACCGGCCGAATTATTTTGCGCGTTCGCTGCGCCAGAGCCGCTCCATGAGCGTGGGAGTGCTGGCTCCCGATCTTAGCGAAGGCTACTTTACCCGCGTTATGAGCGGCGTGGTGGCGGAACTGACCGCCGCGCATTATTTTTACTTCACTGCCTGCCATGACTGGAACAAGGAGTTGATCGAGCAGTATCCGCGCATGCTGGTGGAGCGCGCCGTGGACGGCTTTCTGCTGCTCAACACGCCGGCGGAAGCCATTCAGGTTCCCGTGCCAGTGGTCGCTATCTCGGCGCACTCGTCGGGGCAGAATATCACTAACATTGTTCTCGATCACGAATCCGCCGCCAAGCAGGCACTGACGCATCTGTACGAACTGGGGCATCGCGACATCGCTTTCATGCGCGGCCCTCGCGCCATTCCGGATTCGGAGTTCCGCTGGGAGAGTATTCAGAAGGTGGCGCGCGTCATGGGGCTGAAAATCGATCCAGCGCATGTGGTTCGCATGGATGCCGAGGGGTGGTCAATGAAGGCGGGTCAACACACGATGGCGCCGGAGATCGGCTACCGGCCCATGAAGGCGCTGCTTGAAAGAAGCCGCGACTTTACCGCCATCTTCTGCTTTAACGACATTGCTGCGATCGGAGCTATTCGCGCGCTCAAAGATGCGGGTTTGGGAGTGCCGGAAGATGTCTCCGTGGTGGGCTTCGACGATATTCAGTCGGCGGCATTTTCGACGCCATCGCTGACTACGGTGCGCCAGCCGCTTACGGAGATGGGACGGCGCGGCGCACAGTTGCTGCTTGAGCGCATTGCGCATAAGGACCGGGAGCACGCCGTGGAGATTATCATGGCTCCAGAGCTCATTGTGCGCGAGTCCACGGGAGCCGCGAAGAAGTAATCTCTTCGCAGCGTCTTATCCGCAGTAGTTCTGGAACCAGCGGCTGATGTACACCTGCGCGTGCGCCTCGCCGCAATAATGCCGCGCGCCAGGAGACGTCGCTGCATCGTTCGACCAGCGGTACACCGTCAGATGCGAGCTGTTGCAGTCGATAATCACCCATCGGACAGGGTTATCGCTCTCGGTGCCGCAGATGTCACATCGGAATATCGTATCGATCATTCGGATAAACCTCCACGGCGCGGATAAGCCTCCACGGCGGATGGATTTCTGATTTCTCGCCCTACTCTAACATCTGCAGGTTCAGCGGTGATGCAATCATGCAATCGAGGCAGCGGATTCCTTCCAGCGCGCGCTTGAGTGCCGATGGCTTGCATGGCTCCACAGTCACGACGAAGGGCAGGCCGTGAGCCGGGTAGCCGGCTTTTTGCGCAATGGCGCGAATGTTGATCCGCTCGCGGGCCAGCCCCGCGGTGATCTCAGCCACAATGCCGGGGCGGTCATTGACCAGAAAGCGAATATAGTGCGCTGTCTCAAGCTCCCCGGCGATATGCGCCTTCTCCGTGGGAAGCTGCACGCGCCGCGATCCGGCAGCGAGCGAAAGCAGGTCGCTGACGACGGCCACTGCCGTGGGATGGCCGCCCGCTCCGTGGCCTGAGAAGACTACGTCGCCGCCGTACTTGCCGCTCAGCACAACCATGTTCTCTGTTCCGCGCGACCAGGCCAGAGGAGAGCGCAGACCAACGAGAGTGGGCCCGACGCTGGCAGCCAATATGCCGTTTGCCTTGTCCGCGCGCGCAATCTGGCGGATGGTGCAGCCAAGCTCGCGCGCATAGGCGAAGTCGATGGCTGAGACCTCTGTGATGGCTGAGGGAACAATCTGCTCCGGATCGACCTCCACACGCAAGGCCAGCCGCATCAGGATGGACAGCTTGGCGCGAGCATCAAAACCGCCCACGTCTTCTGTCGGGTCGGCTTCTGCATAGCCTTTGGCCTGTGCGTCTTTCAACACGTCTGCGTACTCCGCGCCTTCTTCCATTTTGCTCAGGATGAAGTTGCATGTGCCGTTCAGAATGCCTTCCACGCGCTCAATGCTGTCGCCTGCCAGCCCCTGCTCAATGCCGGGAATGACGGGGACGCCGCCTGCAACAGCGGCTCCGTACTTGAGGTGCCCACCCTTTGCCGCGGCCAGCCGTTCAAGCTCCGCACCATGAAAGGCGATGAGCTTTTTATTGGCTGTCACAACGGACTTGCCTGCTTCGAGAGCCTTGCGCACCCACGCGCCTGCCGGGTCAAGGCCACCTGCCAGCTCCACGATCACATCGGCATCGGAAGCCAGCACAGCCTCGGCATCTTCGCTCCACGTCACGCTCTCCGGCACCCATGCCGCTTTTTTGCGCGCCACGTTGCGATTGAAGACATGCGTCAACTGAAGCTGCCGCGGCTGAGACTCCGCAAGGATGCGCGCCACGGAGCTGCCAACGGTTCCGAAACCGAAGATGGCAATGCGGAGAGGCCGTGTGGATTCGGCAGGGAGAGGCGTAGCGGAAAGGACTTCAGTCACTGCGGATTCCTTGGATGCGAAGGTATGGAATGCTATGCGACGATGATACCTGAGTCCTTGTGTGTCTTCAGTCAATTTGCTCGCCGTGCCCATAGGCGCGTAGTAATATGAGAGAACCGATGCGCCGCGCACTCTCCATACTGCTCGTAACGATCTTTGGCTTTGCGTCCTTTGCGCCGCTGGTCCAGAGCAGTCATGTGTCGCGCCTGCCTATATGCTGCAGGCGAAGCGGAGCGCATCATTGTGCATCTATGGGCGAGATGCCGGAGGATGCTGCGGCCCGGATTGTTGCGGCAAGCTCCGCGACAAACTCTGGATATGCGGCAACCATCGGCGCGCTCTCGCATTGTCCTCTTTATCCCGGCGCGCTCCACGCCACGCTCACATCGTTTTTTGCGCCTGCGCCACAGCATGTTGTTCCTGCCGCGTCGCAGATCGCTGAGCGCATCTACGCTTTCTCCGCTGTTTACCTGAATTCTTCTTGCTTTGGCGCACACGCCGTGCGCGGACCTCCCGCTGCTGTTCTCGCCTGACACAAGAAAAACAACGAGAACTGTACAGAACATCTGGGAGACTTTTCACTTATGCGAGCTCTTGGCCTGCTCGCCGCTGCATTCATTTGCGCGGCTATTCCTGCTTTTGCTTCCGTCTTTGCCGTGGTGCGCGGCGTAGTGCATGACTCACAGCACAGACCTGTCGCCGGCGCTGCGATCACGCTGCACGCTACAAGCTCAGACTTCGCACTGCACGCCGTTTCCGGGCAGGATGGCGCATTCACGCTGCCGCAAGCGCCCATTGGCGTCTATCGGCTTGAGGTGGCGGCTCCAGGCTTCGCAACGTGGAGCGAGCCGGTCACGCTTGCTTCCGGAACCAATCCCGCCGTGCATGTTGAACTGGCTGTTCATGCGGCGACAGAGAGCGTGGTGGTGCAGGGAAGCGCGGACTCCGCCGCGGACACAGCGACGCCTGCCACGCTCATCACGCACGCCCAGATTGACGAGACCCCCGGCGCGAGCCGCACGCTGAGCATGGCCATGATTACCGAGTACGTGCCGGGCGCCTACATGACGCATGACATGCTGCACATGCGCGGCGGCCACCAGACGAGCTGGCTCATTGATGGCGTGGCGATTCCGAACACCAAGATTGCCTCCAACGTTGGCCCGCAGATCGATCCCGGCGATATCGATTCACTTGAAACACAGCGCGGCAGTTACTCCGCCGACGTGGGCGACCGTACCTACGGCGTCTTCAACGTGCTGCCACGCAATGGGTTCGAGCGCAATCGCGAGGCTGAAGCGCTTGTCTCCGGCGGCAATCTGGGCAGCGGGGAAGCGCAGCTTTCCTTTGGCGATCACTCCGATAAGACCGCGTGGTACGTCAGCGGAACAGGCTCGCGAGCGAACTACGGCCTGGCCACGCCTGTGTCGCAGATTCTGCATGATTCTTCAAACTCGCAGAGCGGCCTGGTCTCGGTGATTCGCAATCAAACAACGAAAGACCAGCTTCGTATTGACGGCCAGTACCGGCAGGATTTTTTTCAGATTCCCTACGACCCCAATCCGGACGACTATGAATGCGTGTCCAACTACTACTGCTCCTCGGGGCTGCGTGACGGGCAAACGGAACGCGACACTTTCGCGATCGCAAACTGGGTGCATACCATCTCGCCGAAGGCGCTCTTCAGCCTCGCACCCTTCTATCACTTCAACCAGGCGAACTACGATTCTCCTTTGACGGATACTCCCGCTGCGACAACGTGGCATCAGACCTCGAATTACGCAGGCGGGCAGGGCGATGCGCATGCGGAGGCCGGGCCGAATGTCTTCTCCGGCGGGTTCTACAGTTTCTATCAGGCGGAGAACGATCTCTTCGGTGTGACAGACAATGCAGCCACGCCTTCCACCGTTTTTCCTAACACTTCCTCGCAAGCTAACGCCGGTTTGGTGGAGTTTTATGTTGCTGACCATCTGCGCCTTGGCAAGTATGTCACGCTGCTCGGTGGTGAGCGGTTTTCCATTTACCGCGCCGGCCTGAACGAGACGGCTATATACCCGCGCATTGGAGCGACCATCATGGTGCCGCGCCTGAACTGGGTCTTTCGCGGTTTCTACGGACACTTCTTTCAGCCCGCGCCGGTGCAGACGGTCTCAAGCTCCGTGCTGAACTATGCGGGCACTCTGCCCAGCGGCCAAAATACCTTTACTCCGCTGCCTTCCGAGCGCGATGAGGAGCATCAGTTCGGCGTGCAGATTCCGTTGCGCGGATGGATTCTCGATATCGATACCTTCAAGAACCGCGTCAACAACTTTCTCGATCACGCAAACCTCGGCGAGTCGAATATGTATTTCCCGATTGCCGTGAATGGCGCACTGGTCCGAGCGTGGGAGATGACGCTGCGCTCGCCGGCGACGACGCGCTGGGGGCAGTTCCACCTGACCTATTCCAACCAGATTGCCGAGCAGCGGGGCAATATCATCGGCGGATTCACCTGCACGCTGCCTAACGATCCCGCCTGCGACCTCGGCCCTAATTACATCCCCGTAGACCACGACCAGCGGCAAACGCTCAACGCAGGCTTCACGGCGCAGTTACCGCTCAAGACGTGGTTTTCAAGCAATGTCTATTACGGATCAGGTTTCTCGAATGGCCTCGCCGGTTCTGGCCAGGGGCCGTATCAGGGTCCGTATCTGCCGGTACACACAACCTTCGATGTGTCTGCGGGCCACAGCTTTGGCGAGCGCTGGAGGGCGGCAGTGAATGTTGTCAACGTGACGAATCATCGCGTGCTGCTCGACAACTCCATCACCATCGGCGGCTTTCACTATAACGATCCGCGCATGATCTCCGCGGAGCTGCGTTACCGCTTTCACTTTTGAAGGGTGGAACTAAGCGGACTCGACGGCAAAGAGGCCGGGGAGCACCGCTCCGGCGTTGCCTTCCACAATTGTGTCGAAGGCATCTGCGTTCAGCGGGCGCTCCGGGCCAATGTAGATGGTCTTTGCGCCGGCTTCACGTGCCCAGTGAACAAAGTTTGCCGCAGGATAGACAGAACCCGATGTGCCGATAACGAACATCAGCGTGGAGCGGTTCATCTCTTGCTGAATGCGGCGCATCTCCAGCGGCATCTCACCGAAGAAGACGATGTGCGGACGCAGCCGCGCTCCGCAGACGCAATGGCCGACTTCGCTCAGACTTGCATATACGGCGCGGTCTTCGATTGGAGGGGCACCGCAATCTTCTGTGCAGCGGGATTTCGCCAGCTCACCATGCATGTGCACCAGCCGATGAGAACCGGCGCGCTCATGCAGGTCATCCACATTTTGCGTGCCGAGAAAGAATCGCTCTTCTCCCTGTGAATTGAGTTGGGCTTCGAGTTCCGCAAGAGCTTTGTGCGCCGCGTTCGGTTCAGCTTTGGCGCAATCGGCGCGGCGCCTGGAATAAAACTCCCACACCAGCGCGGGATTTTCTTCCAGAGCCTCCGGCGTGCATATCTCTTCCACGCGATGTCCGGCCCACAGCCCATCCGATGCGCGAAAGGTCGGCAAGCCGCTCTCCGCGCTGATGCCTGCGCCGGTGAGGACAAAGACGCGGTCGTTCGATTGTATGGAAATCGCAGGCATACTGTGTCTTTCCGATCCCTGATCTCTGATCCCTGCCTTCAAGGTTCCAGCAGAATTTTGCCCGTTGTCTTGCGGCTCTCCATGTCGGCATGCGCTTTTGGCGCATCTTCCAGTGAATACAGATGCTCCATGCGTACCTTCAACTCGCCGTTTGCGGCCCACTTCAGCACATCGCCCGCCCGCCACTCCAGCTCTTCGCACGTGGCGATGTAATGCCACAGCGTGGGCCGCGTGAGAAACAGCGATCCCTTGGTGCTGAGCTGTATCAAATCGAATGGCGGCACCGCGCCGCTCGATCCGCCAAAGAGCGCAAGCATTCCGCGCGGACGCAGGCAGTTCAAGCTGCCTTCAAATGTCGTTTTGCCCACGGAGTCGTAAACCACATCCACACCGCGCCCACCGGTGATGCGCTTAAGCTCTTCGACGAAGTCTTTTTCTGTATAGAGAATTACTTCCGAAGCGCCCGCCTCGCGAGAAACTGCAGCTTTTTCCGCAGTGGAGACAGTCGTAATGACCCTTGCCCCGATGCGTACAGCCATCTGCGTAAGCAGCAACCCTGTTCCGCCAGCACCGGCATGAATCAGTGCCGTCTCACCGGCTTTCAGCGGCCACGTGGAATGGGCCAGGTAATGCGCCGTCATGCCCTGCAGCATCACTGACGCGGCCTGTTCCGGCGACAGTGCTTCCGGCACCTTCACAAGCTGCGCGGCGGGGACCAGCGCGTATTCCGCATAGCTGCCCATCACGGAAACCGAGACGACGGCCTCTCCCACAGCAAAGCCCGATACGCCGGGACCAAGCTCTTCAATGACTCCCGCAGCCTCACTGCCCGGCGTCATGGGCAGAGTGGCCTTGTATTGCCCACGGCGAAAGTAGGCTTCAATGAAGTTAACGCCGATGGCCTCAATGCGGAGAAGCACCTGCCCAGGACCGGGCTGTGGAATCGGCAGCTCCGCAAGCTCCAGCATCTCCGGCCCACCCGTTGCACGAATCTGAATGGCTTTCATATAAGGCCAAGGATGCAACGGCGGGGTGGGAAGATGCAAGAGGCGCGATCACAGGCTGGCTTTTTCGGCAATGCCGCGAGCAACGAAGCAAAGCCGGGCAAAAACGCGCGCTTGAAAAAGATCATCCGTACCGGCATCGCTGAAAATCTCAGGCAATTCACGAACGAGGAGGATGTAGGTACGCATCATTTCCGGTACCCCTGGTTGCGGGCCTGGAAGCACAAATGCATTACAGAGTTCGCGCATTATGCCCTTCACTGTACCACCATGAATATTGGGGTCAGTTCCTTTGAGGTCGCTAAGGGATTTGTCCACCCTGCGGTTTCGCGATTCAAAGACAAACCAGGTATGCTGGCCCGGATTCATTCTCTCCCACGTAACAGTCATGCCCAGTTCAAAGGGCATGTTGAAGCGTGGGGTTGAACAAGGAGGGTTACGGTCAATCTCAACCCGCGAGAGATCGTGAATCGAATATCGACAGCTTTTGATGAGATCACGATTCGATTAAGCCGGCTTTCGCCTCCGGGTATGCCAAGGGTAGCTCGCGGTTCAAGGCCAAGCTGCGTAAGGCCGACGATGTATGCAAGATACAAGCGGCGAAAACGGAAGTCGTACGGGATATTAAGAAAGACCGAGTTGGGTTTAGGTGGTGAAATGGGCAAGTTAGCGCAACCTTAGCGCGCGGATTTGAGGGCTGCGCTCTTTGACTTTTGCGTGCGGGCCACAACAGACTTGCGCTGACTGGTCACACTCGGTTTTGTAGTGCGATTGACGATTCGAAGTAGAGATTTCTGTTCCTTCTTGCTCAAACCAAGATCCTTGCCGAACTCTTCCAGAGTCGGAATGGGAGCCGTAATAGTGACTGAATGCGCCATGTTTTTATTGTATTGGCAATGTCAAGTATTCATTCACGGTTTTTAGCAGTTCGCGCACCTTCAGCAGACCAGTTTGGTGCGGTTCAGCTTGATGCCGTCCAGCCGGCCCAGCAGCGTCACCGCAATGCGCTCGGGATCGAAGAGCTGCTGCCCCATGCGCTGCACCTGCTCGGCCTGCACGGCTTCCACGCGCGCAATAATCTCGTCGCTTGAGAAGAAGTGCCCGAAATAAATCTCCTGCCGCGCCAGGTTTGCCATGCGGGAGTTGGAGCTTTCAAGGCCCATCAGGATATTGCCTTTGAGCTGGTCCTTGGCGCGCGTCAGCTCTTCCGCGCTCAGCGGCTCCTGTTTCAGCTTGGCAAACTCCGCCATGATCAGGTCGATGCACTCCAGCGCCTTGCCCGCAGAAGTTCCGGCATAGACGCAAAACGCGCCTGTATCGCGATAAGGCGTCATGTCGGAGTAAACCGAGTAAGCCATGCCGCGCTCTTCGCGGATGGTCTGGAAGAGCCGCGAGCTCATGCCGCCGCCGAGCACCGTATTCAGAATCAGCGTGGCGAAGCGGCTCTCATCCGCCACAGGCGGCGAAGGCACACCGAGACAGATCTGCACCTGCTCCAGCGACTTCTTGTTCTTGAGCAGAATACGCGCGCCCGATAGCGGCGCGGGCAACTCCGTCAGCGGCTGGCCGGGATGCAGTCCCGCAAACTTGTCCGTGATTGCCTGCACAAACTCATCGTGATGCAGATTACCTGCCGCGGAGAAGACCATGTTTCCTGCATGGAAGCGGCCGAAGTGATAGTCCAGCAACCGTTGCTGGTCGAGACGAGCCACAGTGGCTGTGGTGCCCAGGATCGGTTTGCCGAGCGGATGATCTTTCCAGAAGTTCTGCGTGAACAGCTCGTGGACAAGGATGTCCGGGTTATCCTCGTCAATCTTGATCTCTTCAAGAATCACGCCGCGTTCGCGCTCAATGTCGCTCGAAGCGAAGACCGGATTCAACACCAGGTCCGAGAGCACATCGAGCGCAATCGGCACATGGTCGGCCAGCGATTTTACGTTGAAGCAGATCATTTCCTTGCCGGTAAAGGCATCCAGATTGCCGCCGATCGAGTCCATCTCGCGCGCAATGTGCTGCGCGGAGCGGCTGCGGGTGCCTTTAAAAACCATGTGTTCCACAAAGTGCGAGATCCCGTTGATCTCAGCTTCTTCGGCTCGGGAGCCGGATTTGATCCAAACTCCCATTGCTACGGAGCGCAGATGCTCCATGCGTTCAGTGAGAACAATCAATCCATTCGGGAGTACGGTGCGGCGAAGATTACGTTCAATCATCATGTCGTACCTTTATTCTAAAAGACAGGGGGAGCAAAGGGGCCGATTGGGCGTAAGTTGCTGAGTATCGGCTATTTGGATGGGCTGTGGACGAAAAAGAAGCCAAATTCGTGCAAATATCCAGGGAGGGAACGGCGCCAAAGCCGCTTTTTGGATTAGACGCGGCTGGGCTGGCAGAAGTCATGGCTACTGCCGGCGAACCTGCGTGGCGCAGCCGTCAACTGGCGGAAGCCATGTATCGCCAGCGGCTTACGGAACTGGATGCGATTACCACATTCCCCAAAGCTCTCCGCGACAAGCTCAGCGGCGAAGGGTTTTCCATTGCCCGCCCGCGCATTGCGCAGGTTTTCAAGTCAGTGGACGGCACCGAGCGCTACCTTGTGGAGACTTCCAGAGGCGATACCGTGGAGACGGTCTGGATGCCCGAGGGCGACGGCGGCGAGGCCGGCGACGGCTCGGAGGCTGGAGAAGCGGGCCCAGATTCCAAAAGCCGGTCATGGGACCGCGCTACCATCTGCGTTTCCAGCCAGGTGGGCTGTGCCGTCAATTGCCAGTTCTGCCTTACGGCCAAGCTGGGCCTGCAGCGCAATCTCACGGCTGGAGAGATCGCCGGGCAGGTCATCAGCGTGCTCGATCGCCACACCGTAGAGCTGGGCCGCGACCGCATCAATCTTGTCTTCATGGGCATGGGCGAGCCATTTCTGAACTACGAAAGCTTCATGGGCGCAGTGAAACTACTGGTTGAAGAAACTGGCCTAAGCTCGCAGAGGATGACGGTTTCCACTTCCGGCATTGTGCCGGGGATCGAACGCTTCGCGCAGGAGCCGGATGCGGTTCGTCCCAAACTGGCTATCAGTCTGAACGCGCCCAACGACGAAGTGCGCAGCGAGATCATGCCTGTGAATCGCAAATGGCCCATTGAGGCTGTTGTGGATGCCGTGCGCCAGGTGCGGTTGAGGCCACGAGAGCGTGTGACCTTTGAGTATGTTCTGCTTGGTGGTGTTACCGATCGCCCGCAAGACGCTCGCGAAGTCGCACGCCTGGTTCGCCGCACCGGTCTTGCAGCGAAAGTCAATCTGATCGCCTGGAATCCCGGTCCCGGAATTCCGTATCAAATGCCGCGCGAGGGCGCTGTTGAATCATTCAAAAATGCACTTGCCGCTGAAGGCATTACGGCTTACCTGCGCCGTCCGCGCGGGCGGGACATCTATGCGGCCTGCGGACAACTGAAGCGGACGGTGGAAGGGTAGACCGCGCGTTTAAGCCGCACGGTCAATCACTTCAAGTACGGTGCCTTCCCGTTTTTGAAGATAAGCAATGATTGCAAAGAGATTTTTAGCCTGCGGATTTCCAGAGGCGCTGAACATGCGCATGAGCGTCTTGGGTGAGTGTCCGAGGTCTTTGCCGAGCTGGACGAAGCCGACCGTGAATTTGATGTATTTGCGAAGGACTGACTTTCCGGTTTCAACGTCGCCGGTGAACATGCAGTTGATAGCTTCGCGAATGAGGGCGCGGCGAAACTTCGGCTTCTGTAGGCACTCGCGGATAGTGTCGTCGAATGGTACGGTCAGGGCTTGCTTCACTTTGCCTCCTGCTTGCGCTTCTTGTATTCCTGCCAGAGAGCGCGCCGTCAAATTTCCTGTCGCAGCGTTGCGGCGCGTCCCAGCGCCAGCAGCGCGCCGGTCACACGCGATGCGGCGTGGCGCACAAAGTTCTCTTCGGTGGCGAAGTCTCCGGCAATGCACTTTACGCCGAGCGCCTCAACACGCTCAATATCCGCCTCAATGGGAAAAGCGCCTTCTGCCGCGTAGCGGGCCAGCGTCTCCGGCGTGAACGGGCTCACATTCACCAGCGCATAGTCAAAGATAGAAGCGCGTGTGTGCTCGTAGATGCGCTCGATGTGCTGCGAAGCCGTAAGGCCCAGGCTCTCATTGGCCTGCGTCATCAGGTTGCACACAAAGACACGCAGACCGCGCGCCGATGCCAGCGCCGTTGGAATCCCCTGCACCAGCAGGTTGGTGATGAGCGAAGTATAGAGCGATCCCGGCCCCACCGTAATCAGGTCCGCATGAGTAATCGCTTCGAGCGTCTCCGGCAACGCTGCAGCGTCGGGCGGTTCAAGCATCAGCTCTTCAATGCGTCGTTTACTCGCCGTGATATTTGTTTCGCCGCGCACCAGAGAGCCGTCGTCCATGCGCGCAATCAGCGTCGCATTCGCCGTTGTGACGGGATAAATCTTGCCGCGCGTTGCAAGAATCTTCGATGCCAACTGAATCGCCAGGCCAAAGTCGCCGGTGATGTCCGTCAGCGCGGCCACAAAGAGATTTCCGAAGCTATGGCCTTCCAGGCTCGTCCCTGAGCGGAAGCGGTAATCAAAGAGTTTCGCGAGCAGGTCGTGCTCTTCGCTCAGCGCCACCATGCAGTTGCGCAGGTCGCCCGGCGGAAGCATGTTGAAGTCTTTGCGGAGCCGCCCCGAGGAGCCGCCATCGTCCGTGACCGTCACCACGGCGGCCAGGTCCGAGATCTGTCCCGGCTCGCTTGTGCCCGGCGCAGTCACATGGCTGCAAAGGCCGCGCAGCAGCGTGGACAAGCCTGTGCCTCCGCCAATGGCAACTACGCGCAGCGCGCGCGTGGCGGCGGAGGGAATCTCTTCAACAGCGGAAACTGCTGGCAAAAGGTTCTCCCAAAAGTTTCTTCAGGGATTTGCCGCGATCCCTACTGCTCAGGATACAGCAGCTCGGTAAAGCGTGGATCGTCCGCCATAGCCTGAAAATCGTTATCCGTCCGGGCCTGCAGGCGGTTGCGCGGATTCAAGCGGATCGCCTTCTCCAGCGCTGTCAGACACTCTTCCGGATGATTCGTGATGCACTCCAGCAACGCCAGCCCATACCAGGCATAGTCCGCCTTCGGCACATCGCCCAGCACGCCCTGAAAGTGCTCCCGCGCGTCCTCGTACAGCCCGTTGTTCAGTTGCAGCACGGCATAGTTGTACCGTTCTTCCGCCGATTGGAAGGTAATCCGCGTATGCTCCAACTGCCGGCGGCAGGTGGCAATGTACATGCGGATTCGCTCCGTAATCTCAAGCGGAGCACCAGGCAGCAGCTTTTCCAGCGCTGCCAGAGCCTTCTCGTATTTGCCCTGCTGCACCAACTGCACCGCAGCCTGATAGTGCTGATAGGCTGCGCTGTTCGCGGCTGTTTTCGCCGGGTGCGATTTTGCAGGCTCCGAGGAAGTTTTCTTGCGGCTTGCTACCACATTTCTAGCCTGTTGCGTCATTCGTTTTATCCGATTCGAGAGGCACTCCAGCCGCGAGCCGAGTATTCGGATGCGGCATAAAGGCGTGCACGCCTGGTTGTCCTTTGCTCAGCCACTCTTTATACGCAGAATGCCGTAACGAGTCAAGGCAGGTACTCTGCGCCTTCAATATACCTGAGTACGTTATACGCGCCTGGTGTAAATCGCAGGATTGAGGCTGGGATCGTTATACATCTTCAGTTGCCGGTAAAGTTTAAAGCGCCGCGTTCCTGCCATGGTCTCCTTCCACAGGGCATCCAGGCACAAGGCCAGATCCGCCCGCTGCTCTTCCAGAATCATAAGCCGAGCCAGATTGCGCTCCACATGACCATTCGGCGCATCCGCGCGCTCAGACTCTTCGCGCGTGTGATAGATCTTCAGCGCCAGAATCGAAAGCCGGTCGATCATCAGTCCCGGAGATTCCGAATTCAGCGGCGCATTCTCCGCGGGCAGCTCCTGCCCGACAAGAACTTCCAGCAGAAATGCATCGATCTGCTCGGACAGATCGTTGCGCTTCTGATTCGTCGTATCGATGCGCCGCTTTACATCGGCAATCTGCTCGTCCGTAGCGCCTGGCGTGCGCGCCTCGTCCTCCGTATGCCATAGATCGAAGTTCGCGCGATGCTGATCTCCGATGAGCTGCCCGATTTTGTCTCCCAGCGACAAAGCCGCGTCCGGCGCGATATGCCAGATCGCGATCAGCTCGTCCTGCATAGCAATCACTTGCGTTACGGAAAAATTCAACTCTTCATCCTGCTTCTTGATTTGGTAGTGTCTCAGTTTAAAGAAACCGCCTCAGGGGCTAAAGCCCAATTTCATTTTTATGGCCGTTTCGGCACGACTCAAGTCGTGCCCTGTTACAAAGCAATCCAAATTGAGACACCGCCCTTGGTTTTGATCAGATTTTGAATTGCATCTTCTATGGTAGAACTATCTCACCTGTGGGTCGATGCCTGGTGAGGGTTCAATGAACGATAACGCGGAGCGGATTCTCTGTATCTCGACATACGAAAAGGGGCAGGACTTTCTGCGCCAGTGTTCCGATATGGGTGTCAAGGCGACTCTGCTCACGCTCGAAAAGCATCGCAATGGCGACTGGCCGCACGAAGCTCTTGAAGACCTGGCCACCATGTCTGAAGGGCAGACTAAAGAGCAGGTCACCAATACCGTTTGCTGGATGGCGCGCGGACGCAACTTCGACCGCATCGTCGCTCTCGACGAATTCGATCAGGAGCTTGCCGCGCATCTCCGGGAACATATGCAAATTGCCGGCATGGGCATCACACTGGCCAATGCCTTTCGCGACAAGCTCGCCATGCGCACCCGCGCCCGCGAGGCCGGCTTCCTGGTCCCGGAATTTACCCGCGTCATCAATTACGACGACCTGCGCGGCTACATGGCTACCGTTCCGGCGCCGTGGCTGCTCAAGCCCCGCGCCAACGCCTCCGCCCTCGGCATCCGCAAAATTACGGAAGAGGAACAGCTCTGGCGTGCGCTCGACGAACTCGGCGACGAGCAGAGCCGCTACGTTCTCGAGCGCTTTGTTCCCGGCGAGATATTTCACGTCGATTCCATCGTCAGCGAGCGTCAGATCGTCTTTGCCGCCGCGCACAAGTACGGCAAGCCGCCCATGCAGGTGATGCATGAGGGCGGTGTCTTTACCACGCGTACGGTAGACCGGGCCAGCAGCGACTGGCGGCAGTTGACTGAGCTCAACGCGCGTCTGGTGCCCGCACTCGGCATGGTGCGCGGCGTCACGCACGGCGAATACATCAAAGCGCATGCCGATGGGCGCTTCTATTTTCTTGAGGTCGCAGCACGCGTCGGCGGAGCCTTTATTGCCGACCTCGTCGCGAATGCCACAGGCGTCAATCTCTGGCGCGAGTGGGCGCGTATCGAAATCGAACACCTTCGAAGCAACCCATACCGCCCTCCAGCGCATTATGCTGAGTATGCGGGTAGTGTGCTCTGCCTTGCGCAGACCGCACATCCCGATACAAGCGCTTTTAATGCGCCAGAGATTGTTCATCGTATCAAAAAGCATCACCACGCCGGGCTCATCGTACGTTCGCAGGAGCCTGATCGCGTGGAAGAACTAGTTGACACATATAGCGCAGAGTTCGCGCGTTTATTTCTGGCATCCATGCCAGCCCCAGAAAAACCCACAGCATAGTTGTGTTTGCCTGAATCAACAGGGGGCACATCTTACGCGCCAAACGGACTGCAAAAAGTCCAATCACAACGGCGTTTTTACGCCGATAAGTAAATTACGGCCGCAGGCTAATCCTTCGCTTATGCCGGCGCGTGTGTAGGTTTTTGTACTTTTAAATCACGGTGTAGATTGCGGGCGTCGGAATTCCATGCCTCAAAATTCCCGCGCCCATGGAGACTGTGCATGAAATTTCCCCGCCTTGCACTCTTGCTTATGCTCTGGTGCGTAATACTACTTGCCTTTTCGTGCAGCGGAATAACGTTCGCACAGGACACTCCACAGCCGTCCCAGCCCGTGCCCCCGCAAAAGCCTTCGCCTGACAATCCTCCGCCGCCTGTGCCTCAGCCCGCACAGGATAATCCCGCACCGCAGCAACAGGCTGCTCCTGACAGCAGTTCGCAGACCAGTGCTCCCGCTCCCGGCGTGCCGGCGGATCGAAACCCCTATCCGGCGCCCGCTCCAAATCCGCCTCCGCTCATGCGCGGTGAAAAGTATCGCGCGCCATGGGAAGGCGAGGTTCACTGGGGACCGCTTTCGCGCGTCGGCATCGGCGCCGATATTTCACCGCTTGGCATCGGCATCAAGAGCGCGGTCATCTTGACGCGAACCATCGACGCGCGCGTGATGGGAAACTTTCTCAGCTTCACCACTCCTGATTTCGATATAGACGGAACCAAAGCCACAGGAACCCTCCATCTCGCCTCGCTGCAGGCCGCGGTCGATTTCTATCCTCATAACAGCATCTGGCGGCTCAGTGCCGGCGCGCTGCTCTGGAACGGAAATCAGATCAGCGCAAAGGGAGATGAGCAGCCGGGAACCAGCTTCACGCTGGACGGCCAGACGTACTATTCCTCCACGACGAATCCGGTAAGCGGCAGCGGCGTCGTCGGCCTTCACGGCAACGAACCGGCTTTCACAGCCAGCTTCGGTTTCGGACGCTTTGTTCCGCGTTCTAACCGCCATTGGTCCTTCCCAACGGAGTTCGGCATCGTCTTCATGGGCGTACCCACGCTCAAAATCAATGTCTCCGGAACAGCTTGCCTCACCGTCACGGAAACCGCAGCCACCTGCAGCGACGTAAGTGAAACCACCAACCCGGTCGGCGCAGCCTTCAACCAGTCTCTTCAATCCGCGGAGGCCCGCTGGCGTCGATCTCTCGGTGACGTGACCTTCTATCCCATCTTTTCCTACGGCGTGATGTACAGCTTCACTGTCCGAAACAAATAAACCAGGCAGATAGCAGGATGCCCCCGCGCGGATAAAATTGTCGCGGGGGCAAGAATGTCGAATAGCTGGCAATACCCGCACCGGCGCTGGAATCCGCTTCGCAAATCCTGGGTCATGGTTTCCCCGCATCGCACGCAGCGGCCCTGGCAGGGCGAAGTTGCGGAAAAGACGCTTCCCGCCGCAATTCATCACGATCCGCAATGCTATCTCTGCCCCAGGAATTCGCGTGCCGGCGGAGCCGTGAACCCTGACTACAAAAGTGTCTTCGCATTTGTAAACGATTACGCCGCACTGCTTCCTGAACTGCCATCCGTTGAAGCGCCGTCGGCTACAGATCCGCTGCTTATTGGCGAAGCCGCGCGCGGCCTTTGCAAGGTTCTCTGCTTCCATCCCGATCACAGCCTGACTCTCGCCCGCATGACCCGCGAAGAGATTCGTCCGGTCATCGACGGCTGGACGCAGCAATATGAAGAACTCGCCTCGCTGGACTGGATTCAGTACGTTCAGGTTTTTGAAAATCGCGGAGCCATGATGGGAGCCAGCAACCCGCATCCGCATGGCCAGATCTGGGCTACAGGTTTTGTGCCCGATGAACCGGCGCTTGAAATCGAGGCGCAGCGCGAGCATCTCCATAAAACAGGCAAATGCCTGCTCTGCCAGTATGTCGAGGCCGAGCGCGCCGCAGGCGAACGCATTCTCTTTGAGAACGATCACTTCCTTGCGCTTATGCCCTGGTGGGCTGTCTGGCCGTTTGAGGTCATGATCCTCAGCCGCCGCCACCTGGGCGCGCTGCCGGAGCTGACCTCAGACGAACGCGATGCGCTGGCCGACATACTCAAGCGCATGACCACGCGCTACGACAATCTCTTCGAGACGCTCTTCCCCTACACCATGGGCCTGCATCAGTCGCCCACAGACGGTCAAAACCACCCCGAGTGGCACTTCCACATTCACTTTTATCCGCCACTGCTGCGCTCCGCCACGGTGCGTAAATTCATGGTGGGTTTTGAAATGCTGGGAATGCCGCAACGCGACATCACCCCCGAGGCCGCCGCCGACCGGCTGCGCAACTGCTCGGAAGTCCATTTTTGGCCAAGAGAATAAGGCCGAGACAATAAGCGGGAAGGGAAGAGATGTCCCACGGCCATCCGGAGCGCCATCCATGTCGGCTGACACGCAGAGCGTGCGGTCGCTTTGATGAGAAATCCCTGTGTGATTTTGTGGGATTGGGCTGAATGCTGTGGTGAGCTCGCTGGGAATCGAACCCAGGACCCACGCATTAAAAGTGCGTTGCTCTACCGACTGAGCTACGAGCTCGTTATACTACGATTATTTCTAAACTAACACAGGATGCGCTTGGTTCTCACCCCGGCTGCCCGCTTTGACTCGCTTACGCACATCGGTTGCGAATTGGGAAAAATCATTTCGATTCCTTGAGAATTGAAGCTCAATTTCCCCCAAAAGTGTCATGATCGTAACCATGCCTTGGTAATTGATGGGTTAACATTGTGGAAATACAATTACAAATTAGAGAAGCCTTTGGACCGCGCAAGACTCGCGGCTCAGGCGCGCCGCATGAAAGTCAAAGTGTGCGCATGCCGCGCGTGACAGCAGAGCTGCACGATAACTTCATTCAGCGCCGGCCTATGACGCCGGATGCGCGAATGTAGTTTGGGGGGAAATGTGGGAGCCGAACCGCTCGTTGTATTTGATCAGACTCCGAATGATGTAGCGGCACTTTATTCCTGGGCCAATCTTCAAGGCGCCAAATACAGAGACTTTTCCGCCAGCCGCGCTCAGGTCAGGGAGCAGGCTCGCCAGCGCGTGCAGGAGGCGATGGAGGCTGAACGCAGCCGCGTCCAGGAAGCCTCGCCGACCGATACCGCTCTGACTCGTATTGAAACGGAAGGCGTGATTGAAACCGTTCGTGAGCTGCCTACTCCGCGCCGGATTGCGGAGCCTGCCGGACACGCGCCCGCTCCTGAAATCCTGATCGACCATCCGGTTCCATTGCGGCCCATTTCACAGGCCGCCGATGCACCCGCTCTTATCGCAGTTACCGCTCCGCAGCTCACGCCGCGTCCGCTCAGCCAATCTTCGGCTCCATACGTTGCGCTGAGCGTAATTGAGGAGCCCATTCAGGCACCGGCCCCCGCTGTGCGGAAGCCGGATTCGCAGGCCTCTTCAGCGGCTGTCGTCCCGCCCGCGGCTGAGTCCATCTCCGCCCGCTGGTTCGCACTCAACAGCATCTTTCCCGCCAACGTCCCCACTCCGGCGCAGGCGCGCAGCCGTGTTCCCGCCGTGGCGGTCTTTTCGCTTGCAGGCGGCGTTGGCAAATCGAGCATCGTCGCCGCCCTCGGTCGCGCTCTCTCGGCAAATGGCGAGAACGTTCTGCTCGTCGATACGGCCGCCTTCGGCATGCTGCCATTCTTTTACGGCGCAAAGGATCAGCGCTCCGACGTGCTGCGCACCTTCGTGGCTCCGCATGCGGACGGAGGCGCTCGCGTTGAAGTTCTTACCCTCGATATCGATCGCTTCGGCCCCGAAGGCAATACGCCCGAGCCCTTTACGAAGGAGATTCTGCGTCACGCAAACGGTGCCAGCCGCATCCTGATCGATCTTGCCACGGCCTCGAATATGATCGTGCGCCGCATCCTGCGGATGGCTCCGCTTGTCCTCATTCCGGTCCTGCCGGATGTAGGTTCCGTGGTCAGCATTGGCGCGATTGAGCAGTTCTTTCAGCGCAACACCAGCGGCACAGGCCAGGCCATTCAGCCGTATTATCTTCTCAACCAGTTTGACGAAGATCGGCGTCTTCACCGCGATGTGCGAGAGATTTTGCGCAACCGCCTCGGCGACAGGCTGCTGCCGTTCGCGCTGCGCAGCTCCGCTCTGGTTGGCGAGGCGCTGGCTGAGGGAATGACAGTGATGGATTACGCGCCCGGTTCGCCCGTCGCGGAAGATTACACGCAACTGGCCGGGTGGGTCAGGAGCCTCGCAGCGTCCTTCGCGGGCGCGGTGCGCGGCGCGCGTTGGAGCGAGCAATGAGCGTCACCCGTTTCTGGCAGAACATAGGCCGCGGCGATAACTTTTTTACCGGAGCGCTCAGGCTGGCCTTCCTGGCCATTACCGCGCTCATCTTTTATTTCTTCGCCGTGCTTCCGCTCACCTGGCCGCAGCAGGTGGTCTGCGGGCTGCTGTTTCTGTTGATCGGCATTGCGGTGGCGCGCAGCTCGGATTCCTATATCGTCACACTCACGCTGATGATGATGTCGATCTTCTGTACCTTTCGCTACGGGTACTGGCGGCTTTCCACCATGGCGGAGTTCTTTCGCGACCCCTCCAACAAATGGGGAGTGATCGATGTCCTCTTCATGTTCCTGCTTCTCTCGGCCGAGATATACGCCTTCATCGTCATGGGGCTCGGCTACTTTCAAACCATCTGGCCGCTGCGCCGCGCCCCGGTGGCGCTGCCGGATGAGGAGAACGAGTGGCCGCACATCGATGTGCTGGTGCCCACATACAATGAGCCGCTGGAGGTTGTGCGCTACACGGTTCTCGGCGCGCTGAATCTGGATTGGCCGGCGGACAAGCTGCATGTCTATCTGCTCGATGACGGCCGCCGCAAGGAGTTCGAAGAGTTCGCCCGCGAGGCCGGCGTAGGCTACAAGATTCGCGACAATAACAAGCATGCGAAGGCCGGCAACATCAACACCGCGCTCAAGAGCCTCGACTCACCGTACGTGGCCATCTTTGACTGCGACCACGTGCCCACGCGCAGTTTTCTGCAGATGACCGTCGGCTGGTTTCTAAGCGATCCCAAACTGGCCATGCTGCAGACGCCGCATCACTTCTATTCGCCCGATCCCTTTGAGCGCAATCTTGAGCAGTTCCGCATCATTCCTAACGAGGGTGAGCTCTTTTACGGCATCGTGCAGGATGGTAACGATTTCTGGAACGCCACCTTCTTCTGCGGCTCCTGTGCTGTGCTGCGCCGCACCGCGCTCGATGAGATTGGCGGCATCGCCGTAGAAACCGTCACCGAAGACGCGCATACCTCGCTGCGCATGCAGATGAACGGCTGGAACACGGCCTATATCAACATTCCGCAGGCCGCCGGTCTTGCCACGGAGCGGCTCTCGGCCCATGTGGGACAGCGCATCCGCTGGGCGCGCGGCATGATCCAGATTCTCCGCACCGACAATCCACTCTTCGCGCGCGGGCTAAAATTTCCGCAGCGGCTCTGCTACTTCAACGCCATGCTGCACTTTCTCTATGCCGCGCCGCGCCTCATCTTCCTCACCGCGCCGCTGGCCTATCTGCTGCTCAACCGCAGCAATCTGCCCGGCTACTGGGCCGCCATTCTGGCTTATGCCGTGCCGCATCTGGTCATGGCCAATCTCACCAATTCGCGCATCCAGGGCGAGCATCGCCATTCCTTCTGGAACGAGATCTACGAAACAGTGCTTTCGCCCTATATTCTGATACCCACCATCCTGGCGCTCTTCAATCCGAAACTGGGCAAGTTCAACGTAACTGCCAAGGGCGGCGTGGTGGAAGAAACGTACTTCGACAAGCGCATCGCATGGCCCTTCCTGGTGCTTCTGGCGCTCAATTTCCTTGGCCTGCTGGTCGCCATTCCGCGCTATTTCATCTGGGACGCGCAGCATCCCGGCACGGTCATCATGAACTCCATCTGGTGCGTGCTCAACATCGTCATTCTCGGAGTTACCACTGCGGTAGCGCGCGAGCTCAAGCAGCATCGCTCAGCCGTGCGCATCGACCTCAAGGTGCCCGTCGTGGTGCGCATGCCGGATGGACGCCTGATCGCAGGCCAGACCGCCGATATGTCCTCCGGCGGATTGAGTATCCACATGCAGGAGCCGGTGAGCCTCGACCCTGAGACGCCCATCCACGTAATCTTTCCCGTGCCCTCCACGGCAAATGAGTTGAGCGCAGCAGTCATCCATGCCGATGCCGCAACGATACGTGCCCGTTTCGATGCAGTTACCATTCCCGAACAGGAGCTTCTGACCACCGTGCTTTACACGCGCGCCGATTCATGGCTCGGCTGGGGCGAGGCGCGCGAGCGCGACGACATCGGCCGCAGCTTCCTGCGTATTCTTCACATCTCCATGCGTGGCCTCGTCACTGCCTTCAGGGGTCTCTTTGCGGGTACGGAAAAGCGCGCGGGACGTCTTCCCGCCGTTACCTCGCTGCTTCTCTTCGCGCTTGCCATTTCGACACTTGCCGTCTCGCATCGCGCCGCCGCGCAGGCAGAAGGGCAGCAGGCGTATCTCGGCTCACAGGAGCGCGATCAGATCCGGCAGCAGCCCGTGCCAGCCGGCCAGTTCCGCGATACATTCAGCCTCAACGATACCGGCACGCCGCCCATCGAGCTGCACGGCATCGACACCAACCATACCGTCTACTTCACGCTGCCGCAGACGCATGTGCCTCGCACGGCAAAGATTCACGTCTTCTATATCTTCTCTCCCAGCCTTCTCTCGCAGCTCAGCCACATTCGCGTCTCCATCAACGGGACCATGTTTGCTGCCATTGAGCCCAGGCAGCAGGGCAACGGCTCGGCCAGCGAGAACGTCGAGCAGGTCTTCGATATTCCCACAGAGCTGCTGGTACACAACAACGCGCTGAACTTTCAGTTCATCGGGCACTACGCCATGACCTGCGAAGATCCGGCCAACACCACGCTCTGGGCCAAGATTCATCGCGGCACATACCTTGACATTCAGGGCGACATGCTCCCGCTCAATGACGATTTGAAGCAGCTGCCGATGCCGTTTCTCGATCCCGCAGTGGTGCAGCCGCTGAGCCTGCCGGTCGTCTTTCCTGTTTCTCCCTTGCCCAAGGCGATTCAGGCAGCGGGCATTGCCACCAGCTACTTCGGCATGATCTCAGAGAACCGTCCGGTGCGTTTTCCCGTACACATCGGAGCCATTCCCAAAGGCGACGTCATCCTCATCGCAAACGACCCAGGCAATATGCCTGCGGGCCTGAATCTGCCGGAGGTCCATTCGCCGCTGGTGGCCATGCGAACCAATCCGAACGATCCGTATGGCAAGGTTCTCGTGATCGCCGGCTCTGACGACGATGAACTGATCCGTGCCGCGCAATCCATCGCCATGCGCAGCGGAGTGCTCAACGGCCCGACTGTCTCGATCGACGATCTCATACTGCCCGGCAAGCAGCTTGCGGATAGAGCGCCGCGCTGGGCGCAGACCGATCAGACGGTCTCGCTCTGGGATTATTCAACTGCCGAATCCATGCAGGGCGACGGATCCGCGCCGCGCGATGTTTACTTTCGTCTTGCGCCGGACATCTTCTATTCCGAGCGGCCCAACGCCATTCTTCGCCTCGCCTATCGCTACAACTCCATTCCCATCGGCCCCATTTCGAGTCTCCAGATACGCATCAACAATGCGTTTCTGGGCTCGGTGCCGCTGGTGCCAGGCGATCAGACGGCACGCACTACAAAGATCGATGTGCCGGTGCCGGTAGTGAACCTGCGCCCGTTCTCTAACTCGCTCTCGTTTGATTTCACCTTCCAGTTGCTCAAGAGCAACAACTGCAGGGATACCACGCCCATCAGCATGCAGGGCGCCATCCTGCGCGATTCCTACCTCGACATGCGCGGCTATCCGCACTATGCGCCCATGCCGAATCTGGAGATCTTCGCCAACGCCGGTTTCCCCTTCACGCGCTTCGCGGATCTGAACAACACCACGGTCGTTCTGCCGCCGCAGCCCACGGAGCAGGAGATCGAGATGTTCGTCACGCTCATGGGCCACTGGGGCCGCCAGACCGGCTATCCCGGTCTTCGCGTCACCGTCGCGGGCCCGGACAGCCTCGCATCAGGCGCAAAGAGCGATTTCCTCGTCATCGGCACGGGCGACGATCAACCCGCCTTCGACAAGCTCTCGCGGTATCTGCCTGTCTCCCTCGCCAATGGAAAGGTGCAGGTACACGATACGCAGGGCTTCCTTGCGCCGCTGCATCGCGCCTGGTGGAAGCAATCGGCCGCTCAGACAGAATCCGGCGAGCTGGTGGCCAGCGGCTCGCCCGACGGCATCCTCGAAGGCATCGAGTCTCCCTTCGACTCCGGCAGCAGGAGCATCGTGGCCATCCGTATCAAGGACTCGTCCAACTTTGAGCCCTTTATGTCCACCTTTCTCTACGTGCAGCAGGCCAGCGACATTCAGGGATCGGTCTCATTCCTGCTTGGCACACGCTTTCAGTCCTTCCGCGTCGGCTCCACCGCATATTATGTGGGTGAGTTGCCTCTGTGGACCCGGCTTGAAGTATGGTTCTCCGAGGTGCCCTGGCTGGCCGGGATCATTGTGCTGGTCTTCGCATTCCTTATGGCAATCTGGGTCAGGCAATGGCTGCGTCACCGGGCACGCAGGCGCTTGAATATGATGTAATCCGCAAGGCCAAAGCAGCAAACTTGCACTTGTACTTTCAACGGCATCGAATAAGCTGGAGCTGCAATTCTTTAGCGGAGATTCAGATTGATGAGTGCGTGGTGGACGCGGTTGCGGCTGCGGATTCTCTTGTCTATGCTGCCTTTTCTGATGGCTGCCGACGGCTGCAAATCAGCCGCCGTGCAGGCCTGGCCGCTTTGGGAAAAATACGCGCAACACTTTATCAGCGCCGATGGCCGCGTTATCGATCCCATGCGCGGCGAAATCACGACCTCAGAAGGGCAGAGTTACGCGCTTTTCTTCGCGCTGGTCAATAACGACCACGCGCGCTTTGACCGGCTGCTGAACTGGACGCAGGCAAACCTCGCCGCCGGCGATCTCAGCGCGCATCTCCCCGGCTGGATGTGGGGCAAAGCGCCGGATGGCCAATGGAAGCTCCTGGACAAAGGCCAGGCGGCGGACTCCGACTGCTGGATCGCCTACACGCTTATCGAGGCAGGCCGGCTCTGGAAGAACGAGAGCTATACTCAGCTTGGCCACGCCATGATGCAACACATCGACAACACTGAAGTCGAGGATATGCCCGGCTTTGGCCTCATGCTCATGCCCGGCGCCAGCGAGAATTTTGTCCGCGGCCAGGATTACACGCTCAATCCAAGCTATCTTCCGCACTTCATGTTCATGCGTTTTGCCGCCGTCGATCCCTCCGGCCCCTGGTCCGCAATCGCCGCAAATGTTCTTAGGCTCCTCAAGCAGAGCGCGCGCAGCGGATACGCCATGGATTTCGTGCAATACGTGCCGGCAAAAGGTTTCAACCCGGTACCCGGTTTGGGTCCGCCGGACCCATCCAAACCCGCGCAGCCCGCCGCCGGCAGCTATGACGCCATCCGCGTTTATCTCTGGGCCGGCATGGAGAACCCCGCTGGAACGGCGCGCTCTGAGTTGCTCGCCGCCGTGCCCTCCATGGCCAGTTATCTTGCTGATCATGGTGCGCCGCCTGAAAAGGTAAGTGACGAAGGCATTCCGATCCTTCAAGATGGACCGATAGGCTTTTCCGCGGCGGTGTTACCGTATCTTCGCGCGCTGCCGCAAATGAGTAAGGCTGCCGCGCAGCAGAAGCAGCGAATCGACGCGCAACTGAACCCGGCCACCGGCCTCTACGGCAAGGACCCGGCGTATTACGATCAGAATCTGATTCTCTTTGCATTTGGATTCGATGAGAGGAAGTTCAGCTTCGGCCCGGAGGGCGAATTAAAGGTACTGTGGACATATTGATGACACTTCGGCGCAATCGAGCAACCGGCCTTCGTCTTCTTTCCGCATGGCTCTGCGTGGTGTGGTTGTTCGCAGTATCTTTCGCAGCGGCGCAGCGCCCCGCTCCGGCCACAGGACCGGAAAAGACGCGCCAGGCGCTCGTCAACAACGCTCACGCTCTTGAAAACCGCGGCCGCCCGGACATGGCCCTGCAGGTCTGGCAACAGGTCCTCTTCTCCGATGCAAAGAACGCGGAAGCCCTGGCAGGCGAGGCCCGCGACTATAAGCTCCTCGGCAAAACCGATGAGGCCAATGCCGCACTCGACCGCCTCCGCGCCGCCTACCCCAACGATCCCAATATCGCCAAAATCCAGGCGCTCTCCAGCGTCCGCGCGCAGAGCGATCAGCTTCGCCAGGCCGGCGATCTCGCCCGGGCAGGCAAGAACGATGAGTCCATGCGCGCCTATCGCGCCATCTACGGCGACCGTCCGCCGGACGGCGACATTGCTCTGGCCTACTATCAAACCCTCTACGGCGCCACCGGCGGCAAGCAGCCGGCCATTGCCGGCGTGCGCGGCCTCATGCAGCGCAATCCCGGCGATCCCCGCTACGCCATCGCTCTGGGCAAAATGCTCACCTACGACCCCGGCACCCGCTCCGAAGGCGTCCGCATTCTCATGGGCCGTCAGGCCGATCCCGATGCCTCGGAAGCGCTCCGCCAGGCGCTCGTCTGGGAGTCAGCCGATCCCAACTCCGCCGGTCAGCTGCGTGATTACCTCAAAACGCATCCGAATGACACCGAACTCGCCGCCAGGCTCAAGGAGAACGAGCAGAAGCTGGCTCAGATGAACTCCGGCATCGCCCGCACGCCCGGGGAGCGCGCCGCCTTCGCCGCTCTCAACGCCAAAAAACTGCCGGAAGCCGAGCAGCGCTTCACCGCCCTGATCCAGAAGGATTCCAAAAACGGCCGCGCCGCTGCCGGCATGGGCTTCCTGCGCATGCAGCAGAACAACTTCGGTGGCGCCGTCAGCTACCTCACGCAGGCCGAGCAGAGCGGCTTCCGCGACAAGTCCGTTACCGACGCCCTCGCCACATCGCGCTTCTGGTTCACCATGGGTGAGGCCTCACAAGCCGTGGACGAAAATCAGCCCGAGCTAGCCGCTTCCAAATACAAGCAGGCCCTCGCCATGCGCGCCAACAGTCCCGAGGCCCTCAACGGCCTCGCCGGCCTCTATATGAAAGAGGAGCAGTTCGCGCAGGCCGCCGAAGTCTACTCCAGCCTGCTCAAGGCACAGCCCAAAAACCTGGCCGGTAACGCCGATGCCTGGCGCGGGCTCTTTCTCTCTTATGCCCGCGACGGTCAGAACGATAATGCTCTCTCCCTCGCCGGCCAGTTTCCACCAGCTATAAAAGCCTCGCTTGACCGCGACCCCGACTACCTCCGCACCCTTGCCGCGCTTTATAACGCTTCAGGCCGTCCCGCCGACGCCGAACGCGTCCTGGCCCAGGCTCTCTCGCTGCCATTCCCCGCACAGGGCGCAGATCTCAAGGCTGACACCCGTTTGCAGTACGCCGGCATCCTCATGGAGGCCAAACGCTACAGCCAGGCCGCCACTCTCTATACACAGATTCTTCAGGACGACGCCACCAACCTCTCCGCATGGATGGGCCTTGTCAGCGCGCATCACACCATGGGGCAGGATGAGACCGCCATCGCCGACGTGGAGAAGATGCCGCCCACCATCTACGAGCAGGCGCTCAACGACTCCAACTTCCTCTCCTTGCTGAGCGGTATTTACCAGCAGGCCGGCCGCAATGACATCGCGCAGCAGCTCATCGAGCGTGCCAGCAAGCTCCAGGCCGTCTCCGGCCAGCCGCTCAGCATCCAGATGCAACTGCAACTCGCCGCCATCTACCTGCAGCGCAACAATACCGATCAGGCCTACGGCATCTACCGCCAAATCCTTCTTGCCCACCCGGATCGCGCCGAAGCATGGAAGGGCCTCATCGCCGCGCTGCAGCAGACCAATCACACCAATGAGGCTCTCCAGCAGATCGCCTACATTCCTCCCGCCGTGCGCGCGCAGCTTGAGCTGGACCCGCAGTTCGTGCAGAGCGAAGCCAGTCTTTACGCCACCGCCGGGGACGCCGTTCGCGCCACCCAGGCCATGAACCGCCTCGCCGCCTACTACGCAAAGCTCGGCCAGTCCATGCCCGTCGATCTCGCCATCCAGAACGCCTGGGTCCTTTACAACACCAAGAACGAGCGCGCTCTTTACCCCGCGCTCATGCGCCTCGGCGGCCGCGCAGACCTCACCGTCGCACAGCGCGAGCAGGTGCAAACCATCTGGGCCAGTTGGAGCGTTCAGCGCGCGGGAACCGCCTTTGACGCCGGAAACAACGAGCGCGCCATCGAAATTCTGGAAGCCGCATCCGCCGCCTTCCCGGACAACATCGGCGTCAAGCGCGTCCTCGCCGGAGGCTATCTCCGTATCGGAGAAGCCAAAGCTTCGCTCGCCATCTTCAAATCCCTGCCCAACGACGCCGCCAGCGCCGCCGACTTCCAGGGAGCCATCTCCGCCGCTCTCGCTGCCAGTGATAAATCCCAGGCAGAAGCATGGCTGCGTCAGGCCCTTGAGCGTTATCCCAACGACTACCGCGTTCTCGGCGCAGCAGCCCGCTTTGAGCAGGCTCGCGGCGATAACCAGCGTGCCGCCGACTACTGGCGCGCCGCTCTCGCCTCACTTCCACCCGGCTCGCCCACGGATCGCCTTGCCCACGAGCTGGCCTATCCCGATGCCGACACCAAGCCCCGCAAGGCTGCTACGGCCACCGATCTCGCCCGCCTGCTCAATCCCGACGACGAGCCATTCGCCAGAACCATCCAGCTTCCGCCGCTGCCCTCGTATGGCCCCGATCCCTACCTCGGCAAAGCCCCAGTCGTGCTTCCCGATTCGGCGTATCAGGCTTCCGTGCCGCTGGTGACGCAGATCCCGGCTCCCGCCGCACCCGCGCAAACCCAGCCCTCGGCATCTGCGCCCGATACAACGCAGCCAGCCACCAAACGCCATCACAAATCCGCCAGCTCCTCGCTGCCTGCGCCTTCCACGTATCAGGGGCAGTCAAACCCGCCATCCGGCCAGACGCTCGGCACATACGCTCCGTCATCTCCAGCCCCAGTCCAGACCGTGCCTCAATCCGCGCAGCCGCTCCTCACTCCAGCGCCCGTCCTGCCACCCCCAACCGCCCCGCAGCAGCAGCTTTATCTCCCCGGCCAGTCCGCGCCGCCAAATCAGCAGCCCACCGCGCCGCTCATTCCGCAGAACCCGCAAGCCATGGGCCCCACTCCGCGCGACTACGATCTCCAGACCGGCCTCAAGCTCTCCAGTTCCGAAGAGCAGGCAGCCGAGCGGCTGAGGATGCCGCAGACTACCTCCGTGTCCCAGATGGACGCGCTGATCGAATCGCCCATCCGCCCCCTCGAAAACGCTCCGCTCACGCTTCCTTCCATGCCGCTACCCGCGCCTCCCGTCACGCAGGATGCAGTAGCCACCAGCTCCGCATCCATGGAGCCCGTCCAGTACGCGCCGTCGGCAAAGGATGCGGCCACCGGCGCATACTCCGCCCCGCAACAGACTCAAAATCAGACTCAGAAGCCCACTCCCGCAACCGCAGAGCCGGCCCAGCAACCTGCGCCCCCCGCCGTCTCAAAGAAGAAAAAGCCCGCGAAAGCAGCGACTGAGGCCACACCTCCCGCGCAAACCGTTCCCACGCTCGCCACCGTACCGGCTGAAGCTCCGCCACAGGTTCCCGCGCCTGCTCCGGCGCAGCAGTCTGCCGAGTCCGGCGTCAGCGATCAAGATCTCCAGCAACAGAATCTTCCGCCGCTCCGTGGCCCCTGGGTGCGTGTCCAGCGCCAGCCCCAGCCCATCGATCCGCGCACGGAAGTCGAAAAGCAGCTCCAGTCGCTCGAAAGCAGTTACTCCGCGTGGCTCGGCGGCACCGGCCTGGTTAACTACCGCAGCGGCAATCTTGGCTACGACCGCCTCACTGCTCTTGAGGCGCCCTTTGAGGCCTCCGTAACCCTTGGCTATCAGAGCCGCCTCACCTTCATCGCCAAGCCGGTCTTCCTCGACTCCGGCCAGGCCAATGGCACTGCCGTCATCCAGGTTCAGGAGTCCACCAACTCCGGCACCACGCTCGTCAACATCCCTGAGCCTCTGGGAACGGACACCAACACCGGCCCCAACGGTACCACCGGCGCCACCGGCACTCCGCCGCCGCAGCAGAACGCATCCGGCATCGCCGGGGAAGTGCAGCTCGCCCTCCCGCATCTCGCCCTCGCCGCCGGCTACTCTCCTTATGGCTTCCTGGTCAGCAACTGGACCGCCCGCGGCCAGTGGAAGCCCGGCGGCGGCCCGTTCACCATTACCGCCACCCGCGACTCGGTTAAGGAAACCCAGCTTTCCTACGGCGGTCTCCGCGACCCCGGCTCTGCTTCGCTGGGTTTTCCCGGCAATATCTGGGGCGCCGTTATGGCCAACCAGGCCAACGTACAGTTCTCCAAGGGCGACGCGCTCTCCGGCTACTACGTCAGCCTCGGCGGCCAATACCTGAACGGCTATCACACGGAATCCAACAGCCGCTTTGACGGCACAGGCGGCGCTTACTGGCGCGTCTGGGCGCTGCCCGAATACGGCACCCTCTCTCTGGGCGCTAACTTCTTCGGCATGCACTACGCGCACAACGAGTCGGCCTATACTTACGGCATGGGCGGCTACTTCAGTCCGCAGTTCTATTTTCTGGCGAACATTCCGTTCGACTGGACCGGTCATTACGGCACTCGCCTGCACTATGAGATCAATGGCGGCGTCGGCATCCAGGCCTTCCAGGAGGATAAGACTCCGCTCTTCCCGCTCGCCGCGCAAAAGCCGCTTGAAGTCTCTCTGAACAACGTGGCGCTGCCGGCTCTTACCACCGTCGGCGCAAACTATAGCTTCCGTGCCACCGTCGCTCACCAACTCGGCTCGCATTGGTTTGTCGGCGGCTTCCTCAGCGCCAACAACACCTCGAACTACAATGCCGTCTCTGCCGGCTTCTCCGTCCACTACCTCTTCCGCGCGCAGTCTCCCACGGCTACATCTCCTACAGGTTTATTCGCAACCGACGGCCTGCGCCCATTCAGCGTGCCTTAGCGGCGGTGTTGGGATCGGATCGGCGCTCTGTTCTTTTTTCGCAAAGATTGTTTGCAGAAAATTACGCTCATCTGTGCCATGATTTTTTTGAACTCAAAAAGGCCCGGTTCGCAAAAGACCGGGCCTTCGTGTTCTCCGCTGCTACTTACCTCTTCAGGGATGGCGCAGTCATTTCCTACACGCTGGCCAGCGCGCATCCGGAGCTGGTGCGGCGGCTGGTGGCGATTGGAATTGACTTGGGACTTTATTCCAATCGCCACGCACCCGCCAGCAGCGGATTGTGGACGGGATGGATTACGCGGGCGCGAGCCCGATGCCGAACTGTTGGTAGAACTCGCCGTTTGGGTATGAGGCGGGCAGCGGCGAGTAAAGGACGTTGCTCCCTTCGCCCGACTCGTCGGCGAAGGATGTAGCTGTGATACTTTCGCCGGCGAAGCATTGGAAGATGCCCTGGCCGGAGGAGAAATCGGTGGTGCGACCGCCGTTCTCGCCGACCATGATGACCTGGTAATTATTGATGGGCGCGAGGTTGCCGGGCACTACAAAGGATCGGATGCCCTGCAGCGTCATTGCCGGCGAGTTGAGAACAGTGCCGTTGGGCTGGGCGACGCTGAAGGAGAAGCCGGTGACAGTACCGGCGGAATCGGTCGTGATTCTGGTGGTGAGCTGCCAGCCGGCGGGCAGGACATTGTTCGATACGGCGACGACGCCCGAGTTGTTGGGCATCGAGCGGGAATCCCAGTTGATGTAGGGGCTGGCCGGGAGATCCTGCTGGCGGAAATCGTTGACCCAGAAAAACAGTTCGTTGGCGGCGATGCGATAGCCGTATTGCTGCCAGACGAAGGGCGCTGCCCCGGACGCCTGCGGAGGGCCGAAGCAGTTGACCTGGAATGAATAGTTCCCGGTGCTGTCGGGGATGATGTCCTCCACGATGGTAATGACGACCGTGGCGCCGGTTACAGAGCCGCCGCTTGGGTTCTTCAGCACATAATTTTGATTGCCTGAAGTGGGTGTGGGCAGGAGAGTCGTGTAGGTATCGGGACCGGTATTTCCGGGGATATCTTTAGACCACGAAGACCATTTGCCGCTGCTGACGGTGAATTCGGAATTGTAGAGACTGACGTCCGAATTCTGGCCTTTGCACATGGCATATAGATTTCCATTGAATTCGGCGATTGCAACGCCTTGACTCGTGTCGCCGGTAATCTGCGTTTGTGCGGACCAACTGGTTCCGTCGAAGGTGGCGTACCAGATGCTTTGGTCGGTGCCTTCGCCTTTCCAGACTGCATAGAGCTTGCCGCTGACGCCAGCTATGGAGGCTCCCACACTTGTTCCGACGCCGGGGATGGTGTTCTGGGCCGACCAACTGGTTCCGTCATAGGTGGCATACCAGAGACGCTGGTCGGTACCTTCGCCCTTCCAGACGGCATACAGCTTGCTGGCGTAAAGCGCCAAGGTCGGTCCTATGCTGCTGCCTACGCCCGGGATTTGCGCGGGGGCAGTCCAGTTTGTGCCGTCGAAGGTGGCGTAGTACACGCTCTGATCGAATACGCTCTTCCACGCGGCAACCAGCTTTGAACCCATTGGACAGAGGGATGGGCCGGTATCGCTGTAAGCGCCGGGGATTTGTTTCTGGGCATCCCAACTGGAGCCGCTGAGCTTTGAATAAAAGACTCTGGGGTCGCTCCATTCTCCCTTCCAGGCGGCATACAGCGATCCATTGTACTCGCCTAAGGCGGGACCGGCGCTGGTATTGCCGGGGATTAACGCCTGGGCACTCCAACTGCCACTGCCGCTCCAGGCGGAATAGAAAATACGATCGTCATCCGGTTCGCCCTTCCAAGCGGCGTAGAGGTGCGAGCCGCTGGCCGTTAACCCTAGCAGAACTCCCATTTCAACCTCCTATGGTGTGGTATCGATTTTTGATTTGAGATTCGAAGCGGGGGAGACTTGAGGCAGTGCTGGAGATGAGGAACTTAGCCGCAAAAACTATATGCGCTTATTTATAAGTTTTTTATAAGGATTTGGATCTCAAAAGCAGATTGATCGCTGAGGCAAGGATTGGAAAAGTCTTTGTCATCGCCGACTCGCTTATCGAAAGCCGCATTTCACAGTCAATCAATGCTCGTGCTTGCCGGGGCGGAGCATCAGGTCCTTGATGGCTTCGCGGGGATTTTTGCCGTGGTCGAGGATGAGTTCCATCTGCTCGGTAATGGGCATTTCTATGCGCTGCTGGCGGGCCAGGCCCAAGGCTGCGCGGGTGGTGTGGACGCCTTCCGCTACTTTGCCGCCGAGTGAGGCGAGGATTTCCGGGAGCTTGCGGCCTTTGCCGAGTTCCACGCCTACGGTGCGGTTGCGGCTGAGGGTTCCGGTGCAGGTGAGGACCAGGTCGCCGAGGCCGGCCAGGCCAGCGAGGGTTTCGCGACGGCCGCCGCAGGAGACGGCGAGGCGCGTCATCTCTGCAATGCCGCGGGTGATGAGCCCGGCCGTGGAGTTTGAGCCGAGGCCCATGCCCGCGGTGATGCCGGCGGCGATGGCGATGACGTTTTTGAGCGCGCCGCCGAGCTCTACGCCGATCAGATCCGCGGAGGTGTAGAGGCGGAGCGATTCCGAGGCGAATTCGCGCTGCACGAGGGATGCGATGGCGTGGTCTTCAAAGGCTACGGTGATGGCTGTGGGCTGGCCTGCTGCGACTTCCTGCGCGAAGCTGGGGCCGCTGAGTGAGCCGACGGGAAGTGTTAGCTCCACTTCAGCGAGTGAGGCGGTGATGACTTGCGATATGCGCAGGAATGAGGCGTTGTCCGTGCTGGCTGCGAGGCCTTTGGTGGCGCTGAGAAGAATGTGGCGGGCGTGCATGTGGCTGCGGAGGCGGCCTATGACGGGGCGAAGGAATTCGCTGGGGATGACGGAGACGAGAATGTCGGCGTATGCGATGGCGGCGTCGTCGCCGGTGACGGCGATTGAGTCTGGCAGACGGATGCCGGGGAGGTATTTACGATTCTCACGCGCGTTGGCGATGGTGCGGGCGGCCTCATGCGAGTGCGACCAGAGTGTGATGGGGCGTCCGTTGCGGGCTAGCGACGATGCGATAGCCGTGCCCCAGGAGCCGGAACCGAGAACTGCGATGCGCGGGGCTATGGGGAGAATTGTCATGGAGAAATGTTATGCGGTTTTGGGCGTGCCGAAGCGATTTTCTGTGCCGCTGAGCAGCCGGCCAATGTTGGCGTGGTGCTTCACAATGATCAGTCCCGACACAATGATTTGGACGGCGACAAAGAAGGCTGGTTTATCGCCATGCACGAAGAACCATGCGAAGATGGGAAAGCTTGCTGCGCCGAGAATGGATGCGAGCGAAACATAGCGGGTGATGGCGACGATGACTGCGAAGACTCCGATGGCCGAGAGCGCTGCCCAGGGCGCGATGACCAGAAAGACGCCGAAGCCTGTGGCCACGCCTTTGCCGCCTTTGAAGCCCAGCCATACGGGAAACATGTGGCCGATGACGGCGCATAGTGCTGCGAGCGCTGCGACATTGCGCGCGGGCCAGTCCGGCAGGAGCCACGCTGCGAGCCATGCGCCGAGTGCCGCGGCAAGCGCGCCCTTGGCTACGTCCAGCATGAAAGTGGCGGCTCCGAGGCCTTTGCCGCCGGAGCGCAGGACATTGGTGGCGCCGATGTTGCCACTGCCGAAGGTGCGGATGTCTTGTTTTTTGAAGACGCGGACCAGCAGATAGCCCACTGGAATGGATCCGAGCAGGTAGGAGAAGGCAATGATGAGCAGGCTTGCAGCGGACATCGAATTGAGTTTAACAGGCACTGAGGGGCACGGGACAAAGGGCGCTAATTACGCTGACTACCCCAAACCGTGCGAACCGTTGACGGTCATAATTGATCACACTTTCAGGCGCCATCCCGCTTAATTTGAAACTTCCATGGGTGACAGAAATGATGAATTTCATTGAGTTTACCGGACGGGAAAATCGGAACGGCACCGTGGACTCAGTTTGTATTATGTGTCAGAAAATCATTGCGACAGGATGGAGCATCGCCGATCTTGTACCCTCAGAGATCGCTCACGTCTGCGATCCTGTGCAGATTATTCCCAGCAAATATCGGCAGACGCAAAGCGTATAAGGCGAAATCTAAAGCACCTGAGCTCGTGACTTTGTCAGGACTTGGGCCTCAGGTATCTCTTTACGTAAGGGTCCCTTGACCTCCATAGAATGGCGCTGGGTAAGCCGCTCGACATTCTGATCGCGCTCGATGACAAGAAGCGTGATTGCCTGGTTTCGGATTTCTCGATCTGTCTCAATGTGGGTCATAAATCTCTCCCACTCCAGTGTGAACGGAAATCTCACGGAGCCGATGTATCGTATTGCTCATCCATGAAGTTCAGATTGGATTGGGACAGTCTGAGTCAGTCATCTTGTTCCACTTGGTCAGACGTAGGGATCTCCAATGACCAATAACGATCCTTCTCTAAGATTCGGATGTCCATCGGTTGGAGATTTTGGTTAGTCAACGCAATTATTACCGGACAAAGGGACAGAAGGAACGATAAAGACAAAGGCAATCGCGACGGTCTACTTGAATTAATTAATCCACCATGAGTTCGCCGGGCATGATGGGGCGGGTGCGCGGCAGTTTGCCGCTCCAGGCTGCGTAGCCTACGGCAGCGAGTGTGGCTGCGTAGATTGCCAGCTTGATGGCGGAGCCCGTTTGTGTGCTGGCGAGAGATGCGGGCATTGCCTTCCAGAGGATGAGCAGCACTGTTTGTGCGATGACGGCGGCCCAGACTGATCCGTAAAAATAGCGGCGTTCTGTGCCTTCGCCTTTTGTGGAGCGGCCTACGCGCGGAAGCAGACCGAGTGCGCCGAGGAGCAGGATGAGGATGCAGAGCGGCAGGTAGGCGTATTGGTAAAGCTGCTTCATGATCCATGTGCCGGTGATGGTGGCATAGATGAGGCCGGCGAGGTTGAGCAGGGCGAAGTTCAGCACGGCGTTCCACGCGAAGGTGTAGCAGACGCGCCGGTAGAGCGGGTTGGGGCGGTCTTCGTCGAAGCGCAGGATGTACGGTTTGGGTTCGCAGCCGGGGGCCTGGCCGAAGATGAGTGCCGTGCCGGTGCCGATAAGAACGATGGCGAGCCAGATGGAGTTGGCGCGGTCAAAGCCGTGCGCGAAGAGGCTGAATGTCAGCGGGCCGGGCGCGAGAAAGAAGACCCAGATCCAGAGAGGCCAATGAAGGACCCGGTAATAACGCTTGTTGCGCGGACGAATCTTGCGTTCATCTGCATACTCCACACGGCCTGTATAACGCATGGGGAAATTCTATCGAAGTGAGGCGCGGGGATGAAAGCCGATCTGCGATGCGAGGCTGTATTCTTGCTTGCGGAGAGGAATTCGAGATGCGTGGGATTGTATTGCGGGGAGCTATTTTTGCGGGGATTTTGGTCGGATGGGCAGGGACAGCTTTGGCGCAGGAACCGCAGCTGGCGTTTACGTGGGATGATCTTCCGGCGCACTCTGCGCTAGCTGCGAATACGACGCGGGTGGAGATTGGACGCAAGATTGTTGCCGCGATGAAGGCTGGTGGTCTGCCGCCTGCGTATGGCTTTGTGAATGGGGTGCAGCTGGAGCATGAGCCGCTCTCTGAGCCGATGCTTCGGGAGTGGCGTGCGGCGGGGTTTCCGCTGGGCAACCATGCTTATACGCACATGAATTTGAATCAGCGGTCTCTGGAGGATTGGGAGGCTGATGTGCTGAAGAATGAGCCGGTGTTGGAGAAGTATGCCGCTGGTTCTGACTGGCACTGGATGCGGTATCCGTATCTGGCCGAAGGCAATACAGCGGAGAAGAGTGCGGGTGCGAGGAAGTTTCTGCTGGCGCATGGGTACAAGGTTGCCGACGTGACGATGAGCTTTGGCGACTACATGTACAACGAGCCGTATGCGCGGTGCGTGGCGAAGAACGATGCGGCATCGATTGCGAAGCTGGAAGAGAGCTATTTGAAGATGGCGGATGCGCAGATCGATTACAGCCGCGCGGCGGCGAAGGCCACGTGGGGGCGCGAGATTCCCTATGTGCTGCTGATGCATGTGGGCGCGATGGATGCGGAGATGCTGCCGCGGTTGATTGATCTCTACAAGAAGCACGGGTTTACTTTTGTGACGCTGCAGGAGGCCGAGAAAGACCCTGCGTATGCGGCGGATCTTGATTTGTCATTGCCGGAGCCGGTGCGTAAGCCGAGCGGGCCGTTGCCTCCTTATCCGCGTGAGGATTTTGATGTGAATGGGGTTTGTAAGTAGGTAGGCTTTGTAGATCGGGGCGTGTAGCTATCCCAGGTCCCAAAGCGGGACCTGGGGCACCCGGCGCATCGTTTGTCCCCTTACCTAAAGATCGAGTTTGCTTAGGGTTTCGCTGAGTAGGTTAAGTGCATCATTCATGCTCATCGATTCGAAGCCCGATGAAATGGCTTCCCGCATTTCTGCGCCTTTGGGGTTAGAACTCCGCAAAAGGATGTGTTTCGCGGTTGGAGTGGTTTCTTGGCGGATTCGTTCAGACTCCTTCATCCTCTCCCGATGGAGAACGGCGGGGTCGCTGTCCGGATCTTGGTACTCCGGGTTGAGAATTTTCTGATCGACCATGAAGGAGAAAAGATGCATCGCCTGAAGTGGGGACATTTCCTGATTAATCGACTCGCCCGTCCGCATACCTTCTCGAACCATGCCGCTTCCCATAAAATGCGGCGACTGAGTAAGTAACGCCATTCTGAGAACCCGAATCTGCAGCGGCGTTGTCTTCGCGTAATCGGGCAATCTCAGGGTTTCCGCCAGCGAGTTCATCAGATCTACCATTTGCGATTCTGTTACTCCCGGGCCTGCCCCGTTCCGATAGGCAGTCTCAGATCTTGCAAGCCGACTCTCGATGACTTGTTCCAGAGGCTCGGGTAGCTTATAGGTGTGAGGAAAGCTGAGCACAACATGAGTAAGCGAGTCGATGGTCGCGGGGTTTGATTTATCTGCCAAACGCGAACTCGACTCCAACATATAATGAGGAGAACGCATAGTATCTCCGTTCGGCACCGGCATGGATGTCTGAATCGGCACGTTAATGGCGACAAAGGGTAACAACGCCATACTGAACCATATAGACTTCACCGTCAACCTCCAAGGCATGAATTAGAGTGGGATCTCAGTAATTGTCCGTCTGGTTTTGTTTTATTGCCCTAAGCGAGACTAATCCGAATTGCGTAATAAAGATCGCGCAATGCCATTTGGATGTCAGGGGGAATTTCGCAGGCGTACCGACACTTATGGGCGGGTGGCTGTAGCGAATCAAAATGTTGTTCCTTTTCTTTCGAGTGGGCATGCCTAGGCTTTGCTGATATCTGCCCCTAGCCCATTACCAAAGTCCAGCGCCCTTCGTAACGCTCCTCATCACTCCGGCCGCAAAAAGCACGTCGCTCCACCCAGGGATGGTTTAGGAGATGTGGACGGTCTCTAGTTGCATGAGGCGGCGGCGGACTAAGTCGAGTGCCTGTTGGGCGGTCCACTCGCGGACGCGGGTACGGGGGCCGCGGAAGGTGCGTTCTAAGACTTCCGTCTTTTGCGCGTCACTGACGGCGATGTAGACGAGGCCGACGGGCTTGGTTTCTGTTGCGCCGGTGGGGCCTGCGATGCCTGTGACGGAGAGACCGATGGTTGCGCCGGTGCGCTTGCGGATGCCTTCAGCGAGTGCGCGCGCGACTTGCTCGCTGACTGCGCCGTGCTGCTCAATGAGTTCCGCGGGAACATCGGCGAAGTGCGTCTTGAGGGCGTTCGAATAGACGACTGCGCCGCCGAGGAATGATCGCGAACTGCCGGGAACTCCAGTGATGCGTTCGGCGACGAGGCCGCCGGTACAGCTTTCTGCTACGGCCAGCGTGGCCTGGCGCAGGCCAAGGTAGTAAAGGACGATCTGCTCCAGGGTTTCGCCGTCAGATGAGTAGAGCCAGTCTTCGAGGAGTTCTTCCAGCTTGCTGGCCAGCTCGTCAACGCGCTGCTGGGCTTGCTCCTGATCTTTTTTGACGCAGTGAAGCTCTAGCTGGATGTCGCCGTTGTGGGCGAGGATGGTGGTTTCGACGTCAGTGTATGTGGTGTACGTTGGCGCAAGAAGCTTGTCGGCCTGCGACTCGGGGATCATGGCCGCCTTGAGCGTGCGCTTGGCGAGATAGCGGACCGGCACCACTTCGCGCAGGCGCGGCATGACTTCGGATTCAAAGAGCGGCTTGCATTCGCTGGGTGGGCCGGGCACGAGCATGATGAGCTTGCGGAAGCCATCATGGGTGATGTCGAGCCATTGGCCGGGTGCGCTGCCGTTGACGTTTGGGATGACCGTTGCGCCTTCGATCACGTCGGCCTGCTTGAGGTTGTTGTCCGGCATGGGCATGCGCCAGGTGGCGGCGCGCGCGGCGAGTGCAGCTACCTGTGTGCCGTCGCGGCGCAGCTTGAGGCTTAGGGTTTCAGCTACGGCTTCGCGGGTGAGATCGTCTTCCGTGGGGCCGAGGCCGCCCATGAGTACGACGATATCCACGCGGCCGAGCGCGGTGCGGAAGGCGTTAACCAGGTCCTTGCGGCGGTCGCCGACGATGGTTTTGAATGCGACGGTTACGCCAAGCTCATTCAGTTTTTCTGTGAGAAAGAGGGAGTTGGTGTCTTGCCGGTGCGGCGTGAGCATCTCAGAGCCAACTGCGATAATTTCCGATCTCATAAAAGCAGCTATTAGCTCCTGGCTATCAGCTTTTAGCTTTGTCGCGGGAGAGCACAATACCTCTTCCGTTCGCGGCTTCTCTGGCGATGTGCTGAACCAGATACAGAGCCAGCAGCTAATTGCTAAAGCTAAAAAAGATTTTGCCCTTCAACACCCAGGTCTACATCATAAACGGCCTGCTGCGTGGCCAGCACGGCTGTGCCTAGCGGGGAAAAGGCAAGACCTACAAGGTTCGCTCCGGAGAGCGCGAGCTGTGCTTCGCCTTTGGCTGTCACGCGCACGATGCCGCGGTGTCCGCGAAGGCATGCGGCAACGTAGATGCTGCCGTCTTGCGCTACGGCGAGCCCCTGCGGACGGCCCAGTCCGCGATACCACTCGCGGGAGTCGCCATGCGGGTCAATCTCGTAGATTGCATCGTTCGATCCCAGCGTGGGGCCGGTTACGTAGAGTGTGCCCGCCGCATTGACGGCGAGATGATAGGCCGCGGCGCTTGGCTCCAGCGTGGCGTGAACGAAGATCTGCTGCTGTGGATTGATCTTGAAGATGGTGCCGCTGCGGTCGCCGACGTAGAGGTTGCCCTCTGCGTCAAAGGCGGCGCCTGTTGCGATGCCCATCCCTTCGGCGTAAACCGTGAACTCGCCCGCTGCATCGACACGATAGACGATTCCCTCGGCGCGCGAGGTGACAAAGAGATCGCCTTCAGGATTAAAGGTCAGGCCGGTGGCGTTCAGGATATCTTTAACAAAGGGCGTTCCGCGACCATCCGCCGGACTGATACGCACGACGGAGACCGGAGTTGACTTGCCACGCTGGCCGGAGATGGTGGCGTAGATCATTCCCGAGCGGCTTACCGCCGGGCTTGTTACCGGATGCAGGCCAGAGATCAGCTCGCGGGCCACGCGCAGCGGAGCCGAATGCGTCGCGCCAGTTTGAGTGCGAACTTCCACCAGCCCCGTTGCGGCGGGATCGGGCACACGGAAGATCAGCCGCGCCGGGCGGCTCAGCAGCACATGCACCGCTTCACCACCGATGAGCACTTCAGGCGGCAGAAAGCCACTAGGACCCAGATTCGCGCCGGTCAGCTCCACATCGCCGCCCGGCAGTGCGGCTGCGGGCAGGATATCGTCGATGCGGGGAGTCTGTGCGTCAGGAGTCTGGGGTACGGATTGGGTGCGTGCGCGTGGCATGATTGCCTCCGGCGGCTCAGATCCAGATGCGAATGAGCGCGCCGATACCCCAAGCATACAACCCTGCGGCCACGTCGTCGAAGACGATTCCCCATCCCTCCGGCAGGCTTTCCAACTGGCGTGCCGGAAAGGGCTTGAGAATGTCGAAGATCCGGAAGAGAACCAGTGCAATCAGCCCATGCTTCCAGTCCAGCGGCGCTCCCAGCAAGGCGACCCACTGTCCGGCCACTTCATCAATGACGACGAAGCCGGGATCTTTGCGTCCGCTCTCCCGTGCGGCGATGGTTGCAGCCGGCACACCCGCCGCAATTGACAGCACAATTCCGGCGCAAAGCATCCAGATCATTGCAGTTGGAGCTGGATGGAGCGCCCATGCCGCGAGCGCCCACAGCAAGAGTGCTGCTACTGAGCCCCAGGTGCCCGGTCCCGGCTTGCCGAGGCCTGCGCCGAAGAAAGTAGCTATGGTCCAGGCCCAGAATGTCTTTTTTGTTGCCGCGGCGCTACTGCTCATCGGAGTCTCGGCTTTGTCCGTCGCGCAGCCCATCCAGGTCTTCGAGCACATCGGGGTCCAGCACCGGCGAACTGATCTTATAAACGCCCATGGCCCACTTGCCCAGGTCGATCTTGCGGCAGCGGTCGCTGCAGAAAGGGAAGTCCTCGTCTTTGGGCTGGACCAGCATTCCACATGAGGGGCAGCGTAGGATTTTGGCGGTTTTTTTTGTTTGAGTCATACGGTATAGGGGATCGCTTCTATTTTACCGGGCAGCTACATCGCAATGACCTGCAGGCCTTGGATGAGACGGAAGTGGCGTATATTGCTTGTGACAATCGCGTAACCGAATTCCAGAGCGGCTGCGCCGATCAGCAGATCCATCGATGGAATGGTAATTCCGCTGGCAGCTTGCATACCATCGATTTTTCCTGCGAGCGTTGCGGTGGATTTTGTGTAGGCAAGAACTTCCACATCCACTAGAAGATCCCGAATGAAGTTTTCCCGCATCGAACGCATTTCAGAAGATTTTGCCCGGTAGATTGCGTGAACAAGCTCTGTGAGGGCAATCGATGAGATTGCCACATGTTGATCGCCGGCTACTGACGAGATTGCTCGTAGCGGCCCAGCGGGAGTTTCCTGCCGGCGCTCCGCTGCAATCACAATGCTCGAATCGAGAGTCAGTCCCATGCCGGCGGGTTGAGCGGCTCACGATGAGCCATGATTGCAGCTTCAATATCGCGCGCGAAATCTTCGTCAATGGTTGCGGTCGATCCGCGCGCTTCAGCTCTTGCAATAGCCTCAGAAAGCAAAATACCGGGGCTTTCAGCGGGCGGATGGATGACAGCTATAGTGCGGTTGTCATCCTCAATCACCACCTCAGTGCCAGTTCGTACGCGAGCCATCACGGCCGCGAAATCGCGCACCGCTTCGGCCTCCGAGATGTGAAACGTCGCCATACGTATGATAATAATCCCAATCTGAAGTTGCTTAAAGCAGTGCCCGGATTTTATGGTGCAGGGCGAATGAGAATCGTGCTTACGGCGCGCCTGTTCTGTGCAGTGATGGTTGTTCTGCTCTTCTTGGCGGCTCATGCCGCCGCGCAGGCGCAGCCGCCATCCGGCGCTGCTGTCCAAAATCCGCAAGGCGATGCCGCGCCTGCCGTTCTGCGGATCACGACGCGCGAAGTGCTCGTCGATGTTGTGGCCACGGATGATCGTAACCATCCCGTGCGCGATCTTTCCGCAAGCGAGATTGAGATTGTGGAAGTAAAGGATGGCGGCCGCAAGGATTCAGTTGCGATGGCGTCATTTCACCCTGCGGATGCCGCGCTTGAGGACGCTCAGCCGGCGCCGCAGTCTGGAGGTTTTCGTGTTTCCTTAGGCGGAGACTGTGCAGCGCGAGCCACGTTTCACTACGAGATTTCTTTTCATCCTGACGAGGATGGATGGCAGAGCGGCTATCACAATATCGAGGTGCGGACGACTCGTAAGGCAGTGAAGCTTTCGTATCACAATCGCTACTATGTGGGCGCGAAAGAAGCGCTGCCTGGCTTGCCTTCGCGCAAGGACCTCGATGCGGCATTGCAGAATGCGGCTTGCTACCATCCTGATGTTCCGGCGTCCATTGGGCTTTCCGTGCAGCCTGTGGCCACTGGAATCAAGGACACATTGCGCTACTTCGTGACGGTGGATGCGGATTCACTGAAGTTCATCTCCGTCTCTTTCGGCAATCAGCGAGTGCAGTTGGATTATGGGGCCTGCGCCTTTAACGCGCAGGGACGACCGACTCGCTACTTCAGCTCGGCAGCAGATCGGATGCTGACTTCATCGGAGTTTGCGCGAGCGACTGTGCATGGCTTTCCGAACCTGCTGGAGTTTCCGCGGATGAAAGACGTTGTGTTGATGCGCATTGCGGTGCGGGACCGTACGACGGGCAATATCGGAACTACTACGATACCGCTTACACAGGCAGCCCCGCTGCGAGAGGCTGAGGTTGACCGTACGCATGATGAACACACCGTGGAAAAAATAGCGATGGGGCAGCTCGATTATGCCCGTATGCGAGCCAATAGCGTCGCCTCCTATCTCGCTCCCTTATCTGGGCCAATTGGTTCGTTCGGTTCTATTCTTCCCAAGCAGAATTCGTTCTGCGGGGATGTTTATGAGCTGCCCAAGGGTACTGGTCAGCTGCCTAATTTCTGGAATCTCAGCTCTGTGGGAAGTCTCTACACTTCATCGCTCGATGTGCCGGAGCAGATTTTTTCAAATACCGGAGGCGTTGCGGGAGTTACGAGCCATGCGGAATGGTTCGGCATTGATTACCACGCGGTTTTCTGGGTGAAGAACGCGGGAGAGTATGAGTTCCATGCGGTAGTGGACGACGGAGTGCGGCTTTATATTGACGACCAGAAGGTCATTGACCTCGATGGTCTGCACTCCGGCGCTGATCGAGGCGGGCGGGTCACTTTAAGCGCGGGCCTGCACACGATCCACGTTCCGTACTTTCAGGGAGAGCCTTACTCGGTTGGGCTTGTGCTCGCCGTCAGGCCGCCTGGCGAGAAAAATTTCCGCATCTTCGATCTGCGGGAATTTGCTGCGCCGGGGGAAACTGCAAAATCACCAGGCGCTGCTCAATGATCAGTGGCGAAGCCAGCCAGCGCTGAAGACTACGCGGCGTCGCGGTAGGGGAGGCCGTTTCTCACAAAGAAATCCACGCAGGCCTGCTGTATCTCTCGCCGCAGCGCGCGCTTTTCCCGCGTCCGGATTTTGTGGCCCTTCTTGATCTCATCCATGGACTTTTCCTCAAGCGGTAGCGGCGTGATGAAAAAGCCGCCTTCGTTGGGCTGAATTCCGCGCTGGAGGAAGAAATCATCGTAGGAGTGCTGGAAAGATGTGGCGTATGTTGCATCGTAGGAAATCTGCTGGATGCCGCTGATGCAGGCCGCCGTATCGATTTCGAATATGTTTCCGATGCCCTGCAGCGTAGCAAACAGTAGCGCTATAGGACCGACATCCCCAAAGCTTTTGGTGGCGTGCGACAGCTCCTGATGGAAGCCTTTAACGCCCTGAAGGCGTGTGATCAGGAAGACGTCCTTTGCCGTGGATTGCACGATCCGGCCGGGGACGATGGAAAACCCCATGACGTAGATAATTTTGTCTCCCATCTCCAGATTCAAGGACAGTTCGCCTTCCGTATCGAAGGGCATCGAGAGGCACATGGTAATGGCCAGGCGAATGCCATTTTCTTCCAGCTCGAAGAGAGCGATCTTGTCCATCAATGTCCAGCGCAGGAGCCAGATAGGGAGCACCGTGCGGAGTCGATCGTAGTGATGGAAGAAGCACTCAGCGCAAGCTGAGATGGGTAAATCGCGCAAGAGATACCGGCAGGTGAGGTGCTTGTAGGGAAGCCTCGGGTAGACCTGAGCTGTCTCGTTGAGCACTGGGTCTGTAAACAGGCCTGCAATTTTTCGTTGCGTAGGAATGCTGATCGCCATACGCGACAAGAGCCCCGCCATCATGCGCGTGGATCGGAGCATCGGCGGATTGCTCAGGGTCTTCAGCGATTTCCAGAGAACACCGAAGCTCTTTGCGATGCTTCCCCCGGTACTGTCACCCGGTTCAATCGGTAAGGCGTAATTCCAAGACATGAGTGATCCTTGACCCTCACAACAGAATTGCCAGCCCTCGGGTCAAAATCGTTGGCTTTGATTTGTTTGAAGCGGTGCGATGAGCACTTGACCCTCACGCAGGAGTTAAATACTTAGTGATTCTTACCCTGCTGAAAGCTCAGCGCCATACCAAAAAAGTTATAAGGAATATATAAAGCAGTAATCAAAATTTAGTTACTTTTGCGCGTTCCCGCGGCCGATTTTGGAAATCCAATTCGGCCTTATTGTTTCCGATGCTTCTTTTGGCTTAAGAGTTTGCTGGGAGTGGTCCTGAGATAATTCGCGCCACTACATCGTATTCATGGGCTTCTGTAATCTTGGCCCGGTAAAACCGGCCTGCCTCAAGGGCTTCGAGATCGCCGAAATCGTTGATGTATACCTTGCCATCGATCTCGGGCGCGTGGAACTGCGTGCGCCCTTCCCACAGCAGGGGAGTCTCTTCGCTTTCGCCTTCGACGAGCACTACGGCTTCGCGGCCTACCCATTCCTGCCTGGCACGTTTGCTGATGCCTTGCTGCAGCTTCATCAGACGGCGTTTGCGGGCCTCTATGGTGCGTTTGGGGACTTTCGCGTCGAGGGCGTGGGCCTTTGAGCCTTCTTCATCGGAGTAATTGAAGACGCCGAGCCAGTCGAATTTCGCTTCTGTGATGAACTCCTCCAGAAGCTCAAAGTCGCGGAGCGATTCGCCGGGAAAGCCGACGATGAAAGAGGTGCGGAGAACGATGCCGGGGACGGCTTTGCGCACCTTCTCAATTGTCTTGAGGAAAATCTCGGCGCCCGCTCCGCGCTTCATGATCTTGAGTACGGACGGCGAGGCATGCTGTAACGGCACGTCGAGATACTTGCAGATATTGTCATGCTTCGCGATGGTCTCGAGCAGCTTGCCGGTAATGCGATTGGGATAGGCGTAGAGGAAGCGCAGCCAGCGCAGGCCTGGGATTTGGGCCAGTTCATCGAGCAGCGTGGAGAGGCCGTCTTTGAGGCCGAAGTCTTCGCCGTAACAGGTGGTGTCCTGGCCGATGAGCGTAATCTCCTGCACGCCGCGTGAGACGAGCTGGCGGGCTTCCGCGACTACGGACTCGAAGCGGCGCGAGCGGAATTTGCCGCGAAGGTTGGGGATCACGCAGAAGGTGCAGGGATGGTCGCAGCCTTCGGCGATCTTGATGTAGGCCGAGGTCTTGCCGGTCGAAAGCAGTCGAGGCGTTGATTCGTCGTAAAGATATGTGGGCAGCAGATGCGATGCGCCCTGCCACTCTTCGCGATCGAAGCGGCCTTGCGTTTCGCGGTGATCGCCTTCGGCGCGGAAGCCCATCGGGCTGTTCTCGTGTTTGTGTTCGTGGCCGGCGTGATGTGTCCCTGCGAGAGCTTCTTTGCCTGCATGAACTGTGGCACTGCCCGTGAGAATGGTGAAAGGCGAAGCTGCGACTGGCGTGCGCTTCAGTCCAGCGGCTTCGAGGATGGCTTCGAGCTCGCCGGTGCCGACCACGGCGTCTACTTCCGGAATGCTTTTGCGGATCTCATCGCGGTAGCGTTCGACGAGGCAGCCGGCGACGATGAGCTTCTTTGCGCGGCCTTCGGTTTTGTGGCGCGCCATTTCCAGGATCGTGTCGACGGATTCCTGCTTGGCAGTGTCAATGAAGCTGCAGGTGTTAACGACGAGAATTTCTGCCTCTTCGGGATTCGCCGTGAGGCGCGCGCCCGCGTAATCGAGCAGGCCCATCATGACTTCAGAGTCGACGAGATTCTTGGGGCAGCCGAGCGAGACAAAACCTACGATGGGCGCGGTTTTCGCGCTGATTTTTTCTTCTATTTCTGTAACAATGCTCACCTTCTTATTGTACCGGGAAGTGAGATTCCGCGCTGCTATTGTGATGCCGCGCGCAAGTGCAAATGCTTATCTCTGCACGAATGGCGCGAAGCGCAGTCACCTGCACCGGAGGTGTTAAAATCAATCAGTGCCGGGTCCTACGCGACGTAATCCCGCCAAACCCGCCAGGTCCGGAAGGAAGCAACGGTAACGGGCTAGTACGGGCGCAGTAGGTCACCCGGTACTTTTTGGTTTGTACGCAGGCGCGCAAGCGCCTTTATTCTTGTCGTCATGATGATTGAGAAGTCAGGAGAAAAGCTTTGACCCTCGCCGTGCGTCCCGTGGTGGGCCGGCGCGCCAAGATTACGGCGCTCGGAACCTATGTCCCCCCGCAAGTGCTGACCAATCAAGACCTCGAAAAGATTGTCGAGACCAGCGACGAGTGGATTTTTACCCGCACCGGCATTCGCGAGCGGCACGTTCTGGCCAAGGGGCTTGGCACCAGCGATATGTGCGTGGAAGCGGCGAAGAAGTGCCTTGCTGCACGCGGCATTGAACCCACGGATGTGGAAGCGATCATCGTGGGCACTGTGACTCCGGACATGATGTTTCCTTCGACGGCGTGCCTGGTGCAGACCAAGATTGGCGCGGCGGGCGCATGGGGCTTTGATGTTTCGGCGGGCTGCTCGGGCTTTATTTATGCGCTGCAGGCTGGCGTAAAGCTGGTGGAGAGCGGTGCGCACTCCAAGGTGCTGGTGTGCGGCGCGGACGCCAACACACGCATGGTGGACTATACCGACCGCACCACCTGCATTCTGTTTGGCGACGGCGCGGGAGCGGTGCTGATTGAGCCTTGTGAAGAGGGCGAGATTGGCATGATTGATTTTGTGCACGAGATTGATGGTTCCGGCGGTCCGGCGCTGAATATGCCTGCGGGCGGAAGCCTGAATCCTTCGAGCCACGAGACGATTGATAAGAAGATGCACTTCATCCACCAGGATGGGCCGACGGTGTACAAGTTTGCGGTGCGCAAGATGGCTGAGGCTACATTGAAGGTTCTTGAGCGCAATGGTGTGACCGGGCCTGAGTTGGGCGTCTTTATTTCACACCAGGCGAATCTGCGCATCATCAATGCCACGGCGGAGCGGCTTGGCATTGAATCTGATCGCGTGATCGTGAATATCGACCGCTACGGCAATACTTCTGCCGGGACGATTCCGCTGGCGATGGAAACTGCTGTGCAGGAAGGCAAGCTCAAGAAGGGCGACCTGGTTCTGCTTGCCGCCGCAGGTGCGGGATTTACGGTTGGCGCGGCGTTGCTGCGTTGGGAGATTTAGACAGGGATCAGGGGACAGAGATCAGTTAAGAGCCCTGCATATGCAGGGCTCTTGTATTTTGATCTGCCATGATGAGCTATAGGCTCATCTGTTGGGCTGTCAGGTTCAACTCATATTTTGGCAGCACACCCGCTGCGGCTGCTTCGCGGAAGAATCCGCGCATCCCTTCGATGCATTCTTCGTCGAGAACGTAATGGATGTTCTCTGTGAGGTAGGTGCGGATTGTTTCGGCGGGGAGCGGTATCTTGCGGGTCCACTCTGTCACAAGCGCGTCGATATTCGCGAGGCCATGATCGCGGGAGCGGATGAAGTCCTCGGCGACACTGTTGTCGACACCGGTGTGGGCGGCCCAGATTGCGGAGATGTAGGGCAGGCCGGTCATCGTCTTCCACTCCAAAGCCAGATCGTGATAGATGAGCTCTTCGCCGGTGCGCTCGAAGCGGTTGGCCTGCTCTTCCAGAGCCATCAGTGCGGGGTCGCCAATCATCACAGCCGCGTCGGTTCGCTCCAGCATTGCATCCAGGTCCGCGGTCATCTGCACGAACTCAGGAACTCCGTTCGTCCACTTTTTGAACAGAATCTTTGTGTAGGCCAGAGTCGTCCGGCTGGCCCTGTCTGCGGCTACCGTGCGAATCTCGCTCAGCTTCTGGCCCGCCCGCCGCACCAGCAGCAGCGAACGCACGCGACCCTTTGACGCAATTGTGCATCCGGGCAGCACCCGCAGATTGGGATTACGCGCCAGCGCCGCAATGGGCACCAGCCCGATGTCAGCCGCGCCGCTCTCCAGCCTGTCGGCACACTCTGAGGGCAGCATCATGTCGATGCGATAGCGTTGCGACAGTTCTTCATGGAATGGAGGATGTTCCAAATCCCACATCAGCGGTGCGGGATTCAGAAAACGGATAGCGGCGATACGGAGGCGAGAATCAGCAGATGGAGCCACACTTCTAGTCTAAATTGCAGCCGCGCGGAATCTTTCGGTAGGGGGCGGTTTGAATCCATAGATCTTGAATCCATAGATCGAACCAGCGTTGACATAACGTGCAATTTTCGACTACGCAACAAATCGACCGGAACTCTGGACGACTATCTATTTCACGGCTCAATGAGCGCTTTACGCTGTTAGCGGCAAATGAAAATAGGAGTTGCGATAGATGACGTTGAAGAACTGAGGCCGCGATTTCATGTTGACATTTATTCGGAATCCGATATATTGTGTTCCGAGTATGAAAGTTGACGTCCAGAAATACCTGCCTCTTTCCCCTGCCACGCTGCACGTCCTGCTGGCGCTCTCCGGCGGCGAACTGCACGGCTACGGCATCATGCTGGAGGCTGCGCGGCAGTCCGGCGGCCAGTACAAGATCGGTCCCGGCACCCTCTATGACAACCTGAAGAAGCTGCTTGCCGCGGGCCTGGTCGAAGAGTCACAGCCTGAGAACCCTGAGACCGGCGCTCGGCGCACGTTTCGAATCGCCACATTGGGCCATAGCGTACTGGCCGCGGAGGTTGAGCGGCTCAGCGGCGTGCTCCGCCACGCGCGACGTTCCATCCGGCTCGCCGAAAGAAGGTCGTGATGCACACCCTCCATCGCCGCATCTACCGCCTGCTGTTGCGCCTGCATCCTGTTGCGTTCCGCAATGAATTTGCTCGCGAAATGGCGCTCGACTTCGAGGAGGCTCTGCATACCTATGGTTTCGCCCGTCTCTTCCTCGATGCAGCTGGATCGCTCGCCCGTCAGTGGTCGACAGGAATTCCCTCCGTCGCTTCTAATCAAGTCTCCGCGCCCCGGTCGTCGCTGCTTGGCGGCAACTATGTCGTGGTCGGCGACAGGCCGTTCACTGCGTTGGGACTCGGACTTGGCCTGATTGCCTCCGTGACCCAGCTTGCGCTATGCCTGTTTGCGCTCAGTGCCGGTTCCGGACATATGCCTGGTTTTTATGTCGTCTATGCGTCATCCAGCACCCAGGCTGCGCACGGTAACACAAATCCGGAAACGCCCTTGCCGGCCAGTGGAAGCTCCAGTTCCGGGTTCATGCCTTCGCAAATTGCAGCAAGCCTGGGCTTCACTCGCCCCGGCTCTGCGCAAACCGTCCAGTCAAAGCCTGAGCTGCTCCTCTTCCATCCCCCGGGTCCGTTGCCCTCCTATGAGGTCGCCACCGTCAAGCCGATTGACCCAGAAACTGCGAGCACTATAGTCAAGCTCCCGCCAAGCGGGTCTCTCAGCCCGCTGAGCATTCGCCGCTACATCATGAACGCATACGGCGCCATTTACGCTCCGCAGATTGTCGGCGGTCCGGATTGGCTCAACAAAGATGCATACCGCATCAACAGCAAGGTTCCCGACGATATCGAGTCCGCATTCCAGAAGATGACCCGCGAGGAGCACAACGACCAGACCCGCATGATGGAGCAGTCCCTCCTCGCAGACCGCTTTCACCTCAAAGCGCACTTTGAAACCCGTGTCCTGCCGGTCTATGAGCTAGTGTCAGACAAGGCCGGCCTCAAAATCACTGAGGTCCCCGCGCCGCTGGAGAGCAAACCTGGCGGCCCGCCGATGGGCCTGCACCCCGGCGACCCGCTGCCTCCCGGCACGTTGATGACCACAGTTAACAACAACGGCCTCCGCGTCCTTAACGGACGCGCCATCAAAATGCAGTTGCTGGCCCGCGTGATCGGCAGTGATATCGGGGGTCGTCCCATCGTCGACCACACGGGCTTCACTGGCTACTTCGATGTTACCGATCTCACCTGGGCGCCGCTCGCCGAGGCCGGCGACACCAGCGAGCCCGATGCGCTCTCGCTCCCCGGCGCGCTCAAAGAGAAGCTCGGCATCAAGATCGTCCCCGCTAAAGATCCGATCGAGGTCCTCGTCATCGATAGCATCGAGCGGCCTACGCCAAATTAGCAGGCTTGGAGTTTGCAGCAGAATGAGGTTTGAGTAACTTGCCCAGGGCTTGCAGCGGTACGGTCTTCAGTTGGCGCAAAATCGCCGAGGCGCACCTACCAAGCCAAAGAAGCAGTTCTCTGTGAATTCAAACTGAGACACGCCCGTTTGTCGCCTGCGCTTGACTTTCCCCATCACAACAACGTACCTTCACCACAAATCCCTTAGAAATTTCCAAGTATTCGCTGCTGCACTTCTTTCCTCGCTTCTCACTGCGTTGCCAGAGGCTCTCTTCATGGCGACACTCTCGCAGAATTTCTCCGACGCTCCGTGCGTCCCTCCAGACGATGACCGCCTTGCGTGGCTTGCGCTCACGCTTACGCCCGGCCTTGGTCCACGCCGCATTCTCGAAGGCATGCGCGAGCTGGATGCGGCCAGCGGCATCTTCCGCATGACATTG
>NZ_JBEKYX010000059.1:0-70170 GCF_049510455.1 Occallatibacter sp. | reverse complement strand
AGAATGTGAGCATGGCCCAACCCGTGTGCTGCCATGGCCACGCGCGCCTTGCCTAGCACCTCTTCAGCACTCTGAGCGCTGGCGATCATGGGAGTGAGAGCAAGAAAGCATCCGGCGATAGTTAAGATCGATTTACGCCGAGAAGGAAGGGAGTGTCTGGTCCGTCGGTTCAAGGCCGCCCCATTTAGGTCGCTAGTGCAACAGGTTGAAGAAGCTGCGGATTGGAGAAGACCTCCAGTGGTGTTCTGAAGGTTAGCACGGCGCGTGGCCGGTTGTTAAGAAGTTCTTTCACTCGATGCACTTCGTCCTGAGAGATGGTGTTGAAGTCTGTGGACTTCGGGAAGTATTGCCGGACGAGGCCATTGGTGTGTTCGTTCAGCCCGCGTTCCCACGCGTGGTAAGGTCTGGCGAAGAACGTATCTGCATCCAGCGCCGCACCGAAGAGCTTGTGCCGTGCGAACTCAGCGCCGTTGTCCATGGTCAGAGTAAGTACCTTGTCGATGTCTTTTGCGAGCGAGCGTTCGATGGCCGAAGCAACAGGCTCTGATTTTGATTCAGCAACCAGGGCCAGACGCACGAGCTTCGAGCCGCGTTCGACCACCGCGTTCGACCATGCTGACCAGCGCGCCTTTGCGCTGGCTGCCGACGATGGTGTCGAGTTCCCAGTCTCCGACACGCGACTTTTCTTCAACAACAGCAGGGCGTTGCCCGATATCCACGCGACCGGCAATCGGCCCGGTCCTGCGATGGATAAAGTCGAACCTCGCTCCAAAGCGCCGGTAGCGGCGACCACCGCAGGCGTCAGCTTCGCCGCACGCCGCCGTCGTTCTCGTTGACGCCTCTCCGCGCAGGCCTGCGCCTGGTGATAGTAATACATGCCATCGACCTTGTTCCGCCGCCGCTCTCGTCCGACGGTAGAACGGTGAACCTTCAGTTCACGGGCGATCTCGGCATCGGAGACGCCCCGCTTCGTGAGCACTTGAATCTGTATCCGGTCATCGCTACCCAGGTGTCGGTATGCCGCCAAAATGCACCTCCAGTGGCTTAAGCCACTGGAGGTGCATTACCCCAATTCCTTGTGCTTTTTAGAACCTTGTTGCACTATCAACTTGAACAGGCGTTACAGTTCGTCTGCACAGTTCCTACACAGCCAAAATCTACGGATTTATATCAAATAAAATCAGAATCTTGTAAAAAGATTCTCACCCGCTCAGGATAACGAACCGTAGTTATTGCTCAGGATGAGACGCGTTGGCGGGAGTGCTATTCCACCCTTGGCGCAAGAACAAAAACGCGCCAAGGATGGGGCACCCGAACGTTGTGGTGAAACGGAGGAAAGGCAAAGCTCAGGATGACAAGCGATGAGGTGAAAGGGGTTAGCGGTTGACGAGTTTCTGGAAGGATGCCGGGTAGCGTTCGCCCTGCACTTCAATGCCGGAGAGCGCGGTGTGAATCTCTTCGAGGTCAGCCGCGGCGAGCTGGATGGATGCCGCGCCGAGGTTTTCTTCCAGGCGATGCAGTTTGGTGGTGCCGGGGATGGGTACGATCCAGGGCTTCTGCGCGAGGAGCCACGCGAGGGCGATCTGGGCGCGGGTGGCGTTGCGGGCTTCCGCGATTTTGCCGAGGGCGTCTATGAGCGGCTGATTGGCCTGACGGGCATCGGCGGAGAAGCGTGGAACGATGTTGCGGAAGTCGCTGGCGACGAAGGTGGTCTCGGAGTTGATGGTTCCGGTGAGGAAGCCTTTGCCGAGCGGGCTGAAGGGGACAAAGCCGATGCCGAGCTCTTCGAGCGTGGGGAGGATCTCCTGCTCAGGCTCGCGCCACCAGAGGGAATACTCGCTCTGAAGCGCGGTGACGGGCTGGACGGCGTGGGCGCGGCGGATGGTTTTTGCGCCGGCTTCTGAGAGGCCGAAGTGCTTGACCTTGCCTGCCTGGATGAGGTCTTTCACTGCGCCTGCTGTGTCTTCGATGGGGACTTCGCTGTCAACGCGGTGCTGGTAGAAGAGATCGATGACATCGGTGCGGAGGCGTTTGAGGGATTCGTCTGCGACCTGCTTGATGTGCTCGGGACGGCTATCGAGAGCCGACCAACGGCCGTCTTCGGGGTTGGCCTTGAAGCCGAATTTGGTGGCGATGACGACCTGATCGCGGAGGGGTTCGAGGGCTTCGCCGACGACTTCTTCATTCACGAAGGGGCCGTAGACCTCGGCAGTGTCAAAGAAGGTGACTCCGCGCTCGACGGCGGCGCGGATGATTTTGATGGCTTCGGATTTTTCTGTGGCGACGCCGAGGCCAAAGCTGAGGCCCATGCAGCCGTAGCCGAGAGCTGAAACTTCAAGTCCGCTTTTACCTAATTCACGCTTTTGCATAGTGCCTGCTTGGATGCGGCTTAAGGTGTATTGGCTTCACTATTGCGGATGAAGACGGGGCTGGTTATTCCATTGCAGTAGGGACGATGGACCAACTGAGCGAGGTGACGCTGGGCTCCATGGAGAAGTGCATGGCGAGGCGTTCGATGAGATCGTTCTGCCGTCCTGCTGTGGCGATTTCAGCGCGCAGGCGAGTGATGCCGCCGTTCTGGTCTTCACTATGGATGGCCAGGAGTGTGGCGTGCTCGCGGGCAATCATGGTGAGCAGATGAGCGCGGAGATGGGCTTCTTCGGTTTCGCGGCAGGTGATGACGATTTCATAGAGGGTTTCCGATGGCTCCGCGGCTGGCAGTACCGGGTGAAGACGGTGGGCGAGAGGGCGCAGCGTGGTGTTGGTGAGCAGGACTGCGATCGCGAGGATTGCGGCGAGATGCGCGGAGCCGAGGCCGCAGAGGACTCCAATGGCGGCGGAGCACCAGACGGTGGCCGCGGTGTTGAGACCACGGATATTTGCGCCGTCTTTGAAGATGACGCCAGCGCCGAGAAATCCGACACCGGAGACGACATAGGAGACGATGCGTCCGGCGGCTGTGGGATCGTGGCCAATCAATGAGCCGGACATGACAAAGGCCGATGCGCCCGCGGCGACGAGCGCATTGGTGCGTGTGCCGGCGATGCGCTGCCGCCATTGGCGCTCCAGACCGACGAGCGCGCCGAGCAGGATGGCTAAAAAAAGGTGCAGCGCGAATGTGAGCGTGTTTGCGTTCATGATGCCTGCCTCAGTGTGTGTGATGGAGGATTCCGGCGAGATCGACGACGTGATAGAGCAGCATGGCGGCCATGCCCAGCAGATAGACGCGGAGCGCGACGAGGGAGAGGCGCACAGCGCGTGTCATTTCGATGGGGTCGAGGCCGGCGCTTTCGCATTTCGCCTCCGGCTGATCGTGGAGGGGATGAATGACGCGGAAGGATTGCGAAGTATAGGAGCTGTGCATGGTTGCCATGGTCACCTCGTATGGTTCGTTAGTTAAAGAGATTGGGAAGCATGACCTGTGCGGCGAGCAGCAGCGACAGGCCGAAGAGAAGAACGATGATGGTCCAGTTGATCCAGTTGTTCCAGGGGCGGTTGATCCAGCGATCGCCGAGCAGAGCGTGGTCATTGAGCAGGAGCTGAAGAAAGATGATGGCTGAAGGCAGGACGAGTCCGGCGAAGACCTGCACGCTGACGATGACGAGCTGTAGTGGCATGCGGGGAATGAGCACGATGGCTGCCGCGGCACCGACGCAGCCGATATAGACGGCGTAGAAACCGGGCGCTTCCCAGATTTTTTTGTGCAGCGAGTGAGGCCAGCCGCGGACTTCGCCGTAAGCCCAGGCGCTTGCCAACGAGATGGCGGTGGTGCCAAGCACAGCGGCGTTGACCATGAGCAGAAGGATTCCATTGCGGAGAAAGATGCCGCCGTACGGGACGATGGCGCGGGCCATCTGTGCGGGATCGGAGAAGGTGATGCCGTAGCGGCGGCTGAAGTCGCCGACGATCATCATGGCTCCTGCGACGAAGACAGTGAAGGTGGCGCCGAGAAGCGTGTCAAGGCGCGCCCACTTGAGATCGGCGAAGCGGAGGCGCTTTTCCGCGACGCAGCTCTGCTGGAAGAAGAGCTGCCAGGGAGCGATGGTGGTGCCGACGATGGCGACGATGAGAAAGATGAGATCGCCGGTGATGGGGCCGGGAGGCATGTGCCAGATGAGGCTGTTGTGCGCGACTTCACCCCAACTGGGATGAACGACGAAGGCGAGCGCGAACCATGCGAGATCGAGCAGACAGAGAATGATGACGGTGCGCTCCCAGCGAAGATAACTGCCGGTGACGACCATGAGGGTGAGGCCGACGGCTGCCACCGGTACAGAGATGTACGGTGAGACGCCCATGGCTCCAAGCGCGAGCGAGATGGCAGCGAACTCCGTGATGAGGGTGAGGAAGTTGACGAGGAGCAGATCAATGAGCGAGAAACGGCCCCACCACTTGCCGAAGCGCTCATAGATCATGGCGGCGTGGCCCTTGCCGGTGGCGATGCCAAGGCGCGCGACCATTTCCTGCACGAAGTAGGTGATGGGCAGGAGCAGAACGAGAAGCCAGAGAAGATGCAGGCCATACTGCGCGCCGGCCTGCATATAGGTAGATACGGCTCCGGCGTCATTGTCGGCTTCCATGACGATGAGGCCGGGGCCTAAGACCATGAGAAACGAGAGCAGGCTCTGCTGCCAGCGCCGGCGAACGACGATGCCGGCGGGCTGATTGTGAGCCGGCTTTTCGTCCAGCACGAGGAGATTGGAATTCGTCGGATTCATGATTGCGTTCCTGTCTGGATTTGCGATTACGCGCAGAGTTTGCAGTGGGGCTGTGGGCCGGCTGATGCTTCAATTCGGCCATCTCCGGAGTTTGTGCCGGTGGTCCATTTGCAGGCGAGCGGCTGCGCGGGATTGCCGGTTGCCATCCAGACGCAGCGCAGACGCGCCGCTCTGCGAAGGGGAAAGGTGAGAACGATGTTGGTCATGGCTCCTCCTTCCGGCACGGTGCGGTGCTGGCGCGGACGGATGCTGCGGTTCATGCAGCATTCGCCCGCCCAGGCAAGCGGGCCGGCCAGAGTTTTGGTTTCAGGAGGGGTGGGTAGAGCACGCACCGGCTTGTGACAAGCCGGGTGGTTTCTGCTCACTCGCTCAAACAATGTGTCACACACTGCGAGCAGCGAGCAGAGCGGCGTAGCTAGCCGCGGTTCTCACCGTCGCAGCGCAGGAAAGGGCTCCAGCATCGTGGAGGTTCTTGCGTTGATTCTGTTTTCATAAAAGTTTCCCGAGGCCTTCAAAGAACGGAGGCCTCGTTAAAGTGTTTATACCATACCCCTGCTGGGTATGAGTATAAAGATTTTATTCGGAATATGGGAGTTGAAGTGGATATAGGACATGCGATTCCAGATCTACCGATCTGGAATCGCATCAGGCTATTTCTCTTTACCAAAGGTGAGGACGGCTAAGCCGTGGGCGGGGATGGTGAGGTCGAGTTTGCCGTTGACGAGGCGGGCGTGTTCGGGCGGGGCCATGGCGCCGGCGGCCTGGAGCTGCTCGATCTGGTCGCGGGTGAGATCGGCGGCGGGACGGCCCATGGCGTCGAAGGCTTTGAGGACGTTGCCGTGGTCTTCATCGACGCGCCAGATTGTGACCTCGGAAGCGGGCGCGTTCTTGATTTCGAGGTGGAAGATTTTGGATGGGACAGTTTGACCTGCTAGGGCGGTGGGTTTGGTGTAGGTTGCGCCGGTTCCGTCGGGTGGTGCGTAGTTCCAGAGAGCCAGGGTTAGGCCGTGGGATGCGGTGGTGGTGGCGAGGGCGGAGTCGGAATCGATGGCGATGCGATGGTCGCCTAGTTTATGCAAGGCGCGGAAGGCGTTGAGGCTGGGCTTGGGGATGTTGTCCGCCGCGAGGAGGCCGTAGCCGCCGTAGAAGGGTGTGCGGACTACGCCTTGCTCCTCGAATACATCCGAGAAGGACCAGTAGGCCATGTTGCTGACAAGGCCGTCGCACTGGCGGATGGTGTTGGCGAGCCAGGAGCCGAGGTAAACGGAGTCGGTGATGTTGGGCTCGTTGGCGTAGCTGGCGTTGTACTCGGAGAAGATGAGCGGGAGTTGGGGCAAGGCAGAGGCCGCGATCTGGTCGTGAACTTTCTTGACGGCGCGGTAGACCATCTGGTCGCGCGGAATGTTCTCGTTCGTGCCGAATACGTCCTTCGAGAGATCGTTTGCGTAGACGTGGGTGGAGACGAAGTCGATGGGGGCGTTGACCTCGTGAACGTGGGCGAGAAACGGGGTGACCCAGGCGGCCTGCGCGGTGGAGGGTCCGCCGACCTGGAGGCGCGGCGAGACAGACTTGATGGCGCGGGCGGTGTGATCGTAGAGCTCAAAGTAGGTGGACTGGCGGGGATTGCCGCCCCAGAAGTCGAGGTTGGGTTCGTTCCAGACTTCGAATTTCCAGGTTGCGACCTCTTCTATGCCGTAGCGGTCGATCAAATGCTTAGCGAAGGAGCTGATCATGGCGTCCCATTTGGCGTAGTCGGCGGGCGGGGAGACGTTGGGGTGGTACCAGAAGGCGTGGAGGGCGTTGGGATCGGCGGCTAGCTTGCGGGGCATGAAGCTGAGCTCGACGAAGGGGCGGACGCCGTTGTCCAAGAGGCCGTCATAGATCTGATCGACGTAAGAAAAGTTGTAGATGGAGGCATCGTTGGCGGCGACTGCGGCGAGGCCGGGGTTCTTGGTTTTGCGGTCGGGATCGTAGAGGCCGACTTCATCCATGAGGATGCCGTGGAAGCGGACGGACTGGAAGTTGGTGGCTTCCTTGACGGTGCGGAGGTCGCGGCGGTAGCTGTCGCGCAGGGCGAGGATGGCGCGGCCGGAGCCGAAGGTCTGCTCCCAGAAGTGCGGAAAGGGCGTGGTGGTTGCGTTGGCGTCAACGGTCAGGTTGACGGGCTGCTGGGCGGGTAGGAGCGAAGCGGTAAACAGGAGAGCGGAGGCGAGGACGGGGAAGCGGAGGCGCATAAAGGACTCCTTCAACGGTATAGATGCAAGATTAAGAGAATAAAGGCTAACCGAGGAGCGAGTCTACGAAGGCTTCAGGGGAGAATTCGAGCAGGTCGGTCATCTTTTCGCCGACGCCTACGAAGCGGACGGGCAGGTTGAGCTCGCGGGCGATAGCAACGGCGATGCCGCCTTTGGCGGTTCCGTCGAGCTTGGTGAGGACGATGCCGGTGACGCCTGCGGACTGGGTGAAAAGGCGGGCTTGCTGAAGGCCATTTTGCCCAGTGGTTGCATCCATTACGAGCAAAACCTCATGTGGAGCTTCAGGTATTAAACGAGAGGCGGTGCGGCGCATTTTCTCGAGCTCGTCCATGAGGCCGGTCTTGGTATGGAGGCGGCCGGCGGTGTCGACGTAGAGGTCAGCGGTGTTTCGTGCTTTAGCGGCGGTGACGGCGTCGTAGAGGACGGCGGCGGGGTCAGCGCCCTGGCGGGTCTTGATGATTTCGACGCCGGAGCGGGTGGCCCAGACTTCGAGCTGCTCGATGGCGGCGGCGCGGAAGGTGTCTGCGGCGCAGAGCAGGACTGTGCGGTTCCGGGCGCGGGACCAGGCGGCGAGCTTGCCGGAGGTAGTGGTTTTGCCGGTGCCGTTGACGCCGACGAGGAAGGTCACACGGGGCGGCTGAGCGGGATCGATGACGGGTTTCTGCGGTGCTTCCAGGATGGAGCGGATCTGGGCTTTGAGGAGCGAGCGGAGCTCTTCGCCGCCTTCGATGGCGCGGCGTTTGGCGCGGTCGCGGAGGGCGTCGAGGATTTCGGTGGTGGTCTGGACGCCGATGTCGCTTGAGAGCAGCGCCATTTCGAGGTCTTCGAGGGACGCCTCGTCGACCGTGCGCGTCATGGCGACGATACCTTCGATTTTGGAGCCGAGGGATTCGCGGGTGCGAGTAACGGCCTCGCGCATGCGGCTAAAGAAGCCGGATTTTTTCTGCTCGGGTTCTTCTGGCTCGGGTTTTTCGGGCTCGGATTTGTTGCCGAAGAGGCTGATGAAGGACATGATGGCTCGACTTCAGTTTAGTAGATGGCGATGGGGTGGAGCTTTTAGCCCGATTGTGGGAGAACGCGCGGGAGTGCTATCCCACCCATGGCGCAAAAGAGCGCCATGGATGGGGCACCGCTCATTCAGGCAGGGAGAGAATTATTTTCAAAAAGTGCTTGACAGCGGTTTAGTGTTGTAGTTATGTATAACAGTAAGCATGAGTGACCTTGATCATGCGTAAACAGGAAACGACCTCGACCGTTATGGATCTGGGAGGGGGAGATGGAAACGATGCTTCGTAGTTTACTTGCGGTGTTGTTGATGGTTTCGGCGGTGTCGGCTGCTCAGTTCACGCTTGAGGAGTCATTGGAAAAGGTGAAGACGCTGGCCGGGATGCACGAAAAGACGCTGGAACGGGCTGATGAGTGTGCTTCGCGCGCTGTGGCGCATGGTGTGAGGCATTTGAAGCCGGCGGCCCGGGAACTGGGTTTGGTGGTGAGTTGTGTGGCGGCGCGGAATGGTTGCGCCGAGACAGCTAAAACGATGGAAGGCATCTGGAAGGCTTATGGATATTGAATTCAACAATAGTCAGCCGATTTATCGCCAACTGCGCGATCGCGTGGTGGCGCTGATTCTGGACGGCGCACTGAAGGAGGGCGATCCGCTGCCTTCTGTGCGAAACGTTGCGGCCGAGTACCGGGTGAATCCGCTCACGGTGCTGAAGGGCTACCAGGAGCTGTCAGGCGAAGGCCTGGTGGAAACGATGAGGGGGCGCGGAATGTTTGTGAAGGATGGAGCAAAGGGGCTGCTGCTTGAGGCCGAGCGGAAGAAGTTTCTGGAAGAGGAATGGCCACGGGTATACGCGACGATTGAACGGCTGGGGCTGAGCGCGAAACAACTGCTTGCTGGCCAAAACGGGGCAAACGGCTTAGGCGGAATGAAGGAGGCGCGGTAAAGCTATGGCACTGATTGAGGCACATGGACTGCGCAAGAGCTATGGCGCGACGGTAGCGCTGGATTCAATTGACCTGCGCGTGGAAGAAGGACGCATTCTGGGGCTGATTGGGCCGAATGGCGCGGGTAAGACGACGGCGTTGAATGCGATCCTGGGGCTGGCTCCGTTTGAGGGCGACCTGCGGGTGCTGGGGCTGAACCCGTGGACGCAGCGCGATGCGCTGATGCGCGAGGTTTGCTTTATTGCCGATGTGGCGATTTTGCCGCGGTGGATGCGGGTGACGCAGGCTCTGGATTACGTGCAGGGCGTGCATCCGCGGTTTAATCGCGCAAAGGCAGAAGGGTTTTTGGCGAAGACGGCGATTAAGCCTAAGAGCCGGGTGAGGGAACTCTCAAAAGGCATGGTGGCGCAACTGCACCTGGCGCTGGTGATGGCGATTGATGCGCGGCTGCTGGTGCTGGATGAGCCGACGCTGGGGCTGGATTTGCTGTACCGGAAGCAGTTTTACGATTCGCTGCTGAATGATTATTTTGACGGCAGCAGGACGATCATCGTGACCACGCACCAGGTGGAGGAGATCCAGAACATTCTGACCGACGTGATGTTTTTGAACGGCGGGCGGATTGTGCTGAACCACAGCATGGATGATTTTGAGGCGCGGTATACGGAGGTGCTGGTGGGGCCGGAGAAGATTGCGGCTGCGCGGGCGCTGAAGCCGATTTACGAGCGCGAGGGGTTTGGCAAGAGCGTTCTGCTGTTTGGCGATGGCCAGCGCGAGCAGCTTGCCGGGCTGGGCGAGACACGGACGGCAAGCATTGCGGATGTGTTTGTGGCTGTCATTGGCGGGCCAGGGAATGGCGGCGGCTACGTGGCCGGACGAAAGGGAGTGAACTAATGAGCACGCAATCGAATGTGGTGAGTGAATCGCCGATGGCAAGGCAGACTGTGGCGGCGGCTACGATTTCGCCTTTCCGGCGGCTGTACTGGAGCGTGCGGCGCGAGGTGTGGGAGAACCGGTCGATTTATATTGCGCCGGCGAGTGTGGCTGGGCTTCTGATTGTCGGGCTTCTGATTGCCGTGTTCCGTGGTGCGCTGCACATCGGCGCTAACATGAACATGAACCAGGGGCCGCACAATGGCGTGGTGGTGGCGTATGACGTGGCATCTGGTGCGATTATGGGCGTGGCGCTGATTGTGTCGGGATTTTATTGCCTGAGCACGCTGCACGGCGAGCGCAGCAGTCGAAGCATCCTGTTCTGGAAATCACTGCCGGTATCGGATACGACGTCGGTGGTGGCCAAGGCGGCGATCCCGTTGGTCGTGATTCCGGTGATCATGATGACGCTGGTGATTGCGACGCACCTGGTGATACTACTGATTCTCTCCGCGACGTTTGCGGCACAGGGCCAGGGCGCGGCATTGGCGTGGCCGAATCCCGGATTGCCGCAGGTGTGGGGGATGACGCTCTACCACCTGGTGACGATTCATGTGCTTTGGTATGCGCCGATTTTTGCTTACATGCTGATGGTTTCCGCGTGGGCTAAGCGTGGGCCGTTTCTGTGGGCAGTGGTGCCGCCGGTGCTGGCGGGCGTTGTGGAGAAGATTGCGTTCAACACTACGTATGTTTTCTCGATCCTGCAGGATAGGCTTACGGGAGAATCTTCAGGCGCGGTGGAGCCGGGCGGCGGCATGAGGATGGAGTCGATGCAGCTGATCGATCCGCTGCATTTTCTGGCGAGCCCGGGATTGTGGATTGGGCTGGCTGTTGCGGTTGGCTTTCTTGTGGTGACGGTGCGGCTGAGACGGTGGGGAAGCGCGCTGTAAGGACGAGTGGCGAGGGACGAAGGACGAGAAAACAACAGCGGCCTGAGATTGCTCTCAGGCCGCTGGCGGTTAACTGTTGGGATTGGACTAAGGCCATCGCTACTCGCGAGAGCCAAGGCCCAGCGATGAAATGCCGGGGGCTTACTTGGGGTCCAGAGCGCGATGCCCTAGGCCTCAGTCACCTCACGTACCGGACTACTTGGTAAATCAAATTTCATAGGCTGGATCAACCTCCTTTCCCGTGTAAGAAGAGATTATTCCTGGATGGGAAAAGAGGTCAAGCCGGGCACGAGTTACAAAGCGCATACCTCATGGCCTAAAGGCCCGTTTTTATCTGCGCGATTGTTGCCGGGGATAAATCCCCGGCCTACCAGCCCCGGCTTAGCAATCCTGGCCTGCCTATTTAAGCGAGGGCGAGGTTCAGGTTGTCGATGGTTTCGTCGATTTCCTGGGTGGTTTTGCAGCCGACGGTGACGCAATCGACGCCGGCGGTCTGGACGGCGAAGCGCATGGCGGCCTGGCGGTCGGCGCGGGAGTTTTCAAACTGGCCGCCGCCGATGAGCTTCATGCCGATGACGCCCATGTTTTCCTTCTTGATCTGCTGAATGTGGGCGACGACTTCGTCGCGATGGTCGGGGTTGTTGTTGTCCATGAATGTGTCGCCGTCCATGCGGGAGCCGTTGTGGTTGATGCGGACGAGCGAGACTTGCAGCCATTTGTTGCCGGGTACCTGGCTGAAGGCGGGCAGGCCGTGGCAGCTTGCGCCGCGAGCGATGATCTTCTTCTGCGACTGGAATTCTTCGATGCCATCCTGCCACTTCTTGCTCTTTGTCGGCCAGTCGGAGGTGGTCTGCCAGTGGAGCAGCATGATGTCGAAGTAGTCGGTCTGAAAGGTCTTGAGCATGGCGTCGAAGCGCCTGGCGGGGTCGCCGTCGTTGGTGGTGACCTTGTGCATGACGACGTAGCTCTCGCGCGGGTAGGGCTTGAGGGCTTCGCCGAGCATGGCGGGGGTCATGTAGGATTCGGCGGTTTCATAGAAGCGGACGCCGCGCTCATAAGCGTGGGCTACCAGGCGGTTGAATTCCTTCTGGCCGAGCGACGCTTGCACGTAACCGTTGTTGGTGCCGGAGCCGAAGGCGAGGCGCGTGGCTTTGACATTGGAACGGCCGAGAGTAACTTTATCGAGCGCGGTGCGGGTGGTTACGGAGGTGGCGGCGTGGAGCGCGGTGGGCGCGGCTGCGGCAACGGTGCTTGCCATAGCACCGGCGGCCAGGCTGGTCTTTAGAAAATCGCGGCGGGAATAGGAACTCATGTAGATGTCTCCAGGAAGGTGGAGTTTGATAGAGAGACGAGCGCTTGCCGAAATGGTAGCAGAAAAACAGGGCCACTTTTTGTGTCGCTAGCCGCAAACCTGCAAAGCAAACCAAAATCTATCCACGAGCTTCAGAAGATCTTCATGTGAATCACCAGATACTGCTTGGGATTTTCATGGATCGCCTTCACCAGCTTGTGCGCCTCGTCCAGCGTAGCGTTCAGGTTGTCATACACCGAGCGGTTCTGCGCCAGTTGCCCAAGCGTTCCCTTGCCCTCGTTGATGCCGGACAGGATGCCGTTCAGGTTCGTCACCGTAGAGTCCAGTTTCCTGGCAAACTCCGGGTCCTTCGCAAACTTGCCGATCGCGCCCTCGCCTTTGTTAATGCCTTCAAGGAGCTTGTTTGTATTGGTTACGGCCGTGTTCAGGTTGTTATAGAGCGAGTCATCGGTAAGCAGCTTGCCCGCCGAGCCCTTGCCGCCGTTCAAGTTCGTAGCAATCTGATGCAGCTGGTCCACAGTTGAATTGAGCTTGTCGTAAAGCTCAGTATCTTTCGTCAGCTTACCCAGCGTTCCATTGCCCGCGTTGATGCTCTTCGTCACGCTTTCAAGATTCGCGCTCACCTGATTCAGGTGGTTGTACAGCTCCGGGTCGTGAAAAAACTTGCCCGCCGAGCCCTGCTGGGAATTCAGCGCATCCATCAGCAGACCGGTCTTCTTCATCACTTTCGTTGCTTCCTTCAGCGCATCCTGGCTGGTGTTCATCACCTGCTGAAGCCCCGAGACGTTATGCGACAACAGCTCCGCATTGTTCGCCGGCGGAGGGCCTGTTGCATTGGTTGAAGTGATGTCGATATAGCTGTCGCCCAGAACACCGGCCGAGGCAATCGAGGCCGCCGAATCCGTATGCAGAAACGACGTCAGCTTACCCGGCACCTTCATGGTGACTTCCACCGGCGTGGGGCTGCGTTCCGGCACCACGCGAATCCGCGTCACATTTCCAATCGTGACGCCTTCCAGCGTGACCGGCGCGCCCTGCTTCAACCCCGAGGCGTTTTCAAAATAGACCCGTAGAGTGAGCTTCTTGGCAAACAGACCACCGGTCGATCCTGACATGAGGAAAATCAGGAAGATGAGGATGGCGGCGCCTGCAAGAACCAGCGCGCCTACTTTCAGTTGGGACCACTGGACCTCTTTGCGGCTTGGCACGATTCTCCTCTGGAGGGATACTTACCCGACCGTAATTCATTGAGCATAGCAGACCACCGCCGGATTCCAGCCCGCTCAGCGCCCATCTTCCAGCACCACCGATGCCATGGCTGTGCTGCGCGAGTGCGTCAGTGAAAGCGCCGCATTCCGCACGCCGATCTGCTTTGCGTACTCCGCCGCCCGCCCATAAAACTGCAGTGAAGGCCGTCCGCCCGGCGCGCGCTGCACCTCGATCTCTCGCCAGGTAATGCCGTGGTTAATGCCCGTGCCCAGCGCTTTGGCCGCAGCCTCCTTTGCCGCAAACCGCGCCGCCAGGCTCTCTGCCGCATTGTGCTTGCGAAGGCAATAGGCCTGCTCCGCCTTGGTATACACGCGATCAAGAAACCGCTCGCCAAACTTGTCCAGCGAGTTCTGGATCCGGTCGATCTCCACCAGGTCAATTCCCGAGCCGAGGATCATGAATATGAAACTACACGATACCGGCACCTCGGCCAAGGCGCAGCCAAACCGCCGGCCAACATGGATAAAGATTTTCCAATGACTTCAAGCCGCGGGTTTATGGATTTTAACGCCGGGCCGGCACGCACCATTTCGCCGCGCTTGTTTCAAAGCAGGTCAAACATCGTTCAACTCCCGCACAGGCATCAAGATGCTCAATCGAATTCCGATAAGCCCATTGTGCAATTTGGTACTCCAAAACGCGCTCCCGCACAGCCCCCGCTCATGCCCTGGGCGCTGGAGATTCAGGCGGTCTCCTCGGTGGAGCCGTCGAATCTCGTCCGCATGCTCAGCGGAGCCATCCTGGGCTGCGGCGGGTGGGTGCTCACACGCTCCACCACTGACAGCGGGCGCGTCAGCATTCTCTTTGAATTCGAGCGCGCGGCCTGCGTGGAGATTTACACCGCTGTCATCGCCTGTGGAGTCGAACTCACCCGCAACGGGCACATCCGCATGACGGAGCTTTGCCACTGCACGCGCAATCAACTGAGCGAGTGCGGTGCGCAGATCGCAAGCATCGAGCTAGAAATCCAGACCAGTCCGCTCAAGATCGCCGGCAGCTCCGCACCCGGCGGTAACCTGCCGGAACAGACACGGTAGCCCTCAGCCTGCTTCCACCAGCCCATACTTGCGCTGCCACGCTTCCTTGAGCCGCGTCCATACGCGGGCCCGCTCGGCCTCGGTGCCTTCGGCCCGATCCGGCTTGGCGTTTACAAACCGCGCCGCCTCCATCTTGGCCACTTCCAGCAGCTTGCGGTCCCGCACCAGGTTCGCCACGCGAAAATCCGGCAGCCCAGCCTGCCGCGTGCCAAAGACCTCGCCCGGCCCGCGCATCGCCAGGTCCAGCTCGGCCAGCTCAAAGCCGTCCTGCGTGCGCACCATCGCGTTCAGCCGCTCCTCGGCCTGCTCGCTGACCCGCGCGCCCGTCATCAGAACGCAATAGCTCCTGGCCGCGCCGCGCCCCACGCGCCCGCGCAACTGGTGCATCTGCGCCAGCCCAAAGCGCTCCGCATGTTCAATCACCATCACGCTGGCATTCGGCACATCCACGCCCACTTCAATCACCGTTGTTGAAACCAGCGCGTCGATCTCGCCCCGCTGAAAGCGCCGCATGATGATTTCCTTCTCGTCGGCATCCAGCCGCCCATGCAGCAAACCCAGCCGCAGCCCATTCAGCGGTCCGGCTCGCAGCTTCTCGTACATCTGCACCGCCGATTTCAGCCCCAGCTTCGCATTCGGACTGGCCTCCTGCACCGCCTTCGGAAACAGCTTCGCTGTCTTACCCTTCGGAGTAGTTTTGCGGACGGCTGGCTTTGCCGCTTTCTCGCTGGCCTCGGTCGCATCGGCGCTGAAATCCAGCTCCGGCTGGTCGTCCTTCGCGCCTTCAATCACCGGATAGACAATGTACGCCTGCCTGCCCAGCTTGACCTGTTTGCGAACAAACTCCCACACCTCATCCGCGCGCTCATCCGCCACGCGCCGAGTCACAATCGGCGTGCGCCCCGGCGGCAGCTCATCCAGCACGCTCAAATCCAGGTCGCCATACAGCGAAAGCGCCAGCGTGCGTGGAATCGGCGTCGCCGTCATCACCAGCACGTCGGGCTCAGCCCATTCCGTGCCATCCGGCCTGGGCTTTTTCATCAACTTGAACCGCTGCATCACGCCAAACCGGTGCTGCTCATCCACCACGATCAGCCCCAGCCGGTCGAACTCCACCTTCTCTTCAATCAGTGCATGCGTGCCAATCACCAGGTGCGCCTCACCGCGATTGATCAGTCCACGGTTGTGGCGCTTTCGATCCTCATCGAGCGAGCCCGTCAGCAGCACAATCCGATACTTGCGCGACGACCGCTCCAGCAGCTTTCTCGCAGCCAGATAATGCTGCGTCGCCAGAATCTCCGTCGGAGCCATCAGCGCGGCCTGGTAGCCATTTTCCATCGCCACCAGCATCGCCTGCAGCGCCACAATCGTCTTGCCCGATCCCACATCGCCCTGCAACAGCCTGCGCATGGGGCTGGGCTGCTTCATATCGCTCACAATCTCGCCCAGAGCCCTCTTCTGCGCCGCCGTGGGATGAAACGGCAACACCTCGCGAATCGCCTCGCGCACCTTGGCATTCGTCTCAAACGCAACGCCGGCGCGCTCGCGCATCCTGCGCCGCTTCAGCTCCAGCCCCAGTTCCAGAAAAAACAGCTCCTCAAAGATCAGCCGCCGATGCGCCGGTGTAGCCGCCGCCTGCAGATCCGTCATCGCCGTGCCTTCCGGCGGAAAATGCACTTCGCGCAGCGACCTCTCGCGACTGGGCAGCCCCATCCGCTCAATCATCGCCGCGGGCAGGCACTCCGGCACCGCGCCGTGCATCGATTCCAGCAAGTGAAAGATCACCTTGCGCTGCCAGCGCGAAGCCAGCCGCGATCCCAGTGACTCATACACCGGCGTAATGCGGCCCACCTCCAGCAGTCGCGTCTCGGCGTCGTCGCTCGCATCCGGCAGCAGCTCCCACTGCGGATTGATCATCTTCATGTTCGACGTGGACCGCGAAGGCTCCACTCTGCCAAAGACCGCCACCGTCTGCCCGGCCTGGAATTTGCCTTGCAGATAGGTTCCGTTGAACCACATGCACTTCATTGCCAGCCGTCCCTGGCCAATGGTGATTTCAAAGATCGGCGCGCGCTTGGTTCGCAGCAGCGCCGACCCGCGCACCTCGGCAATCACGCTCGCCATCTCACCCGGCTTCAGCTCGTCGAGGCTGCGCGGGTTCTGCCGGTCTTCGTAACGAAAGGGAAGGTGATACAGCAGATCTTCCGCGGTGACAATGCCCTTGGCGGCAATCAATTCCGCCACGCGCGGGCCCACGCCGCGCGCATACATCACCTTGTCTTCAAGTCTGGTCACAAAGAGGATGCTAAAACATGAGGCTATGTGCGAGCGGCCACGTGCCGCCCTCATGCAGTATCGTTGTCTACGGCAAGAAATTCACTTCCCGGAGTACCCCTGGATGGTCATCTGGAACCGCCGTAACTTTCTCCGCGCCGCCGGCGCTGTATCCGCTGCAACCGCGCTACCCGGAATTCCGCTACTCTCAGCGGAAGAACCCGAAGCCACCAACATCGCCGCCAACGACCACATCCAGATCGCCCTCATCGGCGCAGGCTGGCAAGGCTCCGGAGACGCAAGCGTAGCCATCCGCGTTCCCGGCGTCAAAATCGTCGCCGTGGCCGACTGCTACGACGGCCGCCTCGCTCGCGCCAGGGAAGTCTGGGGCAGCGACATCCAGACCACGCGCGACTACAACGAAATCCTTGCGCGCAAAGACATCGACGCCGTCATCATCGGCACGCCCGACCACTGGCACAAGCAGGCCTCCATCGACGCCATGAAGGCCGGCAAAGACGTCTACTGCGAAAAGCCCATGATCCATCTCTACGACGATGGCCCGGCCATGATCGAAGCCTCTCGGCAGACCAATAAAATCCTTCAGGTAGGCAGCCAGCGCGTCAGCAACATCGTTTACGCCAAGGCAAAGGAAGTCCTCGCCTCGGGCGCCATCGGCAAGCTCAACATGGTCACGGCCTACTGGGACCGCAACTCCTCTCTCGGCGCATGGAACTACACCGTTCCGCCCGACGCCAGCACAACCACCTGCGACTGGCCGCGCTGGCTAGGCACTGCGCCCAAGATTTCCTTCAATGCCGAGCATTTCTTCCAGTGGCGCAAGTGGAAAGCCTACGGCTCGGGCGTCGCCGGCGATCTCTTCGTGCATCTCTTCAGCGGCATCCACTACATCACCGGCTCCAACGGCCCCACGCGCGCCATGGCCACCGGCGCCATTCGCTATTGGAAAGACGGCCGTGACGCCAACGACGTCGTGCTCGGTCTCTTCGATTACCGCGAAGGCTTCAACGTCAGCCTGCATGTCAATTTTGTTGATGGCGGCGAAGAAGGCGAAGGCTTTACCTTTGCCGGCGATGAAGGCACCATGACCATCGGCGGAGACGGCCTCACCATCAACCACGTGCCGCGTCAGACCGCGCCCGGCTACATGGTTGGAACCTTCCCTCAAGCCATGCAGAAAGAGATCATCGCCGCGTACGACGAAAAATATCCTCCCGGCGTGGCGCAGCAATCTCTTGCGGCAACAGAGAAGTTCTCTCCACCCAAAGGCTATAGCGACAGCTACGACCACTTCAAAAACTTCTTTGCGTCGGTTCGCTCGCGCCAGCCTGTGGTGGAAGACGCTACATTCGGCTACCGCGCAGCGGGTGCGGCACTGCTTTCCAACCTCAGCATCGAGCGCGGCCAGATCGTCCACTGGGACCCCGACAACATGAAGCTCCTCTCATAGCTCAGCACCAAACCGGGTGCCCCACCCTCGCGCCGTCTTTGTTTTTGGCGCCAGGGTGGGATGGAACTTTCCCCATTGCCCTGCGTATCAGACAATGGGGAAACTCTGCGCCTGCGGGAGCCTTTGCTACACTGCTCGCAGTCTCTTCGCCCCTCAAATCGTGCAAAAATCGCGTGAAGACACCCTTCGGGAGAATGCATGCCAGTCGTCGAACTCGCAAGCGTGACCAAAGCCTATGAGAGTCAATAACCTGAGCCTCTCCATTGAAGCCGGCCAGATGTTCGGCCTGCTCGGACCTAACGGCGCAGGAAAAACCAGCTCCATTCGCATGATGATGGGCATCACCATGCCGGACTCCGGCAAGATCAATCTCTTTGGCAAGCCCTTTGAGCGCAAAAGCCTGGAGCGCGTAGGCTATCTGCCGGAAGAGCGCGGCCTCTACAAGAAGATGAAGGTCATCGACCAGCTCATCTTCTTCGGCGAACTGCACGGCGTCAGCGCCGCAGACGCGCAAACCCGCGCCGTCTCCTGGGCCAAGCGCCTTGAGATCGCCGACTCGCTGACCAAGAAGACTGAAGAGCTCTCCAAAGGCATGCAGCAGAAGATTCAGTTCATCTCCACGCTGCTCCACGATCCCGGCCTCATCGTCATGGACGAGCCATTCTCCGGCCTCGACCCCGTCAACGCCATATTGCTGGAGCGCAGGGCAAAGCCATCATCTTCTCCACGCACCGCATGGATCAGGTGGAAAAGCTCTGCGACTCCATCTGCCTCATCAATAAAGGACAGGCAGTCCTTACCGGCCGCGTTCGCGAAATCAAATCCCGCTATCCGCGCGACCGCGTCATCATCGAGTTTGAAGGCGACGCCTCTTTCCTGCAAAGCTCCGAAATCGGCATGGCCAACAACTACTCGGGCCACGCCGAGATCCAGCTCAAGCCCAACGGCGACGCGCAGAAGCTTTTGCATGAGGCCGCCGCCAAAGCCAACATCTATCGCTTTGAGCTCGTCGAGCCATCGTTAGAAGAGATCTTCATCCAGACCGTGGGAGGCAAAGCCGATGCGTAATATTCTGCTCGTTGCAAAGCGCGAATACCTTGAAGGCGTTCGCGGACGCGCCTTCCGCATGTCCACCATTCTCGTCCCCGTCGTCTTCGCCGTCATCATCGCCGTCGCTGTCTTCGCAGGCAAAAACTCCGGCGTCGGCAAGCATGTCCTCATCGCCACCACAGACAGCAAGCTCGCTGCCGACATTCAATCGCAACTCACCGACGACAAGGACTCCAAGACCACCGTGGATGTGATCGTTCCATCCTCGCCGTCCGAACGTGACAGCCTTGTCGCCAAGGTGCGTGAAAAAGAGATTGACGGCCTCTTCTGGATCGACAGCGCCGTACCCAGCAAAATCACAGCCACATACATCTCCACATCCTCCGGTGACATCGTCATCGGCAGCCGCCTGGAATCCGCGCTCAATCACGCACTCGCAGCCGAGCGCCTCACCGCGCGCGGCATGAGCAAGGCGGAAGTCGATCTCGTCATGAAAACCGTCACTGTAGACACCATGCAGGTGGACAAGGGCGGCAAGGAAGTCAAAAGCAACGGCCTCGGCGCCTATCTCAAGGGCTACATTATGGGCATCATGCTTGCCATGACCACCATGATTTACGGGATGAACGTGGCCCGGTCCATTATTCAGGAGAAAACCTCCCGCATCTTTGAAGTCATGCTCGCCTCCGTCAAAGCCAGCGATCTTCTCGGTGGCAAGCTCCTTGGCATCGGTGCCGTCGGCCTCACGCAGCTCGCCATCTGGGCTGTCGCCGCAGCGGCTCTCGCCGGCTCTGCCTTTGCCGCTCCCGTGCTCAGCGGCCAGCTTTCCATTCATGTGTCCATCACGGAAGGCCTTCTCTTCGCGGCATACTTCATCCTCGGCTATCTGCTCTATGCCTCGCTCTTTGCCGGCCTGGCCGCGAGCTGCGAGACTGAGCAGGAGCTGCAGATGTACACGCCGCTCGCCGCCGTGCCCATCTGGCTCAGCTTCTCGCTCATCTGGCTCATCATCAACAATCCCAGCTCCTTCTGGTCCATCGCCGCGTCGTTGTTTCCCGCCACCGCACCTATCGTCATGATGCTCCGCATGGGCGCGCAAACCCCGCCGGCGTGGCAGTTCGCCGCTTCTCTTGCCATCATGGCTATCAGCGTCTGGGCCGTTCTCTGGGTCTCCGCGCGCCTCTATCGTGTCGGCATCCTCATGTACGGCAAGCGCGCCACGCTGCCAGAGCTGCTCCGCTGGCTCCGCTACAGCTAGGAGTGCATTGGTTAAGCAAGATTGGTAGGCCGGGGATTTATCCCCGGCAATCTTGAGGGAGTGATGCGGGGGCTTTAGCCCCTGATGCATGCTTTTCTCCACACCTGCACCTTTTACAATCAACACGTGAGCCCAGGCGCGGAAAAATCATTCACCTTCACCCAGCGCACTCTTCTAGCCATAGTGCCGCGCATCGTGCAGGCTCTCCTCTGGCTAGTCGGCCTCACCTGGCGCTATGAAGTCATCGCGCCCCCCGGTGTCACACCACTCATCGAAGGCCGCGGCGCAGGCTCCCAAGTCTTCTGCTTCTGGCACCAATGCGTTCTTCCTTGCGCGCATTACTTCCGCCGCACCGGCGCAGTCATCCTCATCAGCCGCAGCTTCGATGGGGAACTCATCACTTGCATCCTGCGCCTCTTCGGCTTTAATGCTGTGCGCGGCTCCAGCTCCCGCGGCGGCGGCGAAAGCCTGATCGGTCTCGCTCAAGTCTTAGAAAACGGCATGCCTGCCATCTTCACCGCAGACGGCCCGCGCGGCCCCATTTATCAAACCAAAATGGGCCCCATCAAACTCGCCCAAATGAGCGGCGCGCCCATTGGAGCCTTTCACCTCGAACCAGAACACGCCTGGAAACTAAACTCCTGGGACAGTTTTCTCATTCCCATGCCCTTCACCCGCATCGTTGTAAGCTGGGGACCATGGACACACGTCCCCACTGAGCTAGCGCCAGATCAATTCGAGCCAAAGCGCCAAGAACTCAATGCCGCCATCGAAACCGCCCGCCTCCGCGCACTCGCGCACCTCGGCAAGGTGCAATCATGAGCAACCTTCGCATCTCCGACTTCGACTTCCATCTCCCACCGGAGCTCATAGCGCAACAGCCGCCGGAGACCCGCGGCGCAAGCCGCATGTTAGTCATGGATCGCCAAACAGGCGCACTCTCTGACAAGCTTTTCGCCGATTTCCCCTCACTCTTACAGCCCGGCGACCTTCTAGTCCTCAACGACAGCCGCGTCATCCCCGCTCGCCTCTATGCCCGCCGCACGACAATTCGTGATCGCGAAGCCGCAACAGGCCGCATCGAAGTCATGCTCACCGAGCCGCAAGGCAAGAACCGCTGGCGTGCTCTCGTAAAGCCCGGCCGCAAAGTCGCCATCGGCGAAATACTGGCCTTCCCCGCAGCCGACGGCAGCATCGCACTAGAAGCCGAAATCCTCGAACGCGGCGAATTCGGTGATCGCCTCCTACAGTTCGCACCGTGCGCCGATTTCTTCGCTGCATTAGACCGCATCGGCCACATGCCTCTGCCGCCTTACATACACCGCGATGACGCCGACACCGACCGCGAGCGCTATCAGACAGTTTTCTCGCACGAACGCGGCTCCGTAGCCGCACCCACCGCGGGCTTGCACTTCACGTCACAAATCCTCGAAGCCATTCAATCCCGCGGCGTAGAAGTCGTCCGCATCACTCTCCACGTCGGACTCGGCACCTTTGCCCCACTGCGCGTTGAGCGCGTCGATGAAGTCCATCTCCACCGCGAGCGCTACACTCTCAGCGCAGCAACCGCCGCCGCCATCAACAAAGCCCACAGCGAGTCACGACGCATAGTAGCCGTAGGCACCACCACCGTCCGCACGCTGGAACACTGCGCTCTCACAGCCAATGGAGCCCCACTCCAACCCCACTCCGGCAGCACAGAAATCTTCATCTCCCCCGGCTTCAAATTCCAGCTCGTCAGCGCACTTCTCACCAACTTCCACCTCCCGCAATCAAGCCTGCTCATGCTGGTCAGCGCCTTTGCAGGCAGGGAGCAAGTACTAGCCGCCTACAATCACGCCGTCGCATCTAACTACCGCTTCTTCAGCTACGGCGACTGCATGTTCCTTCACTGACACTCTTCGCTGATAAACTCTGTAGCGTGTCAAACAGCGAGCTAGCCCGAGCAAAAGAACCCGTCTTCCTCCTCGATACCATGGCGTTCATCTTCCGCGCCTATCACGCCATGCAGCGCTCGCGCCCCATGTCCACGCGCTCCGGGCTGCCTACAGCGGCCACATTCGTCTTCGTCAACATGATCAAGAAGCTGCGCCAGGACTTCTCACCGCATTACTTCGCAGCGGTCTTCGATGTCAGCGGCAAAGTCTTCCGCGATGAGCGCGCCCTCGCCATCGGCACCCTGCGCAAGTGGAGCGCCAAGTCGCAGAGCTTTGAAGAAGTCAGCTACGACGGCTACAAAGCCAAGCGCGAAGCCATGCCGGAAGACCTTCGCCGCCAGATTCCCTACATCCGCCGCTCACTCGAAGCCTTCCGCATTCCCATCCTTGAAGCCGAAGGCTTCGAAGCCGATGACGTCATCGGCACACTCTCCTGCCGCGCCTCCGAGCAGGGCTACGACGTCTTCATCGTCTCCGGCGACAAAGACATGATGCAGCTCGTCAACCAGCGCGTAAAGATCCTCAACCCGCAGAAAGACAACCTCATCCTCGACGCCGACAAAGTCACCGAAGTCCTCGGCGTGCCTCCCGACAAAGTCATCGACGTGATGGCCCTGCGTGGCGACGCCATCGACAACGTGCCTGGCGCGCCCGGCATCGGCGATAAAGGCAGCGTCGATCTCATCAAGGAATTCGGCACCGTCGAAGCTGTTCTCGACCGCGCCGCCGAGGTCAAGCGTAAAAGCTATCGCGAATCTCTCGAACAAAACCGCGAAGCTGTGCTGCTCTCCAAAGAACTCGTCACCATCCACTGCAACGTGCCGGTCCCGCTCGACCTCGAAGCCATGGAAACGCAGGACCTCGATCTCGAAGCCTGCCGCGAGCTTTTTACGGAGCTTGAATTCACCTCCATGCTTCGCGAACTAGCTCCCGCGCCGCAGCAGTCACACACCGAACTCATCGACGCACCCACAGATGAGCAGACAGCAGCCTTTTACGCCGCCGCACGCCAGCATGGCTTCGCTCTCGCACTCGACGCCGCCGAACCCACATCCATTGAGCAGGATGACGATACTCAAGAACCACTCAATCTTTCCTTGCTGGAAGCAGTCGAAGAAGCCGAAAAGAAAAAGCACTTCACCATAGGCGTCTCCGCAGAGCAGGGAATCGCTCTCGCTCTTCCATTAACGCCAGAGCTGCGCACACTCCTCGAAGACGCTGCCGTTCCCAAGCGCACCCACGATCTCAAGCTCGCTCTCCACGTTCTGCATGGCGTTGGCATCACCCTCCGCGGCCCCGCGGACGACACCATGCTGCTCTCGTACGCGCTCAATCCCACACACGCCACGCAGACCCTCGCCGATGTTGCCGCACGCAGCAACCAGCCCGCGCCAAACTCCCTACCAGCCGCCGCATCCACCATCAACGCACTCGTCCCCGCTCTCCGCGCATACGTTGACGAGCTTGAACTCACGCGCGTCTACACCGAAATCGACCTGCCGCTCGCGCCCGTCCTCTATCGCGTTGAGCAAGCAGGCATCCGCATCGACAAAGCCGCTCTAAACGGCCTCTCCACGCGCTTCGCGTCCGAAATGGAACGAACCAGCTCCCGCATTTTTGAGCTTGCCGGCAAAACCTTCAACATCAATTCGCCAAAGCAGCTCGGCGTAGTGCTCTTCACAGACATGGGCTTGCCCGCACCCGCCGCACGCGGCAAAAGCAAATCCATCTCTACCGCGCAGAACGTCCTTGAACAGCTCGCGGAAGAGCATGAACTCCCGCGCCTCGTGCTCGAATTCCGCCATCTCTCCAAGCTCAAATCCGTCTACGTCGATGCGCTTCCGCAACTCGCCGATGCCGACTCGCGCGTCCATACAACATTCCAATCCGCTGCCGTTGCTACAGGCCGCCTCTCATCCATCAATCCAAATCTCCAGAACATTCCCGTCAAAACAGAGCTTGGCCGTGAGATCCGCGCCGCCTTCATCTCCGCGCCAAACACAGAGCTGCTCTCCGCCGATTACTCGCAGATCGAACTCCGCCTTCTCGCGCACTTCAGCGGCGACCCGCTCCTCACGCGTGCTTATCAAAACGACGAAGACATCCACACCCTCACCGCCAGTGAGGTCTTCGGCGTGCCCGCTGACCAGATGGACAAAGAAACGCGCAATCGCGCCAAGGCCGTCAACTTCGGCATCGTCTATGGCATCTCACCCTTCGGCCTTGCCACGCAACTTGGAATTCCGCAGGCTGAAGCCAAGGCATACATCGATCGCTACTTCGCCCGCTATCACGGCGTGCGTGAATTCATCGACAAGACGCTCGCCGAAACGCGCCGCACCGGCAGCGTCCGCACCATGTTCGGCCGCCTGCGTCCCATTCCCGACATCGAAAGCCGCAATCCCAACCAGCGTGGCTTCGCCGAGCGCACAGCCATCAACACGCCGCTACAGGGCACAGCCGCTGACCTCATTAAACTGGCAATGATCTCACTCGACCGCAAGCTCACCGAGCGCAAACTCAAAACCCGTATGGTTCTTCAGGTCCACGACGAACTTATCTTTGAAGTCCCCGCAGACGAACGCGAAGAAATTGCCGTACTCGTCCGCGCGGAGATGGAAGGTGTGGTGCAACTCAACGTGCCCATCGTCGCGGATCTAGGCTTCGGCCCCAACTGGCGCGACTTGTAAAGGCGCGCATTAGAAATCAACTAAACTCCCAACTCCGCCCGAATCGCGTCCGCAATCGCATCCGCATTACGCCGCATAGCCTCTTCGCTCTCCGCCTCGATCATCACGCGCGCCAGCGGCTCCGTGCCGGAGTAGCGAATCACCACCCGCCCCGTATCGCGCAACTCTTCTTCCGCCGCACGAATCTTCTCCGCCACGGACGGAATCGATTCCAGCGGCTTCTTCTCGCGCACATTCACATTCACAATCACCTGCGGATACACCTTCAGATCCGCGGTCAGCTCATCGATACTCTTGCCGCTGCGCACAATCAGATCCAGCGCCACCAGCGCCGTCAGCAGCCCGTCCCCCGTAGTAGCCAGGTGCGGAAACAGCACATGCCCCGACTGCTCTCCGCCCAGCGCCGCATTTTCCTTCTGCATCATCTCCAGCACATAGCGGTCGCCAACCGGCGCGCGCAGCATCGTGATCCCTGACCGTTTCAGCGCAGCCTCCAGCCCCATGTTCGACATCGTCGTCGCCACCACCATGTCGCCCGTCAGCAACCCGCGCTCCTTCATATCGCGCGCGGCAATCAGCAGAATCGCATCGCCATTGATCACCTTGCCTTGTGAATCCGCCAGCATACAGCGGTCCGCATCGCCATCAAAAGTCAGGCCCAAATTCGCGCCGCGCTCCTTCACCTGCTTCGCCACCCACTCCGGATGCAGCGCGCCGCATCCATCGTTAATGTTGCGTCCATCCGGCGAGATATTCATCAGCTCCACCTCGCCGCCCAGCGGACGAAACAGGCTCGGCGCAATCGCGGCAGCGGCTCCATTCGCACAATCCGCCACAATCTTCATCCCATCCAGCTTCAGGTACTGCACAGCCTTCAGCAGAAAATCAATGTAATCCAGCTTGTATGCGGAGTTGCCCTTCACTGGCTCCAGCGTTGTGTGATCCGGCACAGCCATCGTGCCTATGCGCTCAAAAATCTCTTTTTCAATCTCCAACTCCACCGCATCCGGCAGCTTGAATCCATCGCCGCCAAAAAGCTTGATGCCGTTATCGCGCCACGGATTATGCGAGGCGGAAATCACCACGCCCGCGTCGAAGCCATGCTTGCGCGTAAGAAAAGCCACCGCAGGTGTTGGCACAGTTCCCGCGCTTTCCACCTCCGCGCCCGCCTCGCTCAGTCCTGCCGCAATCGTCGCGGCAATCCACGGACCTGACTCGCGTGTATCGCGTCCCAGAATCACCCTCGGGCGCTCTGTCTTCGCGCTCAGCGAGTGTCCCAGCGCAAGCCCCGTTGCATAAATCGTTCCCGGATCCAGCGGCGCCTCGCCCGCAACTGCGCGAATTCCATCTGTCCCAAATAACTTTCGTGCGCCTGTGCTCATCGTCTCCGTCTCGATTTCTGTGTCGCTTGCGTTACGTCTTCTACGCGACTCGTAAAATGCCCATCGCCAAGCCGTGTCTTCATCGTCTCGCCTGTCTTCACCTGTGCAGTAGACCGAATCAGCTTGCCCTCCGCATCTGTTACCAGCGCATAGCCGCGTTCCAGCACTGCCAGCGGAGAAAGCGATCGCAGCCGCGCCGCCAGCCCATCCAGCCGAGCTCGTCTCGCATCGATCGCGCGCTCCAGTACTCGTTCCAGCCTGGCCTGCCCCGCGGCAAAGTTATGCCGCGCCAGCGCAATCCTCTGTCGCGGGTCATGTCTCAGAACCGCGGCTCTCAGTGCATCCACACGCCGCCCCCGCTCGCGCATCTGCGCGTCCACAGTTTCGGTCATGCGGTCTGCCGCATCGTCCAGCCGCTGCTCCAGCCTATGCAGCAGCATCGTCATGCGCGTCTCTGTTCCGCTCACACTCACATGCGCCATGCTCTGCCGCGCCCGCAATAATTGAAACTGCATGCCGCGCTCGAGCCGCTTCTCCAGCCGCTCCACATGCTCGCCCACTTTGTGCTGCGCCTCTGTAATCAGCTCTGCCGCGGCAGAAGGAGTAGGCGCGCGCAGGTCAGCCACAAAATCCGCAATCGTGAAATCCGTCTCGTGCCCCACGGCGGAAACCACCGGCACACGCGAGCCTGCAATCGCCCGCGCCACGCGCTCGGAGTTAAAAGCCGCCATGTCTTCAAGCGACCCTCCGCCGCGCGCCAACACAATCACATCCACCAGACTGGAATCATTCAGGTACGCAATCGCGGCTTCAATCTCTTCCGGCGCGCTCTCGCCCTGCACCGTTACCGGGTACAGCAGAATGTTCAGTCCGCTGTGCCGCCGCCCCACAATATTGAGAATGTCGCGGATCACCGCACCTGTCGGCGAAGTCACAATGCCCGCGGTCTGCGGAAAAGCCGGGAGCGGCCGCTTGCGCCCCGCATCAAAGAGCCCTTCCTTTTTCAGCTTCTCTTTCAACTGCTCGAATGCCACCTGCAGCGAGCCCGCGCCCACCGGCTCCATCGTCTCCGCTACAAGCTGCATCTGTCCGCGCTGGTCGTAGATGCTCACGCGTCCGCGCGCCAGCACATGCAGCCCATCCTCAGCGCGAAAGCGCATCAAAGCCGCCTGCCGCCGGAACATCACCACCGGCAGTTGCGCCTCCGCATCCTTCAGCGTGAAGTAAAGATGTCCTGAAGCCGCGGGCCGAAGGTTCGAAATCTCGCCCTCCACCCACACATCGGCAAACTCGCGCTCCACCAGCTCGCGCGCCCGCCCCACCAGCTCGCGTACCGGCCAGATGCGCCGCCCCGCTCCCGCATCTTCGCCCGCATCTTGAAAGATCAGGGCAAGCTGTCCCGCCTCTGGCTCGCGCAGCATCATCTTTTCGAGTGTAATTGTTGGCACGCTCTTGCTTCCGGCACGCTCATGCTAGCGCGCCGCGATCATCGCCCGCAGCTGTTCCGCAATCTTCACAAGCTGTTTCGCGTTCTCGGGGTCCGTGCCGTTATCGCCGGAGTAGAGAATCTCTGCCTCGCGCGCAAGAACCGTACCTTTGGTCAGCCCGAATGTGCCCAGTACTCCGGCCAGTTTGTGCGCGGCACTATTCGCCTCCGCGCGCTCGTCGTCGGAGAGCTCCCGCCCGGCCAGATTCCGCGCCGCTTTCTGAAGAATCGCCACGCGTTCTTCCATCGTGGGCAGATACTGCTTCCACAGCCGGTTCAGCGCATCAACCATTCCGGACTGTTCCGCGTTTCTCGTAGCCATCGGTCCTCAGCTCCAGCCTTCGGCAAACCCAGAGATGCTGAATTCAGAAGCCACTATATCTGAGTTTCGCGGCCTCGCAATCATGTCTACAGTTAGATGCAGCAAAAACATTCCGCAGCGGCCACCACTCAAGCTGCCTGCAACCGCACGTGCCTTATCTAATTTTTGCTCCAGGAACCAATTTCAGAATTCCGGTCTAAGTCTCCCAGCCCAGCACCGCTGCAATCGCTCCTGGCAGCGTCAGCGGATCAAACGGCTTGGTCAGCACCCCGGCCACTCCCAGCGCCGCCAACTGTTCGCGTTCGCTGCTCTGCGACTTTGCCGTCAGCAGCACTACTGGAATCGCAGCCGTCTTCGGATTCTGTTGCAGCGCAGCAAAGGTCGCGCGCCCATCCATCCCCGGCATCATCACATCCAGCAAAATCGCCTCTGGCTGCAGGCTTTGCGCCCGCTCCACGCCTTGCGCGCCGGAGCTGGCCGTCGCCACTTCCCAGCCTGCAACTGTCTCGAGACTCAGCGCCGCAACGGCGCGGATGTCGTCCTCGTCGTCGATGATCAGTATGTTGTGGGGCATTGGCTTAATTGTCTTCTATCTTTTCGATTGCGGCAACAGCTTCCGGTTCCATTTTTCTTTCAACGCGCCGCCACGGCAGAAAAAAGCGAAATGTCGTGCCGCGCATCGGGTTGCGCTCCGCCCAGATGCGGCCGCCATGCTGTGTCACAATTGTCCGGCAAATAGCCAGTCCCAATCCCGTGCCGCCCTTCTGCCGCGAATCCGATGCATCCACCTGCCGGAAGCGATCAAAGATCGTCTCAAGCATCGCCTGGGGAACTCCGCGTCCCTCATCAATCACGGAGATCGTTACTCCCGCATCTTCCACACGCATCATCACGGAAACCGACGACTTGGCCGGCGAAAACTTGATCGCGTTCGCCAGCAGGTTCGTCAACACCTGCGTCAGCCGGTCCGCGTCGCCGGAAATCTCCGCCCGCACCATGTCGTGAATCAGCTGTATTCCCGCGGCGTCCGCAACCGGCTGCACTCCCTCAATCGCCACCTGCACTATCTCCGCCAGTTGCACAGGCTTGAGTTCTACCGCATCGCTGCTGTGCTGAATTTTCTCGAGATCCAGCATGTCGTTAATCAGCCGTATCACCCGTTCAGAGTTGTTCAGCGCAATGCGCAGCAGGTTGTTTCCCTTCTCGCTGATCTCGCCCAGCATTCCCGAGGAGAGCAGGCCCAGCGCTCCGCGAATCGAGGTCAGCGGCGTCCTCAGCTCATGTCCCGCAGTGGCCAGAAATTCGTCTTTCATGCGGTCCAGCGCATACCGCTGGCTGATGTCGCGAAAGCTCAGCACCGATCCCGAAAACTGCCCGCGCTCAAAGATCGGCGTAAAGCCATACTCGCCCGGAAACTCCTTGCCGTCAGAGCGCGCCATCGTCGTCTCGGCCGCATGCGGCGCCGTTCCCGCCGTAATCTCGCGCAGCGGGCACTCCGTGCCGCATTGTCCTGCCGGGTGCAGCAGCTCATGAATCGGCTTTCCCGTCATGCTGCTGGCAGATGCGCCCAGCAGCCGCGCCGCGGCAGGATTCGCGAATGTCACGCGTCCGCTTCGGTCCAGCCCGCAGATTCCGTCCGCCACCGCATTCAGCAGAACCTCCTGCTGCTGCGTCAGATCGTCCGCTCGCCCCTGTTCGCGCTTGCGCGCCAGCAGTTGGCCCAGTGACGCCGCCACTGCCTCGGCTGAAGCCAGAGCCTCCACATCCTCGCGCAGTTGCCGCCGGCAATAAAACTCCAGAACCGCCAGCACGCTGTTGCCCACGCGCACCGGAATCGCCCATCCCGACGCCATTCCATGCCGAATCGCAGTGGCAATACGAGCGTCTTCCGCTGCTTCGGTCAGGTCGCGAATCCACACCGTGCGGCCCTTGGCCAGCGCTTTGCCCGCAAGCTCGCTGCTCGCCACCGTCTGCAGGCCCATGCTCTGCCGAATCATGCTCTCCGCGGGCAGCTCCGGCGCTCCCCACGCGGTTGAGAACACCAGCCGGTTCCATACCGCATCCGTCTCCCACAGCACGCCCAGGTCCCACTCCTGCGTTACGCACAGCACCTCCAGCACGCGCTCCGCCGCTGTGGCCAGCCCGGAATTCTCTGCCATAATCTGGCTCACGGCCAACTGCAGCGCCAGCCGGTGCTCGCGCTGTTTCTGCTCCGTCACATCGCGCAGCAGGCAGCGCACAGCCAGCGAATTTCCCGCCTTCTGCCGCCGGCTCAGGCTCAGCTCCAGCTCCAGCACTCGCCCATCCTTCGTGGGATTCCGCAACAGCACCCGGTCTGACGCGTGCCCATCCAGCGCATCGCGAAACAGTTCCTTTACATACGCTCGGCACTCCTCGTGGAAGACATCCGCAAAGAAGCCGTCCACCATCAGCTCCTCCGCATCCCTGCCAAAGCTCCGCTTCCACACCGGATTCGCATACAGAAACTGCCCGCTGGGGCTCAGCGTCGCAATCATCTCGCTCGAGTTTTCAAACAGGTCGCGATACCGCTCCTGGGACTCCCGCGTCGCCTGCTGTTGCTCAATCGTTGCCGACTGGTCCAGCCCCACTAACACCAGGCCGCGTATCGTCCCCTCGGCGCCGCGCAGTGCGGAAACCTGCAACATCACCGGAAATGTCGAGCCATCCTTGCGCCGGCAGCGGGTCTCAGCCGTTGGAACCTGGCTGGGCGCAACCTCGCTAATCGCACCCACTACCGCTGTCCGCCGTTCCTGTGGCCCCGCGCCTGGGTCAATCGAAGCGCCGCGCAGCCGAAGCAACTCTGTCGCAACGCGCCGTCCTTCTCCCGGCGCAAGGATTTCAATTGTCTGCTGCCCCACCAGCTCGGATGCGTAATAGCCCAGCAGCCGCTCCGCCGCCGGGTTCACATGCAGAACCGTTCCATCCGTACCGATCACAACCACCATCGAGCCGGCAGAATCCACAATCTCGCGGAATTCAGGCTCCGCGAGATTGCGAGACGTTCTTTCTTCTTTTTTCCAGAACGCCATCGCCGCCCGAGCCTAAGGAAGTACTTGCTTGATATGCATGAACAACAGGAAATTCAGCAGCACGGAAAGAACCAGCAGCCCAATCAGCATCGCCGCAAACAGATTCACCTTGCTGCCCATCGCGCGAAGGTCTTCCATCAGCTCCTGCTGCTCCATCGTGTTGCGGTCCGTGGCCTCTTTCACCATCTCCAACTGATCTTCCACACGCTTCAGCGTCGTATGGTGTTCCGCCACCTTGCTGCGCACGTCGTGCTGCAACAATTGAATCTCCGTCAGTTGGGTTTCAATCGGCGCCAGGTCCACCTTCGCCGGCGGCTGCGGTCGCGTAGTAAGCAGGTTGCTCACCACCGCCAGCAGATTTCCCTCAAGCAGCGGCAGCAGATTCTTCACCACCGGCAGCGCCTGCCTCAGCACAGACAGCGCCTTGTGCCCGCCGCCCTGATTCGACTGCTGCGTCTCATCCGCGGCTCCCAAAGGCCGTCCCAGCCCCACCGCGCGGCCCAGGCCCTTGACCTTGCCGCCTAAGGCGCCCGCCAGCGGAGCCCCATTCAGGCTTCGGCCTACCGGCGCTCCAGTCATTTGAGCAGCATCTCTACTGGCCGCGTCTCTATTGGCCGCATCTCTGCCAGCCGGCTCACGCGCGTCAAAATCCTGCCCGATCGCATCCACGCCGCTCAACTCCCCACCCATCTCGCGTCCCGGGTCTCCGTTCAGAGTCGTGTTCGTCTTGATGAAATGCCCCGTGTGGCTTCTGCTCATGCGCTGGCCTCTTCGCGTGCAATGCGCCCGTTTCCATCCACTATACCGGCATACGACATGCGACGCATCCTCACCACGGATTCCGTAGTGTCCCAACTTGAATTGCTTTGTAACAGGGCACGACTTTAGTCGTGCCGGAAATGGCGGAAAAATCGGTCGGGCTTTAGCCCCTGCGGGAAGCTTCTTTTCAGACAAATTCCACTTTCATGTAATTTACGCGCGCTCCGCCAGCACTTTCGTCCGCTCAAACACCTCCAGAAACATCGTCCGCGTCAGCTTTCCGGTATTTGTATTCTGCAGCGAAGGATGATAGCTCGCAATCACGCGCAGCCCATTCGGCAGCGTCGCCTCCGCTCCATGCCCAAAAACATATCCACTGCGCGAACTCACGATTCCCGTCCTCTGTGCCCATCCCAGCAGCCCATCAAAGGCAATCTTCCCCAGGCAAACCACCACTCGCAGCCGCTTCAGCAGCCGCATCTCCTCATCCAGCCACGGCTGGCAATTCCTCAACTCCTCCGGAGTGGGCTTATTCCCCGGCGGCGCGCATCGCCCCACGGAGCTGATCCACAGATCCGTCAACTTCATCCCATCCTCGCGGCTCACGGCCTCCGGTTGCGAGGCAAACCCCGCCTCATACAGCACCGGATACAGAAAATTTCCTGACCCATCCCCGGTAAACGGCCTTCCGGTACGGTTCGATCCATGCGCTCCCGGCGCAAGTCCCAGCGCCAGCACCCGCGCACGCGCATCGCCAAACCCCGGCACCGGCCTGCCCCAATACTCCCAATCCATGTAAGCGCGCCGCTTCGTCGCCGCCACATCCAGGCAATGCTCCCGCAGCCGCGCACACTTGGTGCACGCAACAATCCGTTCATTCAACTCTGCCAGCGACGAAAGGGAAGTCCTGGAACTCATCCCTCAATTCTAGGCGCGTTTCATCCGCGTTCGCACCTTCATAAAAAGGTGTGCTCTACCCCACAGAATGCGCATCCTGCTCCGGATCAGCGCAGCGCGGCATAAATTTTCGCAATCATCTTCCGCGTGCCCCATCCACGGCGCGTTTTGTTTTTTGCGCCTTGGGTGGGAGGAGAAATTCCTCAGCTTGCCCTTCGTACCTCTAGCCCGATAAAGTTTCCCCATACAGGTTTTCTGTGCGCAGGGTTCATCCCAAAAATCCGCGCCGCACCCACGCATTCTTCTGCTCATATAAAAGGACCGATCGATGTCTTCCACGCCCTCCGCTTCAAGCCAGGCCCTCGACTCCACCCTCCGCGAAAATCGCCTTTTCCCGCCGCCGCCGGAGTTCAGCGCCCACGCCCACATCCAGTCCATCGAGCAGTACGAAGAGCTCTACAAGCAGTCCATCGAAGATCCCGAAACCTTCTGGGCCAACGCAGCCAGCGATCTCCACTGGTTCAAAAAATGGGACAAAGTCCTCGACTGGAATCTTCCCTGGGCCAAATGGTTCGTCGGCGGCCAGATTAACCTGAGCTACAACTGCGTTGACCGCCACGCTCTTTCTGATCGCGCCGGCAAGACCGCCATCCTCTGGGAAGGCGAGCCCGGCGAAGTCCGCCGCCTCACCTACGCCGAGCTGCACGCAGAAGTTCAGAAATTCGCCAACGCCCTCAAGTCCCTCGGCATCAAGAAAGGCGACCGTGTAGCCGTATACATGGGCATGACGCCGGAGCTTGCCATCGCTCTGCTCGCCTGCGCCCGCATCGGCGCTGTTCACTCCGTCATCTTCGGAGGCTTCGCCGCGCAGGCCATCGCAGACCGCGTCAATGACTCCTCCTGCGTCGCCATACTCACTCAGGACACCTCCTACCGCCGCGGCACAGAGATCAAGCTCAAAGCCACCGTCGACGAAGCCCTCAAGCTCTGCCCTACCGTCCAGAACGTTGTCGTCTACAAGCGCTCCGGCTCGCCCATCAACATGGCCAGCGGACGCGACTGGTGGTGGCACGATCTCATCGCCAACGCGCCAACAGATTGCCCCGCCGAGCCGCTCGACTCCGAAGACCCGCTCTACATCCTCTACACCTCCGGCACCACCGGCAAGCCCAAGGGCCTCGTCCACACCACCGGCGGCTACGCCGTCGGCACCTATCTCACCACCAAGTACGTCTTCGACATCCAGGACCACGATGTCTACTGGTGTACCGCCGACATCGGCTGGGTTACCGGCCACTCCTACGTCGTCTATGGCCCGCTCCAGAACGGCGCAACCGTCCTCATGTATGAGGGCGCGCCCAACCACCCCGACTTCTCCCGCTTCTGGAAGATCATCGACGACCACAAGGTCACCATCTTCTACACCGCGCCCACAGCCATCCGCGCCTTCATGAAGTGGGGCAATGAGCACGTAGAAAAGCACGACCTCAGCTCACTCCGCCTCCTCGGCACCGTCGGCGAGCCCATCAATCCTGAAGCCTGGATGTGGTATCGCGAGAAGATCGGCCACAACCGCTGCCCCATCGTCGATACCTGGTGGCAAACCGAAACCGGCGCCATCATGATCTCGCCCATCCCCGGCGCCGTCGCCACCAAGCCCGGCTCCGCCACACGCCCCTTCTTTGGCATTCAGCCGGAAGTGGTCACCAAGCCCGATGCGGAGGGTAAATTCGAAAAAGTCCCCGCCGGCTCCGGTGGCGGCCTGCTCGTCATTCGCAAGCCCTGGCCCTCCATGGCCCGCACCATCTTCGGCGATTCCGAACGCTATGAGAAGACCTATTGGTCTGACGTTCCCGGCTGTTACTTCACCGGCGACGGCGCGCGCCAGGACGCAGACGGCTACTTCTGGCTCATGGGCCGCGTCGATGACGTCATCAACGTCTCCGGCCATCGCCTCGGCACCATGGAAGTCGAATCCGCCCTCGTCGCCCATCCCAAAGTGGCGGAAGCCGCCGTAGTCGGCCGTCCTGACGATCTCAAAGGTCAGGCCATCTCTGCCTTCGTCTCTCTCGAATCCGGAAACAAGCCCTCGGAAGAATTGAAAGACGAGCTTCGGAAGTGGGTCTCCAAAGAGATCGGCTCACTCGCCCGTCCCGACGACATTCGCTTCACAGAAGCGCTCCCCAAAACTCGCTCCGGCAAAATCATGCGCCGCCTGCTCCGCGAACTAGCCACCAACGGCGAAATCAAAGGCGACACCACCACCCTCGAAGACTTCTCCGTAATCGCCAAACTCCGCGAAACCGAAGAAGGCTGATCCATTCTTCGCCCAACAACAAAAGGCCCACTCCTCGGAGCGGGCCTTTCACCTTCCACGACCAGCAGCTTACCGCGGGTGACCGCCGCCGCTCGGCCGTCCACCCCCGGCGCGTGCGCCGCCTGAAAATCCTGCGCTATGTTCATTGGTTGGTTCGTGTCCGGCCTTGCCCACGTTGCCGTGCCCATCCCGGGCTTCATTGCCCTGGAAGTGCGTAAACGGCTGCGCTCCGCGCGCTGGCAGCGGACCATGATACCCATTGTGTGGATCGTAGCGATTATCTACGTGTCCATAAAAACCATGCGGGCCATGGAACCACGGGCCTGCGCCAATAAAGATTCCGCCCGAAAACCAGTCGGGTCCGTAGTAGCCATAAGGAGCGCAATCATACGGCGTGTAGTCGAAATATCCGTAGGGGCATACAGGAGCAACACCGATGCCGACTGCAACCTGGGCTGCGTGCGCTACGGGAGTTTTAGGCGAGCTACACACCAGAGCAAAGGTGAGAGCGACAAAAGTCAATGATTTCCATCGAGTCAACATCTATATACCCTCCAGGGCCTGCAAAACTTACCATCTAACCTTAAATTAGGTGAGCAAAATCGTCATTAGGTTGGTCGCACCCTCCATTTTTATGTTTTTGCAGAATGAATCGAATGCCACAACCCATCCTTTATCTGAGCCTTGCAGTCCTTTCACGCCATCCCTTTGTTAAACTGTCCACTCCATGCGCCAGCTCCGCTACAGCGTCGCGGCAAGCCTCGATGGCTTCATCGCCGGACCCAACGGCGAACACGATTGGATCGTTGCCGATCCATCCTTTGACTTTGCCGCGCTCTGGAATGAATTCGACACCTTGCTCATGGGCCGCCGCACCTTTGAAGTCGCAATCAAGCGCCTCCCATCCCTCGAAGCCATGGGAAAGAAAATAGTCGTAGTCTCCACCACCCTCAAGCAATGTCCCGGCGCAACCATCCTCAGCGAGAAAATCCCCGAAGCCGTCGCCGCCCTCAAAGCCGAATCCGGCCCCCCACCCGGTAAGGACATCTGGCTCATGGGCGGAGGCGCGCTCTTTCGCACTCTTCTCGACGCCGGCCTGGTCGATACAGTCGAACTCAGCGTCATCCCCATCCTGCTCGGCTCCGGAACTCCGCTGCTCCCCGCAGGCAGCCGCTGTCCATTACGCCTCGAAGAATCCTCCGCACTCCCCAGCGGCACCCTCCGCCTGCGCTACTCAATCGCCCGCTGACACAGCCAACACAGCCCACGTTTTTTCTGCCCATCCGATCTCTCGCTTTGCTACACTGTCCGCTCTCATGCGCCCACATTTGTTTCGCCTGGTTCTTTTCCTCAGCTTTGTCTCAATTCCGGCCCTCGCTGCGCCCGATCAATGGGTAGAAGTCCGCAGCCCTCATTTCAACGTCATCACCAACGCCGGAGAGAAATCAGGCCGTCACGCCCTCGATCAGTTCGAGCGCATGCGCTGGGTTTTTTCCACGCTCTTTCCAAAGTTCGATGTCGATCCGCCGGAACCCATCCTCATCTTCGCCGCCAAAAACGGAAAGACCTTTCAATCCTTCGAGCCCCAGGCCTATCTAGCCAAGGGCCAGCTCAACCTGGCCGGTTATTTCCTCAGCACGCCCGACAAGAATTACATCCTTCTGCGCCTGGACGCCGAGCAGGAAAACCCCTTCGCCACCGTCTACCACGAGTACACCCACCTCCTCTTCCGCTCCGCCGCGGACTGGATTCCACTCTGGTTCAACGAAGGCATCGCCGAGTTCTTTCAAAACACCACCATCCACGACAAGAACGTAGAATTGGGCAAGCCAAGCTCCGACGACATCCTCTATCTGCGCCAGCAAAAGCTCATCCCGCTTCCCGTGCTCTTCAAGATCGATGCCAGCTCGCCCTACTATCACGAAGAGGAAAAAGGCTCCGTCTTTTACGCGGAATCCTGGGCCCTGACACATTATTTCGAGATGACCGATAAGGAAAAGGGAACCCACCGCCTTTACGACTACCTCAATCTCGTAGCCAATCACGCAGATTCGGTCGCAGCTGCTGAGCAAGCCTTCGGAAATCTCAAGCAGCTTCAGTCCCAACTCGAGGGCTACATCAGCGCAGGCGACTACAAAGAGCTCGTCCTCAACTCCGCCGCAGCGCCCATTGACGAGTCCACTTACACCGTTCGCACGCTCACCCAGTTCCAGGCCGATGCCGCCCGCGCGGATGTCCTCGCCGATGTCCAGCGGGAGCAGGAAGCCCGCGCCCTCATCGATTCCATCCTCAAGGCCGATCCCAACAACGTTGAGGCTATGGAAACCATGGGCAACATCGAGCTGCGAGCGAACAATCATGAAGATGCTCGCAAGTGGTACGCGCAGGCCGTCAAGCTCGATTCCCAGAGCTATCTCGCCAACTACTACTTCGCCGCCATGTCGCAGGGCGGTAGCCCTGCAGATGACGCGCTCATCGAATCCAGCCTGCAGGCCGCCATCAAGCTCAATCCCAAATTCGCTCCCGCCTATGACCGCCTCTCCGGCCTCTACGTCCGGGAGCCTGATAAGCGCGATCAAGCCCTCCAGCTCTCCTTGCAGGCCATTCGGCTCGACCCCTCCAACCTGTACTACCGCCTCAACGCCATCAATGTGCTCATGACGCAGGGCCATTTCGACCAGGCTCTCTCCGGTCTCCAGACTGCCGTAAAAGTCGCAAAGACCCCCAGCGAAGTAAATCTTGTCCAGAGCCGCATCTCTCAGGTCACCAAGATTCAGCAGGCTCGCGCCCACGCCGCACAGCCTTCGCAAGGGGAGGTTGTCACAACTGCCGATATTCCAGGCGTCGATGCTGGAGTCCAGCCCGGAGTTCAAACTGTCCGGATCGTGCAGAAAGTCGCAGCCGACACTACGCCGAAGCATCCTGACACGGCCTCAGGTCCAAAACACTCTCTTACCGGCATCATCCAGTCCGTAACGTGTTCCTATCCCGCTGTCATCGAGCTTCAGCTCAAGGCGCGCAATCAGACCGTCACTCTCTACAACAACAACTTTATGAAGATCGATCTCAGCGCAGTCGGCTTCACCCCAACCGGCTCCATGAATCCCTGCAAGGACTTTGAAGGCCGCGCGGCGCTCATCTCATACGCCGAAACGACCGATAAAACCATTGACGGCCAGATCCTCACCATCGAACTCCATAAATAGCCTTCGGCAAGCAGCCATCGATGGCCCGCCGGCAGGCCTGAGCAAAAACAACGGCCCGAATCCATCAGGACTCGGGCCGCTTCTTGATCCAGTTGAATTTCCGGAATCTCTAAAACCTGTAAGCCACGTTGATCCCGGCGCGCGGATTCCAAAGCCGATGCGGCGAGTAGCCCAGCTCCGGCGAGTTATTGATCAACGAAAATGACGACGCAATGTCGTCGCCGTAAGCCTGGAATGAGATACGGGGTCTCCACTGATACTCCACGCCGCCGCCCAGCCCGCCGGCAAAGGAGATATCCGGCGTCTGTCCCGTGCCGCCGGTATGCGCGCCGCCAAGCAGCACGCGGCCAAACAGGTTCCACTTCTCAAGGATCGGCCCATGCACCTCCGGCCCGGCAAGAACCATGCTCACCTTCGGGTTCCCAGGGTTCCCCGACGCGTATGAGCCAGGGTAGTACGATCCATCCGCTACCACGGCAAAGAACCGGCCTAAATCGCGAGCCACCCCAAAATCCGCGCCAATCAATCCGTACCGCGACTGGTTCACCTGGTTAATGCTTGTATAACTCGCGCCTGCGTAGACCTGCCACTTCAGTCCGGCATCGGGATTTTCCGCAGGGGCCGGCTTATCCGGTGCAATCTGGGCCAATGCGGCCAGCGGCATTCCCGCGGCCAACACCAAAAACAACCACTTGCTCTTCAAAGGGCAATTCTCCTCAATCGGCACACGCTCGCCGCTCCCGCTGGAGCCGCTGCCTTTGGCGTGGTCCGGTACCTCTATAGACTATCCCGTTACCCCTGCTTCCACGAAGCCGGAAGCAGCCAAGTCCTAGGACGCCGCGCGCGGCAAAACGAAAGCCGCAACACGCGCCACGCACCCACACTCAGTGCGAATGCGTATCCAGGTACCACGGAATGTTGATCACGAAGGTTCGCGGATTTCCCTTCACCAGCAGAAGAACCTTCAGCAGGCTCGCGCGGTGGTTGTGCATCAAACCCTCCCACCAGTGCTTCACCATCATCTCCGGAACCAGCACGCAGATCTTCTGGTGATCCGTCTCGCCTTCCACCTCGTGAATATAGTCCAGAATCGGCTGCAGAATCGTCCGATACGGCGACTTGATCACCTTCAGTTGCGGCACCGGCCGGCCTGCGGCCTTCAGCGGAGCCGTTACATACTCATCCCACGTCGTGCAGATCGTATCCGGCTCGTCCCCCACCTGCACATGAACGCAGCGAATATCGCTCGACAACGACATCGCGAATGACAGCGCCTTCTCCGTAATCCGGTTCCAGCCGTCTACCGGCAAAATCATGATGGGGTGTCCGGTCTCCGCTCGTGCAAATGGCCGGTTCAGCACGGATTCCTTATCCACTTCCGCATAGTGCCGCTTCACTGACTTCATCAGCAGAATCAGCACCGCCACCAGTATCACCGTGATCCACGCGCCGTTCAGAAACTTCGCCACCAGCACCACCAGCGTAGTAATGCCCGTCGCAAACGCACCCAGACCATTCAGAAAGATCTTCAGCCCGACGCCGCGCGTCTTCGTCCTGTCCTGCTTCCACCAGTGCACCACCATCCCCGCCTGCGAAAGCGTAAACGCCATAAACGCGCCAATCGCATACAGCGGAATCAGCCAGTCCGTCACACCGCGAGAAACAATCAGCAGCAGCGCCGTCAGCGCTACTAGGATATAAATCCCCCACGAGTACAGCAGCCGCCGTCCGCGCAGCAGAAACACATGCGGCATGTAGTCATTAAACGCAATCGCTCGCGTCAGCCGCGGAAAATCCGCAAACGCCGTATTCGCCGAAAGCGCCAGCACCAGCAGCACGCTCGCAATCGTGACGTAATAGAACCATCCATGCCCCATCACCGCGCGCGTCAGCATGGAAAGCACGCTCTCGTAGCCCTTGCCCTCCGGATTAGTCGCCGCAATCCCATACGACCGGCACAGCAGCGCAATCCCCGCCAGAAGAATCGCCAGCAGCACAATAATGATCGTCAGCGTAGTCTTCGCGTTCTTCCGCGTCGGCTCGCGGAACGCCATCACGCCATTGCTCACAGCCTCCACGCCCGTCATCGCCGTGCAGCCGGATGAAAACACCTTCAGCAGCAGCCACAGTCCTATCGTCGCCGTTGCCGGCGGTATCGCAGGCATCTGCGAAATCGGCTGCGGATGCCCGCCCGAAGCCAGCACATGCCACCCGCCCACCCCAATCACAATCAGCAGCGTTGCCGTAAACAGGTATGTGGGAATCATGAACACCACGCCCGTGTCATGCACGCCGCGCATGTTCACAATCGTCAGAATCAGCAGCACTGCCAGGCACATCTCCAGCGTGTACGGCTGCAAACTCGGCATCGCGGAAATCAGCGCGCCAATGCCCGCTGAAATACCCACCGCGGCGGTCAAAATGTAATCGATCATCAGCGCCGCAGCCGCCAGCAGCCCCGCATTCGGACCCAGATTCTCTGAGGCTACGGTGTACGAGCCGCCGCCATGCGGATACGCCTCAATCGTCTGCCGATAGCTGAAGAACACAATCGTCAGCAGCACAATAATCGCCGTGCTGATCGGCACAATGTACTGCACGCCCATCAACCCCAGCGGCAGCAGCAGCGTCAGCGCCGCCTCAGGCCCGTACGCCGCGGAACTCAACGCATCCAGGCCAAAAATCGGGATGCCCGCAATCGGGCCAATATGTTCAGCGCGCTCCTCGCTCGTTGCCAGCGGGCGGCCAAACAGCAAATTCAGTGCATTGCCGGTAATGGACATAAAGCTTTCATCACATCCACGGCGTCTGAATTTTAGCTCGATACAGCCTGAACGCCGTCCCCGAATTCTCTCACGCGCCTCCACACGGAGATGTGAATCAGTTTGTGCCCGGCAACGGGACCTTCAGGAGCGTATTCGAATCCGGCATCGTGAGATAGACAACATTCAGATTCGGATCAATCGCAATTGCCGTGATAGGGGACGGCGTTTGCTCCGACACAAGAACAACGTTGCCCGTTATGTCCGTAATGCTGAATCCGGTTGGAGTCGCGGTAACCACAGCCCAACCGTCTTGAACTACAAGTGGCGGCGCGCCCGGCTGATTTGTATTCAAAATGCTCTGGCTTGCAAGAGTATTCGTAAAAGACCGAACCTGCGCTTCCGTGTGTGTATTCAGGTGCGTGCCCACGCTGGAAACTTGGTTGGAAGCAACCGTGGCGTAAGTTCCGCCGGCCGTAACACTGGAGGGAGCTATCTGGTCAACGTAAACGTTGTTGCTGCTGTCCACTGTAGTGGCCACAATCTGGCCTACCGAATCGCTGTAGCCAAGCCCGACAATAGTTTTGCCGCTGATCGCCTCAGTCGCGGTTGCCGTCATAGTGGATGTGTTGACTTCGGTAAGAAATCCTACTCCTCCCACCCACAGCGTCCCTCCAGAAGTCAGCGCTACCGACGTTGGATGTCCGCCCACGGTGACGGTTCCTGCGGCAGTGTTGGTGCTGAGGTTGACGCGGGAGATTGTGCTGTCCGTGTAATTGGCGACATACGCATATCCTCCAGTGCTGTCGACCGTCAGGGCAACGGGCTGGTTTCCCACTGTCACAGTGGCAACGGGCGCGTAAGTAACTGTATTGAGAATCGTGACCGTGTTGGACCCGGAATTGGCTACGATGGCGCGCAGCGATCCTGAGAGAATCGTTGTAACGTAGCCACTGCCGTTACTCGTCGTGTTGGTCACAGGGCTGACAGCGTAGGTGCCAACAGCAGTAGGGTTAGCGCCCACATTCACGAGCGTGCTGCCGATCATAACCTGATTGGCCGAATACAAAGAAACAACCGGGATAGTGTTGGGATTGGAAGAACTCGTCGTGCATTGCGTAGTCTGGTGAGGTGGATTTCCCACTTCAACATAGACACAATTGATCGTCTCAGTAGTCTGCGCGCCAACAGCCACGCCAAAAGGACTACCGGAAATCGTCTGGCTGCTGGCAATAGACAGCAGGTTATCGCCAGCGGGTGCAAACCCGGTACTTGTTGCATTCCTGTTGACGATAGCTAATGAATAGCCGCTTTCGGTAAGAGATGAAGGAAATGGAAAGGTCGCTTGTGTACCGTCATTACTGACGATGGTTGCGGTTTGAGTAGCTACAACATTTCCGGTTTTGTCATATACGTATAGGAGTGGCATCCCGTACTGCGTAATCAGCGGTGCCCGGGAATTTAGTGTAAGAGTGCTCGGAAGATTTCCTAAAATCGCGAACCGAGTAGAGGCTGGCATGATGTAAGGGGGAGCAATGTAACAATTTAGTTCTAATCCATTGTTCGTGCTGTAAAAATTCGGTATTGGCTGCTGATTCGGCGCATTTAACTGACTCGTCTCAATTTCCATTTCATACCCTGTGCCTGAATAATAATCGGTGCTGTAGTATCCCAGCTCTATTAGGATTGGGCCGGTTTGGGGATTGGAGTTGGAACCACAATCCCATGGCACGAGCCAGGTTATATTCCAAAATGCGGGCGCCTCTCCATTATTTATGATAAGTGGCCCGTTCTCAGGAGATATATAAGGCTGAAGCCCATCATTCCCAAAGGCGTCTACCGAACCGAGAGTTTCATCGACTATCGGATTCGTGTTTAGATTGTAATAATCGTTAATTTTGTTTCCCCACACTGGAACGTATGGGGTGACTGTCAAGTTTGTGCCAGGAAGGCACGCAGGGTGATTGACGGTTGACGAGCTTGCGGCATAGCAATTCTTGGCTAAAAGTGCGATGCCTTGCGTTGGATTTCCGCCTAACAGTCCGCAGCCTGAAAGTCCGAAAGCCACTGCGAGAAATAAAATTCCCTTCAACGTAAATTTCGACAGCATACCCCTCCTCTCAAAAGCTCAATGTGTTCATTGCGTGGTCGAACAGCGCCTTATTCGTGCCAAAATTGTGATGGGACGAATACCTGGCAAGCAGATCCTGCGTACTTGAATACATAGGTGCAATGCGAGAGACACCGACACCGCCCCCGCCTTGCTGACCGTTCCACTTCATCAACGCAACAGCGCTGTCTAGATTTCCTTTGAGAAGTACACCGTTATCCGAGATTAGGAGGGAAAGGAGAAATACAGCTTCGCCCGGATTGCAATTCGTCCCATTGCGGTCCGCTGAAAATAATGCGGGAAAGGCCTTGATCGACGCGGCGTGTGCTCTGAACTGGTGAATGGCCGCTTCGTCAATCTTCGCTGAGGGCGGAGCCTCGATCTCCTGCGCCAGTTCATTGAAGGCTTTGGCAACGACTGCCTCGGTAACGAGCTTTCCTGTGCCGTCACGCGTTCCTTGTTCCGCTTTGGCGAGACGGTCTGCAAGCTGGCTCGTAAGTTTATGAAGAGAGTTGTCGCCTCCCGGATTAGGCACGATCAATCCAATTAAATCCTCACTGTATTTGTGAATCCCCGCGTGATCGGATACAGCCGCTTCCTGGTTGAACAGACAGAATAAGTTCTGTGCACAATGTTCTGGCTGTGCGGCAAGCATTGAAGAAAGGCAGACTGCTAGTGCCGCAACAAAGACCAATCCGGAGAGCATTTTAATTGCACGCATCAGTAGCCTCAAGAGAACGCGCAAGCAATAGTGGCATTAACGGAGCGCCTTCATTAATGCACCAAAACAGCAGCTCGTCAAGACCTTTTTGGAATTTAATTCAATTATTTTTGTTTCTAATTCGTCCCCGGTAACTTACAACAATCCCCACCCTCCGGCACATCATTCGCCCCCGCATCCAGCACCACCTTCCAGCTTCCATCGCTCCCCTTGCGCCAGATCGTCATATACCGCCCCGCCGTCAGCACCGGATTCCCATTTGCATCCTTGCTCTTGCCCTCGTAATGCCCCCACGTATATCCCATATCGCCGCTCGGCCCCATCTCAGCCTCCGTCGGCGTCCACGTAAGCTGGTAAACCTTCGGGTCCCACTTCCTTCGGGTCCCACTTCGCTGACCTGGCAATCGCCACCTTCCCAATCAGCGGAGCCGCCCCATTGCTCATTGAAACCCCATCCTCGGCAAACCAAGCCGTAAATCCCTCGCCGCCGCGCTCCGACAGCCACGCCAAACGGACTGCCTGTAACGGTCTGACTGCTCGCAATTGATAAATAGTTAGTGCTTGCTGGTTGGATGCTTCCGCTCCCAGCCTGATTTACAACAGCTAGCCCATAGGCGCCTTGGCCGAGACTGGTAGGAAACGGAAATGTGGCGGAACTACCACCACTTGTGATACTCGAGGCCGTCTCCTGTGCTGCAATATTTCCGTTTTGGTCGTATACGTAGAGGAGCGGTTCGCCATCAGTCGTAACATAAGGCGTAAGCGAATTTAGTGAGATCGATGCTGGAAGGTTACCTACTATTGCGAAGCGGGATGAAGCTGGAGCCACATTCTGATAAGTAGTACAAGTGATTTCAGTTGTGGATAAATTAGGAATATTTTCGTCTGCATTCAAATACTCATAAAGAGTATCACCGGGCACAAGCCAGTTTGGTTCTTGGGCATATAAGTTGCTAGTTCCGCAATAAACGGGCCAAATTGAAAATACATTCCATACTGCCGGAGCTCTGCCATTGCTAACATAAAAACTAGCGTTGGCGCCTTGCGTGTATTCGCTAAAAGTCTGAACAGTTCCGGCCGCACCTGTGTCGTCATACTGATAAAAGCCGTTCACCTGTATGCCAGGGTATGGAACAGTAGGAGAGTAGACACAAGTGGGAGATTCTTGTGTGCAGTTGAACGCATAGTTCGAGCCGGTCTCAAATGAAAATCCCTGGCTTGAGTTAACGGCTTGTTTACACGCAGTTATCTCAATGGATGCAAAAAGGATTAGCGCCAAGAGGATAAGTGACTTTGCGCTCATGATGCCCTCCCTTAGAAATTAAGCTCATTTGCAACAGTATTGAATAGTCCGCTTAATTCGCTTTTTGAATGGCTCTTGGAGTAGGTTGAGAGAAGGTTGCGAACATTAGGATCTGATTTTTGGTGTTGAATTAATGTGATATGTGGGTTACTCACAGGGGTTTGTCCGGTGGGAATTGCATTGTTAAAGGCAGCGTTGTTGAATATCAAAAGATACAATAGAAATACTGCTTCAGCTGGATTGCTATTATGTCCATTGCTCTTGACGGAAATCAACCGGGTTGCATTTCCGCCTTGTAAAATTGCATTTCGATATCTATGCACTGTTTCAGGATTGGTACGTAGACTACCTGGGGCTCCCACTCGTTTCATAATGTCATTAAAAGAGTTTGCAATTTGCTCTTCGGAAACCAACGCCCGTTCTCCGTGTCGCGCCATTACCTCTGCTTCATTAAGACGGTCGGCAAATAACCTTACATAAGCTCTGTCTGTATAGTCTGCGACAAACAGCAGAGCTACTTGTTTACTGTACGTACGGATTCCCTCCAGATCATTTGCCTCAGCCGCTTTGTTAAGGGTATCTACAACGTTGTTTGAAGTCGACATGCGGGAAGACTGTGTGAATGCCAGCCGACTGAGCAATAGCCCAAATAGAGAGCTCAAAGCGATAGCCTTTAGTTTTGACATAGTTTCACCCCGCGTCGGAATAATGCATTCGAAGTTTCAAGGTGTCAAGTTATTTTTTGCTAATTAGGCAACTTACAGCAATCCCCACCCTCCGGCACATCATTCGCCCCGGCATCCAGCACCACCTTCCAGCTCCCATCGCTCCCCTTGCGCCAGATCGTCATATACCGCCCCGCCGTCAGCACCGGATTCCCATTCGAATCCTTGCTCTTGCCTTCATAGTGCCCCCACGTATAGCCCATATCCCCAGAAGGCCCCATCACCGCATCCGTAGGCGTCCACGCAAGCTGGTAAGTCTTCGGGTCCCACTTCGCCGACTTAGCAATCGCCACCTTCCCAATCAGCGGAGCCGCCCCATTGCTCATCGACACCCCATCCTCGGCAAACCACGTCGCAAACGCCTCTCCCCCGCGCTCTGCCACATCTTTGGCAAACTTCGCCTCCAGATCCAGCAGCACAGCCTTACCCGGCCGCATCGTCGGGTCCAGCGGATTCATCGCACTCGCCGGCTCATGCGGCGTCAGCAACTGCCCCCACGCCGCCGTAGTCACTCCAGCCGCCAAAACCACCGCAACCAATAATTTCGTTCTGATATTCATGTATCTCTCCGCCCTCATCCTAAATCCAATGTTCTGGCAAAAGCGTCTAATCGCAGCGGAGATTTTGTGTTAGGCAAAACCTTTGTCGTCTCGAAAAAGTTATAAAAACTTCATAAGGCTTTAGCCCCTAACGGACGTTTTTCAAAATCTCCGCATTGATATACTGAAAGATAGACCTCGGCTCGGCAAAAAAGGGCAGGGAAGCATCCTCCCCTGCAACCTATGCGACTCCCCGGTGTTAAGGAATTTCATGGAAGCACTGCTTGACTCAATCCACTCGCCAGACGATCTCAAACTCCTGAGCTTCGCGCAGATGGAGACCCTGGCAGAGGAAATTCGCGCCTTTCTCATCCAATCCCTGGCCAAAACCGGCGGTCATCTCGGGCCCAACCTCGGCGTCGTCGAGCTCACCCTCGCCATGCACTACGTCTTCTCCACGCCGCAGGACAAGTTCGTCTTTGACGTCAGCCACCAGGCCTACACCCACAAGCTCCTCACCGGCCGCCGCGACCGCTTCGACACACTCCGCCAGCCGCACGGCCTCAACGGCTTCATGCTCCGCACCGAAAGCGAGCACGACTCCTACGGCGCAGGCCACGCCGGGACAGCTCTCTCCGCCGCGCTCGGCATGGCCGCCGCCCGCGATCTTGCCGGAGGCGAGGAGTACGTCGTCGCCGTCGCCGGAGACGCCGCCTTCACCAACGGCATCTCCTTTGAAGCTCTCAACAACGTCGCCGAGCAGACCAAGCGCCTCATCATCGTCCTCAATGACAACGAGTGGTCCATCGACCGCAACGTCGGCGCCATCGCCCGCTACTTCCACAAGATCGTCACCAATCCGCACTACGAGAACCTGCACAACTCCGCCCAGCGCATCGTTAAAAAGATCGGCGGCAAAACCGCCGTCAAAGTCCTGCGCCGCGCAGAAGAAGCCGCCAAAAGCATGCTCTGGCCCTCAGTTCTCTTTGAGGAGTTCAATCTCTCGTATTACGGCCCCATCGACGGCCACAATCTCCCGCAGCTCGTCGAAACCTTCAAGTTCCTCAAGAACGCGCAAGGCCCCGTCCTGCTCCACGTCCTCACGCAAAAAGGCCGTGGCTTTCAGCCCGCCATGGACCTCACCAAGAAGTTCCACGGCCTCGGACCCTACGATCCCGAAACCGGCACCACCAAACCCGGCGAGCTCACCTGGTCGGAAGCCTTCGCCAACACACTCGTTGAGCTAGCCAATCAGGACCCCCGCGTCGTCGCCATCACCGCCGCCATGCCCAACGGCACCGGCCTCGATCACTTCCGCCCGCACCACCCCAGCCGCTACTTCGACGTCGGCATCGCGGAAGAGCACGCCGTCATCTTCGCCGCCGGCATGGCCACGCGCGGCTTCCGTCCCGTCTGCGCCATCTATTCCACATTCCTCCAGCGCGCCTTCGACCCCATCGTCCACGACGTCGCCCTGCAGGAGCTGCCTGTCCTCTTCTGCATGGACCGCGCCGGCCTCTCCGGCGACGACGGCCCCACGCACCACGGCCTCTTCGACATCGCCTACCTGCGCAGCATTCCCAACATGACCATCATGGCTCCGAGCAATGAAGACGAGCTGGCCGACATGATGAAGACCTCGCTCACTCTCTCCGGTCCATCCGCCATCCGCTATCCCCGCGGAGCCGTCCCAGGTGTCGAACGTAAACCCACGCCGCAACCGCTCCCCGTCGGCAAAGCCCAGATCCTCTCCGAAGGCTCAGACGTCGCCATCCTCGGCCTCGGCAACATGATGCCCCTCGCAGAAGACCTCGCCGCGCGCTTAAGCCGCGAAGGCTTCTCCGCCGCGCTCATCAATCCCCGCTTCGTCAAGCCGCTTGACCGCGAGATGCTCGCAAAATTCGCAAACCGCGTAGCCGCCTTCGTCACATTTGAGGATCACGCCAAAACCGGCGGCTTCGGCTCCGCTGTCATGGAAGCCCTCGAAGAGATGGACAGCCACGTCCCCGTAGTTCGCATCGGCTGGCCAGACCGGTTCATCGAGCACGGCAAAGTAGACGCCCTCCGCCAGAAGCACGGCGTCAGCGTAGAAGAAGCCTGGTCCCAGCTCGTCCCGCTCCTCGCTCCCCGCAAACGCCGCACCCTCGTCGCTTCCTGAACGGAGGGAGCCGGGGCTTCAGGCCACGGAATAGCCCCCACCCCATCTGAATTTCTCGTGCCAAGCCGATGATACAATTTGTATGCTGAGTAGTATGCCCTCGCGCCGTCGAGCCTTTCGCCAGATAGCTGCCCTCGCCATGCTTGCCCTCGTTTTGCATGGGCTGCACGCGGAGCAGGCAGGCGCAAAGCTCGCACCGGCCGCGCCCAATGCAATCGAAGGCCTGGGCAAAGGAACCTTCCCTCTCAGCGGCCCCTGGCAATTCCATCCTGGCGACGATCCCGCATGGGCCAACCCGGCATTCGACAGCTCAAGCTGGGAACAACTGACCGCAGACCGGCCCTGGGGCGCTCAGGGTCATGCCCGTCTCACAGGTTTTGCCTGGTACCGCTGCAACATCGCATTCACCCCGGCTCCCGGCGTCTCGCCGCCCTTTTCGCTCCTGATTCCAACAGTCGATGACGCATACGAAATCTACTGGAACGGCGCACTCATCGGCCACAACGGCAAGTTGCCGCCCGGCGCCGTCTGGTACTATTCGCAGCCGGTGCAGACCTTCAGCCTCGGCCAGCTTCAGCATGGCGTCCTCGCCGTGCGCGTCTGGAAAGCCCCTCTGCTCTCCCACGACTCCGGCGAGAATGGCGGTTTTGGTGCCGCTCCTCTCATCGGCAGTTCTGAAGCCATTGCCACTGCCAGGGCCGCACAGGAGTTTCAGTGGCTGCGCAGCCGCCAACTCCAATTTGGCGCCAATTTCCTCTGCGCCGTCATTGCTCTCCTGAGTTTTCTTCTCTGGTTGCGGGCTCCTGCCCGATGGATTCTCTTCTGGACCGCGGGTTTTGCTCTTGCTCAACCGGCAACTGTCCTGCTCCTCAACGCACACATGGGATGGCCCTACGGCCTGGCCATGGGAGCAGACCAGCTTGTCGGCGCCGTACAGGATATATCGCTCTGGTTTCTCCTCCTCTGGCTTCTTCCTCTCCGTGAAAACCACGCCATTTGCCGCCTCACGCGCATCCTCGCCTGCATTTACTTTGTCAACTCTCTCCTGGATGGAATCCTGGTTGTCCTCACATGGAATCCCCAATGGACTGGATTCGCTCAGACCTCCGATGCCATATCGACTGCCATCTCGGTTGCGCTTGAAGCTTTTCCGCTGTTCCTGGTGGGCAATGCGCTTTTTCAGCGCAGGCAGTTCAATCCGGCCCGCTGGCTGGTAGCCATCCTCGCCTTCCTCGACGGAATGATGATCGCCTTCGTCAACGTCGTAAAACAAGGCCGCCAATTTACCGACTGGCCTATCTCGTCCAGAGTCGACTCGCCCCTTTTTTTCATTGACGGCAATGGAATCACCATCTCCACGCTCGCCGGATCGCTACTCCTCATCGCCATTGTCTATGCGGTCTATAACAGCATTCGCGAGGACCAGCGCCGTCAGGACGCGCTGGAACAGGAGAAGCTGGAACTACAGCACGAAAGCAACCGCATGCGTCATAAGGCCGAGCACGATGGTTTAACCGGCCTCTGGAATCACCGCGCCATCGTCGATCGCCTCGGCGAAGAGATCAACCGCTCACTACGCGAAAAAACTCCACTCAGCGTGATCCTTGTCGATGTCGACCATTTCAAGAAGATCAATGATAGTCATGGCCACCTCGCAGGCGACCTTGTCCTTAAGGAGATCGGTGCCATCTTCACGCGTGATCTGCGCTCCTATGACTATGCGGGCCGGTACGGCGGCGAGGAATTTCTATTCATCCTCTCCAATTGCGGAATGGAGAGCGCCCTTCACCGCGCCGAACAACTACGCCAGGCCGTAGAGTCAGCCCGCATCGTGGATGGCGAAACCATCCTCCAGGTAACCGCAAGCTTCGGCGTAACCTCAGCCTCTTCGTCTCACCATGAAACGGAAGCCGTCATCCGGGCCATCGATGCAGCTCTCTATCAGGCAAAAAACAATGGACGGAATTGCATTGTTCCCGTCGAGATGGATGCCCCGCTTCACGAAGTCTAGCTTCCTGCTGCCAGCAATCTTGTTCCGATTGCTGGCAGCGGGATGGTCCTTTCCTCAGTACTTCTCAAACGGATTCCCAAGAACCGAAGATTGCTCTTCAAATGCTTCTTCTGTGCCGGCTCGAATCTTTTTCGCAATGCCCGTCCACACCGGATTGATCCTCGCCGTGCCATCCGGCTCATTCGCCGCCGCCGCTTCGAGATACGCTCTCTTTTCCAGGCCGTTTTTGTAGGCCGGCAGCTCTTCGATCAGCTTGAATGCGGCAGCAATCACTACGCCCACATCATCTCGGAGTTCGTCCGGCACCGTCGCGTAAACCTCTGCCTTGTGCTCCTCAATCCACTGGAACGCAATGGGAAAAACAACGGCGCTTACCCAGTCGTTGTAAGTATTAAGAGCGTCCACGCCCGAAGTCCATGACGGGTGCATCTTCCAGTCCTGCTTTCCGTCACCAAACGGATACTTCTGAGGGGGAGGTGGGCAGTATTTACAACTAATCTTGACTTGGGACATGAATATTCTCCTTGTGGCCTGAACGCCGCCTGTGACGGCTCAGTGTCATAGTTATCGGCAGTTGTTCTTGCCCATGTCTCTCGTTCGCTCACCATAACACTCAGGTGTCCCATTCTTGGCGCAGTCGCCGGGTGCCTCAGAGCCTGCCCTGAGCGCAGCCGAAGGGTCTCGATTTTGAGACCGGGGATAGCACTCCCCTCAACCAACCAAAGCCCAGACAGTCGCTGAACACAGCCCATCAGACGGAGGGAAGGACCGGCTTTTACAGTTCAAGTCCCTCAGTCCCCATAGTCCCTGTCTTCCTGTATCCTCCAGATCATGCTCCGATTGGGCCCCTGGTTCACACGTTCCCGGCGTATCTGGCTGTGGATCGCGCTTGGTCTCGCCTTGCGTCTGCTCCTCATCTGGTTCCCTCGGCCATCGGACGACGACACCACCGACTACCTCGCCCTCGGCCACAATCTCCTGCATTACGGCGTCTACGGCCAGGGCACTCCGGACGACCTCGCGCCAACCCTCTTCCGCTTGCCCGGCTACCCCATCCTCCTCGGCCTCTTCGAATCGGCCTTCGCCACAAGCTGGCAAACAGTTCTACTCGTCACGCAAGCCGCAACCGACATCCTCTCCGGCCTGCTGCTAGCGTCCTTCGCCCGCCGCTACCTCAACCCCCGCGCCGGCGAAATCGCCCTGGCTCTAGCCATGCTCTGCCCCTTCACCGCAGCCTTCGCCGGCATCGCTCTCACGGAATCCTTCTCCGTCTTCGCCCTGGCCCTCGGCATCTACGCCACCGGCCGCGTCCTCGCAGAAAACGAAACCAGCCGCATCCGCATCGGGTTCCTGCTCCTGGCAGCCGCATCCTCCGCCTTCGCCATGCTCCTGCGCCCCGACGGCATTCTGCAATTCATCGCCCTCGCCGCCGGCATCCTCTGGTACACCGCGCGTCCTGTCTCGTTTCAAGCAATCCGCCGCGCCATCGCCCCCTCAGTCATTTACGCCGCCGTAGCTCTCGCGCCCATTGCCATCTGGACCCTCCGCAACTGGCAGACCTTCCACGTCTTTCAACCACTCGCCCCGCGACACCTCAACGACCCCGGCGAGCGCTTCAACAAGGGCTTCTACGACTGGCTCCGCACCTGGTCCACCGAATTCATCACCACCGCAAACGTCTTCTGGAACGTCGGCTCGGAATCCATCGACATGGACGACATCCCCGCCCGCGCCTTCGACTCACCCGCGCAGCGGCAGCGCACACAGGCCCTCATCCGCGAGTACAACCAGACCCACTCCATCTCCGCCGACCTCGACAACCGCTTTGAAGCTCTCGCGCGGGAGCGAATTCACAACCACCCCGTCCAATGCTTAGTAGGTGTTCCCGTCCTCCGCGTCTTTGATATGCTCCTTCGCCCACGCACTCTCGAATTCGATCTCGAAGTCGACTGGTGGTCCTGGAATCGGCATCCCGGCCAGACCATCGCCGCCATCGCGCTCGGTCTCATCAACCTCGCATTCGTCTTAGCCGCGATATGGGGCTTCATGCAGCGCCGCGTTCCCCTCGCATGGATGCTCGGCGGTTATCTCGTCATGCGCTGCCTCTTGCTCAGCACAATGGAAAACCCTGAGCCGCGTTACACCATCCAGATGTTTCCCATCTTCATCGTCGCCGCCGCGGCCGCCTTCGCGGGGAATCGCCTTCCCACCATGCGACAATCCACTTCAGGCACTTATCTATATGCGTCATGATCGTCTTTTCTTAGCCTGGTTCTTCGCTTTGGTTCTCGGCGGCGTTCTCTCCTGGTCGCAGACCGCTCCGCTCGTCCTTTCGGGCGGCACAGTCGTCGATCTCTCGAACTGGGGCAAATCGGCAAACGATCTGCATGATTCGGTCGTCATCGTCCACGACGGCAAGATCACCGATGTAGGCCCGCGCAGCACAATCGTCATTCCCAAGGGCGCGCGCGTCATCGACTGCACCGGAAAATACATCGTCCCCGGCCTCATCGACGGCTTCGCCGGCATGGCCGGCCAGGCGGAAGCCAACGCCAATCTCTACATGGGCGTCACCACCGTCGTCGCCAGCTCCGATGACCGTCGCGGCCACGTCGATCTGCACGCCAATCCCTCGCCGAATATCTACCTGCTTGATTCCATCGGCATCGCCGATGACTGGAGCCTGCTCGCCGAAGACCCCGCCTGGAAAGACAAACTCCACGAGGGCCCGCGTCCCACCGAGCTTGATCCCCAGGACACTCTCCGCCAGCTCGCCGATACCGCAAAGCTCGGCACGCGTATTCTCTGGCTCGGTCCCAATCTCACCGCCGCCAACACGCAGTGGGTCGTCGCTCATGCGCATCAGATGGGCATTGTCACTTACGGCGAGTTCGCCTCCACGCCCTATCGTGTCGGCATTGAGGCCGGCGTCGATGCGCTTCTCCACATGGGCCGCTACGAGCTGGGCGTTATCCCCGATGAACTGCAACGTCCGCTCGTCGAAGATCCCATCGGCTCAGCAGCCACCACCGCGCTCGATTACTCCCAGCGCGTGCCGCCTACTGACACGCACGTGCGCAACTATGCAAAGTTCGTCGCCGAGCATCGTGCCGCGCTCATGCCCACCTTCAGCATCTACTACCAGCAGCTTCCCGACCATCGCAACCTCTGGAATGAGCCCGCCGCGGCCCTCCTCGATCCCATGCACATGTTCAACCCGCCCAACCGCGAGACCGGGGAATTGGATTATTCCATCTCCAACTGGGCTCATCACCTGCCCAACGTCTCGCAGCGATGGATGGAAGAGGGCCAGCGCAAAAAGGCGGATCAATCCGCCATGCGCCTCTGGCGCATCAACGAAGTTTTCTTCGCGGCTGATCCGCACTATCTCGCCGCCTCCGGCGCTCCGGTCTCAGGAGCCTTCCCCGGAATCTCCATGCACACGGAACTTGAGATGCTCGTTCGTCTCGGCCTTACGCCCCGCGAAGCCCTGGCCTCAGCCACCAGTAATTACGCCGTGCAGTTCAACTGGAATGATCTCGGCCTCATCGCTCCCGGCCGCCGCGCAGACATACTCGTCCTCGACGGAGACCCCGCCGCAACCGTCTGGAACGTTCGCCGCATCGTGAACCTGATCCTCGACGGCAACGTACTGGATCGTGAGGCCTTGCTGACGCTGAAGAAATGATTTCTGTCGTTTCCCGTACAATAAAACCAACCTTAGCTCCGACTTCATGACTATTTCTTCCACGCATATCGCGCGTACCCGCAAGCGTCACGACAAAGGTCTGGTGATGATTGCGGCCTATAAAGTATTCATCGCCCTGGTCTTCGCCGCGGTAGGCGTCGGCGCGCTCCGCCTCGTTGGCAAAGATGTCGGCGATCTCCTCTCCAGCCTGATCTCCGACCTGCGCTTCAATCCTGAAGGCCGCTTCGTCAACTTCGTCTTCGATAAGGCCTCGCTCCTCGACGACCCCGCGCTGCGCCGCATCGGCCTCGGCGCCTTCTGCTATGCCGCGGTCAGCATCGTTGAAGGTGTCGGCCTCTACCTCGAAAAGGCTTGGGCCGAATATCTCACCCTCGCCATCACCGCATCGTTTCTGCCCATTGAGATCCGCGAACTCGCGCTTCGCTTCACCTGGACGCGGGTCGGCATCTTCATCATCAATGTCGTTGTGCTCATCTATCTGATTGTCATCGTTGTCGAGCGGCACCGGAAGAATCGTGCCGCCGCTCCAATAGGCGCTTAATCAAAGCAGTGTCTCAATTTGAATTGCTTTGTAACAGGGCACGGCTTGAGTCGTGCCGAAACGGCCATAAAAATGAAATTGGGCTTTAGCCCCTGAGGCAGTTTCTTCAAACTGAGACACTACCTTAATCAATCATCGCCGAACTTCGCTTTTTATTCGCCATACACTGAGTCCCGCTCTTTGCCAAGCACCCGCGATGCATACTCTGTACTGGCGGAATCAAAGCAATAAACACTATATATTGTGTTTCCCGATTTGAAACTCCCCAAGCTGGCAGGCTTGGTTCACCCTCTTGACGCCGTCTCCATAAGACGAATACCAGCCTCCATTTTTCCCTTGGGTTCGAGACTGAATCTAAGCTAATATCACTCCAGTGGAGCCAAATGGAGTGTAGTGGATTAAGACATCCTATTTCCACTTAGAAGATACGCCGATTGAACCAATTGTGCTCACTTTTCTGAGCAATCTCGGCAACGAGGCAATGAAAGTCGCCTCAGGCAGCAGGTAAAGCAATGTTTCGCGGAAATCATCCAGCCAAGATCGATGAGAAGGGAAGGCTCAAGCTGCCTTCTGCCTTCAAGCAGTTGGCGGAGTCCGCGCAGGTGAACGAGTTTTACGTGACAAGCGTCGAAGGCGACTTTGCCCAGGTCTGGCCTTTGCCGGAATGGCTGAAGAGGGAAGACCAGCTCGCCGCTTCGAGCGAGTTTGAAGAGGCCGCCCGTAAATATCTGGCCCGCACCAGCTACTGGGGCCAGCAGGTGGAATTGGACGCACAGTCCCGCATCGTTCTGCCGCAGTTATTGCGTAAGTCAGCCGGTCTGGACGACGTCGAAGTCACGGTGATTGGCATGCGGGACCACATTGAGGTCCACAATCGCCAGAAGTTTGAAGCAGCGATGCAGGCGGAAAGCTTCACCGCCGACGATCGCCGCACCATGGCGGAATTGCTCCGCCGCAAAGATTAGGTGTTGAACCCCTCAGGGGGGAGCGCATGACGAAGGCGAGTGTGGGTCCGAACGTACGCCATGTGCCGGTTCTTTTGACAGAGACTTTGGAATTTCTCAGGGTGCAGCCCGGCAGCACCATCGCCGACTGCACGCTCGGGCTTGCGGGCCATTCCGCGGAGATCGCGCGGCGGCTCGGGCCAAAGGGCAGGCTGATCGCATTTGACCGCGACCCCCAAGCCCTGGCGCTGGCAAAAGCTCGGCTCGACGAAGTTTGCAGCGAACTCGGCAGCGAGGCGCCGCGGATCGTGTTGATCGGCGAAGCCTTCAGCTCGATTGAGCGGCATGTCGAGCCCGCATCGCTCGATGGCCTGCTGGCAGACTTCGGCGTGAGCAGCATGCAGCTCAATGAAGCGCCCAGGGGATTCAGTTTTATGGCGGATGGCCCGTTAGATATGCGTATGGACACGCGCAGCGGCCTCACCGCCGAGCAGGTGGTAAATGAGGAGAACGAAGGCGAACTCGCCAACCTCATCTACGAATACGGAGAGGAAAGGAGGTCGCGGAGAATCGCCAGAGCCATTGTCCGCGGGCGGCCTGTCACAACAACAGCGCAATTGGCGCGAATTGTTGCCCAGGCTGCCCCGGCGATGAAACAGGACAAGATCCATCCCGCAACGCGCACATTTCAAGCCATACGAATCGTAGTCAATCGCGAGCTGGACGAGATACGGGACTTGTTGGAGGCCGCGCCAAAGTTGCTTAAGCCCTCCGGAAGAGTTGCCCTCATAAGTTTTCATTCGTTGGAAGATCGCCTCGTCAAAGACAGCCTGCGCGAGGGAGCGCACAAGGGAATCTGGAACCTGTTAACAAAGAAACCGGCCACGGCAGCAGAAGAAGAGACAGAACGCAATCCGCGCTCACGCAGCGCAAAGCTTAGAGCGGCGGAAAAAGAAGTAAGTACGAATAGGCGGAGGTAAAACATGGCGGCAGCAGCGACAACTTATTTTGAAACCGGCCGCAGCATCCGGTCGCGCGCGGTAGAGCGCAATACAGACGTGCTGGCCAGCCAGCCGGCGCGCCGCCGCGGAGTGCGCACGCCGGAGTTCTACTTCACCCGGCACTTCGATAACACGCGTCTCGTCAAGGCGCCGGATCCCGTGCGTGTCCGCGAAATGCGCGTCTTCTCAGCCGCTGTTACAGTGCTCTTCACGCTCATCATGTTTTACGGCCTGCAGCACTTCAGCGCCATTGAAAAGTCCTATCGCGTCGAAAGCGAAAAGCAGCAGCTCGATCAGCTCCGCGAAGAGAACCGCCAGCTTCGCCTCTCGGAAGCGCAGCTCACGCAGCCCTCGCGCATTGACAGCATGGCGCGTCAGTACGGTCTTGCTTCGCCGCAGCCAGGGCAGGTTGTGCATCCAAATGCAGCTCTGGACAGCACAAACGCCGCTCCCTCCCTCGCGCAGATTGCGCCTCCAGCCGCACCGCAGGCCGCGCCCATACAATAAGCGCTCTGCATCTAAACTCGAACCCAGAGATAGATTCCGGAGTGACACCACCGATGCAGCCCGCCGCAATGCCCAACCGGATCCCGAGTTCCTACTCGACGCGCAACTCGGGACTTCCCCGCACCGTACCCCTGCGGCGCGCGCGCTTCTGGCTTGTCTGCCTCTTCTTCATCGTCTGGCTCGGCGCCATCGCATTTCGTCTCTTCTGGCTGCAGATCGTGCATCATCACGACTACATTGACCGCGCGCAAAAGCAGCAGCAGCGCACCTTTGAAGTAGCTCCCCGCCGCGGCATCCTCTATGACCGCAATCTGCACGAGCTCGCCATGACCGTGCAGGTGGACTCCATCTACGCCGTTCCCACGGAGATTAACGACAAAAAATCCGCAGCCTCCACACTCGCCTCCATCGTCCACACAGACCCCGCTGACGCTCCCACCGGCGAAGACCAGATCGCCGCCCGCCTCGCCAAAAACAATGGCTTCGCGTGGATCGCCCGCCGCGTCACGCCGGATGTTTCAACAAAAATCAAGTCTCTCAATCTCAAAGGAATCTATTTTCAGAAGGAATTTCAGCGCTCCTACCCCAACACTGAAATCGCCGCACAGGTGCTTGGCTATGTTGGCATCGACGACACCGGCCTCGGCGGCATCGAGCAGAAATTCGAGCCGCAGCTTCACGGCGTGCCGGGCCGCATGTACACCGCCATGGACGCGCGCCGACACATTCTCGGCTCCACGGAGAGCGAGCCGCAGCCCGGCCAGAACCTCGTGCTCTCTATCGACGAACAAATTCAGTTCATGGCCGAGAGCGCGCTCGATCACGTCATGGCGCGCACGCACGCCGACAACGGAACCATCGTGATTCAGGATGTGCATACCGGCCAGATTCTCGCGCTCGCCATCCGGCCCACCTTCAATCCCAATCAATTCCGCCGCACCACGCCCGCGTTGCTGCGGGACCATGCCGTCAGTGATGTCTATGAGCCCGGCTCAACCTTCAAGCTTGTCGCCTACTCAGCCGCGATGGATGCGGGTGTTGCCAAGCCCGATGATATGGTCGATTGCCAGGGCGGCTTGATCACACTTGCCGGCCGCGTCATCCACGACAACCAGGGCGAGCATCCCGGCGTCATTCCCGTCCACAAGGCTCTTGAAATCTCCAGCGACGTAGGCGCAATCAAGATGGCGCTCAAGGTCGGCCAGGACAAGTACAGCGATTACGTGCGCTCCTTCGGTTTCGGCTCGCGCTCCGGTGTGGAACTCCCCGGCGAGACACGCGGCCTGCTCCGTCCCGTGACCAAGTGGGGCCCATCGTCGATTGGCTCCATCGCCATGGGGCAGGAGATCGCCGTAACGCCCGTTCAGCTTGTCTCCATGGTCTCGACAATCGCCAACGGCGGCATCTATCTTCCGCCGCATGTCCTCATGTCCGCGCCCCAATCGGGCGCCCAGCCGGCCGCGCAGCCGCAGCCATCGCCATTCAAGCCCGGCGGCCAGCTTCCCAATCCGCTTCCCACCGGAGCGCATCGCGTCATCTCCACCATGGCCGCCGCGCAGATGCGCCAGATGATGGAAGGCGTCATCCTCTACGGCACCGGCAAGGATGCGCAACTCAACGGCTACTCCGCCGGCGGCAAAACCGGCACTGCGCAAAAGATCGATCCCGCCACGCACAAGTATTCCAAAACCATGCACGTCGCATCTTTCGCCGGCATCGCGCCCGTCAACAACCCAGTAATCGCAGTCGCCATCGTCATGGATAACCCCAAGGCGGGCGGCTCATACTACGGCGCCGCGGTCTCAGCACCCGTCTTTCAGGAAGTTGCCCAGCAGGTGCTCGAATACCTCGGCGTGCAGCACGATGAGCCGGTGCACGCACAAAAGACGCCCCCTGCTTCCGGAAAGTCCGTAGCCGAAGACGATCACGGCGACTCCCCCGATGTAAACGCGCTCTACGCCGCAATCAACGACCTGCCCAGCGACGATCCGCTGCGTCAGCAGCCTGTGCAGCAGACAATCGCGCAAGCCGCCACTTCACCTCAGCCCCCTGCCGCAAGCTCAGCACCCGCACAAAATCCAGCAACAACCGTCTCTACACCACCGTCGCCCGCCGCAACGCCGCCAACGCAATCCTCTGCTTCCGTCATCATCCCCACGGCGAACACTCTCAAAGTGCCTTCGCTCATCGGCCTTCCCATGCGCCAGGTCATCGTCATTGCCGGCGATGCCGGCCTCGAAGTACAAGTCATAGGCAGTGGCACCGTCCGCGAACAGGCTCCTGCGGCGGGAACCATGGTCGCGCCCGGCACCCGCATCGTCGTTCATTGCGCCCGTTGAATGCGCGTTGCTTTGTAACAGGGCACCACTTCAGTCGTGCCAAATGAGTTTCAACAAGAAATGGGGCTTTAGCCCCTGCGCAAACGTACATACCGTCGTATAAAAACTCTACAATCGAGCACAGTATGAATTGGAACGATCTCATCGCGGAAATCGCCTCTGAAGGCTCCGCAGGCGCGCCCCTCACGGAGCAGGAAGCGCCCATCACAGGCATCGAATACGACTCGCGCCGCGTCCGCCCCGGCTCGGTCTTTGTCGCCATGCGCGGCGGCACAACAGACGGCAATCGCTTCGTCGAGAAAGCCATCGCCTCCGGCGCACTCGGCATCATCACGGACTCATCTCCAACCTTCGATCATCTGCTCGTCTATAACGCTGGCCTTCCCATTCTTGAAGTCGCGCACGGCCGTCGCGCCCTCGCGCAGGCCTCCGCAGCCTTCTTCAATCATCCGGAGCGCAAGCTCGCAGCCATCGGCGTCACCGGCACCAACGGCAAAACCACCACAGCCTTCCTCGCGGAATCGCTGCTCAATCACGCACACCGCAAAACCGTTCTAGTCGGCACCATCGAATATCACGTCGCAGGCCAGATTCTCCCCTCGGTTCACACCACGCCGGAATCCCGCGACCTCTTCGAGTTAATGGCCGAAGGCGCAGCGCAAGGCGCAACCGAGCTCATCACCGAAGTATCGAGTCACGCCCTCGATCAGGGCCGCGCCATCGGCGTCGCATTCGATGTCGCCATCTTCACCAATCTCACCCGCGACCATCTCGATTACCACGGCACGATGGACAATTACTTCGCCGCCAAGCGCCTGCTCTTTGACGGAACGCGTTATCCCGCTCCGCGCGTCGCCGTCATCAATGCGCACGACCCGCGTGCGGAAGAATTAACCATCGCCGCGCACAAAGCCGGAGCAGAAGTTCGCACCTACGGCATCGCGCTAGGCGACTGGCGCGCCTCCACCTACAAGCTCACACCGGCAGGCGCTGAAATAGCACTCGAAACTCCATTCGGCACAGCCAACATTCAGTCGCGCCTCGCAGGCGAAGTCAACATCCTCAATCTTCTCGCCGCATTCACCGCCGCCCACGCGCGCGGTGTTGAATTCAATCAGCTTGTTGCATCCATTCCGCAACTCAAGCCCGTCCCCGGCCGCTTCCAACCCGTTCACGCCGGTCAGCCTTTCTCCGTCATCGTCGATTACGCTCACACCGACGATGCACTCCGCAATCTCATCTCTCTTGCGCGCAAGAGCGTGAATAGCGGCAACCGCGTCATTACTATGTTCGGCTGCGGCGGTGACCGCGACCGCACCAAGCGCCCCAAAATGGGCCAGGCCGCGGGTGAGGGAAGCGACTTTGTCGTCGCCACCAGCGACAATCCGCGCTCGGAGAATCCGCTGGCAATCCTCGCTGAAGTCGAACCCGCACTCAAGGCCACTGGCAAGCCTTACGTCATCGAACCCGACCGCACCACCGCTATTCGCCTCGCTCTTGAATCTGCCAAGCCCGGCGATGTCGTTCTTCTCGCAGGCAAAGGCCATGAGACGGAACAGATTCTCGCTGACCGCACAATTCATTTTGATGATTCTGAAGTCGCCCGCACAGCTCTCGCTGAGCTTGGATACGGTTTGGGTTATGGAGAAACACAATGAAGCTCACACTAGCCGAAGCGGCAATCGGTGCAGCCGCGGTTCTTGAAGCGCCATCCGCCATTCCACACGCAGGCGCACTTATCGCGCAGGGCTATTCCATTGACTCCCGCACCATCGCTCCGGGTGAGCTCTTCTTCGCCGTGCGCGGAGATCGCTTTGACGGCCACGATTTCGTCACCTCCGCCATCGAGCGCGGCGCAGTCGCCGCCGTCGTCTCCAGACTTAAAGTCGCCACGCTGCCAGACGCCGCTCTCGCCGTTCCCTTGCTCATCGCGGAAGACCCGCTCACCGCGCTGCAATCCCTTGCCACCCACGTCCGTCGTCAATGGGGCAAGCGCATCGTCGCCATCACCGGCTCAGCAGGCAAGACCACAACCAAGGATGCCGTCGCCGCCGCCCTCAGCGCAAAGTTTCACGTCCACAAGTCAAAAGGCAACCTCAACAACAACTATGGTCTGCCTCTGCAACTCCTCAAGCTCGAACCGGAGCATGAGATCGCCGTCCTTGAAATGGGCATGAACCACTCCGGCGAAATTGAAGCGCTCGCCCGCATCGCCATACCTGACTGGGGCGTTGTCACCAACGTAGGCACCGCGCACATTGAGAACTTCGCGGATGGCAGGGCCGGCATTGCACGCGCCAAATTTGAGCTCGTCGCTTCCTTGCCCGGCAACGGCATGGCCTTCCTCAACTGCGACGATCCGTATGTCTCGCAATTCGGCCGCGACTTCGCCGGCAAAGTCGTCTACTTCGGCCGCGGTCCTTGCGCCAATCCGCAGGTACTCTCCGCGATAGAAGACGCCGAAGGTATCCACATTCACCTTCGCGCGGATGAGCGCGAAGCCGGCCTCACTCTTCAGCTCCTCGGCGTGCATAACGCGCTCAACGCCATGGCTGGTATCGCGGTCGCTCTTGAAGCAGGTGTGGATCTCGACGCCGCCATTGCCGCACTCGCCACACTCAGCGCCGGCGACAAACGCGGCGAAATTCTCGCCATTCGCGGCGCAACCATTCTCAACGACAGCTACAACTCCAACCCCGAAGCGCTGCTCTCCATGATCCTCACGCTTGCAGCCCGTCCCGCCGCGCGCCGCATCCTCGTCGCTGGAGAAATGCTTGAAATGGGCTCCCACGGCCCGGATCTGCATGCCGCCTGCGGCAGAGCCGCCGCGGAAGCCGGCATCGATCTCGTCGTCGGCGTGCGCGGAAACGCTCAGCATCTCGTCACTGCCGCAGCCATCGCAGGCGTTCCCGCAGCCTTTCTTCCGGACGCTGAAGCCGCCGGCAACTGGCTCAAAGCAAATCTCCGCGAAGGAGACGTGGTTCTCATCAAAGGCTCGCGCGGTGTTCACCTGGAGCGCGCCATCGAAATCCTGAAATCCGCCCCCGCACAGGAGTAGACAGTGTTTCGGGAATCGTCTTGGCGAGGTTTTGTAACAGGGCACGACTTGAGTCGTGCCGCAATACCCAGGAAATGGCACTGGGCTTTAGCCCCTGAGGTTTCGCTTTTGTTTCTGAATGTATCCAAAATGATTCACCAAATACTCACTAATCCAATGCGTTTCGTTCGTTCCTTACTCATCGCGGCACTTCTGTGTCTCTGCGTGCCGGCTTTTGCAGACGCTCCTGCATTCTCCATCGATCCCTCCTGGACGCGCCCGTTTCCGCCCTTTCGCATCGCCGGCAATCTCTACTACGTCGGCAGTGAAGAGCTGGCCGCATTCCTCATCGCCACGCCGCAGGGAAACATCCTCATCAACAGCAACCTCATCACCTCGCCCGCGCAAATCAAGCACAGCGTCGAAGCCCTCGGCTTCCACTTCAGCGACATCAAAATTCTGCTCATCAGCCACGCGCACCCCGATCACAGCGCCGGCAGCGCGGCCATTCTGCAACAGACCCACGCCAAGTACTTCGTCATGGACGCCGACGTACGCGCCATCGAATCCGGCGGTCGCACCGATTTCCGATTCGCCGGCGATAAATCCATGTGGTATCCGCCCGCCCACGTAGACCGCATCCTGCATGACGGCGAAAAAATCACCCTCGGCGGCACAACTCTCGTTGCGCATCTCACCGCCGGCCACACTCCCGGCACCGTCACCTACACCTTCGACGAAACTGAAGCCGGGTCCGGACCTGGCAAGCCGCTCCACGTCGTCATCGTAGGCAGTCCAAGCATTCTCGAAAGCTACAAGCTCATCGGCAATCCAACCTACCCGCACATCGCCGACGACTTCCGTCATCAATTCGCAGTCCTCAAATCCCTCCCCTGCGACATCTTCCTCGGCGCGCACGCCAGTTATTTCGATCTGACGGAGAAGTATGCCCGCCTGAAGCGTGGCGACAAAAATGCTTTCATCGACCCCGCCGGCTACACCAGGTTCGTTGCAGACCGCGAGCAAGCCTTTGAAACGGCGTATCGAAAACAGTACGCAGCGCGGAAAACTCCCATGAAGACTCAGCCCGGAGCGCATCCCGGCCTGTAAAATCGACTGAAATTCGCGTTCTAGCCCCCCTTTGGAGGCACCTTGCTTTACTGGCTTCTGTACCGGCAGCTCTACCCGTTCTTCCATCCATTTCGCATCTTTCACTACGTCACCTTCCGCACCGTTTTTGCCTCACTCACGGCGCTGCTGATCACGCTTTTCATCGGCCCGTATGTCATTGGCAAGCTGCGCGAGTTTCAGATCGGCCAGTACGTCCGCGACGACGGGCCCCAGTCGCACCTGAAGAAATCCGGCACGCCCACCATGGGCGGCCTGCTCATCGTCATCGCCATTCTGCTGCCCACGCTGCTCTGGGCGGATCTAACGGACCCGCTTGTCTGGATCGTCATGTTTGCCACGCTCGCTTTCGGGGCAGTCGGCTTCGCCGATGACTACATAAAAGTAGTCAAGCGCCGCAGTCTCGGCCTCACCCCGCGTGCCAAGCTCTTTGGCCAGGCGTTCGCCGCGGTCCTCGTTGCTTCCGCGCTCATCGTTCTCCAGCAGTTTCGAATGTTTTCAACGGCCCTCAATGTGCCATTTATCAAGAGCTGGCGTCCGGACCTCATGCTGCATTGGTTCGATCATGTACCGCACCTCGCGCTGCTCGCCTTCGTCCCCTTTGTCGCGTGGGTCGTCTTCGTGCTGCTCGGCTCGTCCAACGCCGTCAATCTCACGGACGGCCTTGACGGTCTGGCCATCGGCTGCACCATCATCGCCGCAGGCGCGCTCACAGTCCTCACGTACGTCAGCGGCCACGTCGTTTACGCCGACTACCTCGAGCTCCAGCGCATGCCGCTCGCCAGCGAACTGACCATCTTCTGCGGCTCCATGGTCGGCGCATCCATCGGCTTCCTCTGGTACAACGCTCACCCGGCGGAAATTTTCATGGGCGACGTCGGCTCGCTCGCTCTCGGCGGCGCCATCGGCACCGTCGCCATCGCTATCCGCCAGGAACTTCTTCTTCCCTTTATCGGCGGAATCTTTATCATGGAAGCGATCTCCGTCATACTCCAGGTGGGCAGTTACAAGCTTCGGAAAAAGCGCATCTTCAAAATGGCTCCAATTCACCACCACTTCGAACAGCTCGGCTGGGCTGAGTCAAAAGTCATTGCGCGCTTCTGGATTGGCGCGCTAGTCTTTGCATTGCTTGCACTCACTACGCTCAAATTGCGTTAACAGCTTCGCGCCCTGCCGGGCGAGGTACAAAATTGAAACATCGAGGGCCGGCGCAATTCCGGCTCGCGGAGAAAGCTCCCATCATGGACGGCAAGGAATTCGACCTCAGAGGCAAAAAAGTGCTCGTCGTCGGGCTCGGTAAATCCGGCCTGGCTGCGGCAATGTTTCTGCGTCGCCGCGGCGCGTATGTGACCGTTTCCGACGTCCGCAGCGCGGAAGCCCTGGCCAAGGACATCCCCGCGCTGCTCGACCAGGGCATCAACGTCGAAGCCGGCGGCCACGGCCTGCTCACGTTCCGCCGCCAGGACCTCATCGTCGTCTCGCCCGGCGTGCCGCTCGATACTCCGGAGCTCGTCCAGGCGCGCAGCTTCAGCCTGCCCATCATCGGCGAGCTCGAACTCGCCGCCCGCTTCCTCAAGGGCAAAACCCTCGCCATCACCGGCTCCAACGGCAAAACCACCACCACCACCCTCGTCGGCGAAATCCTCAAGGATTCCGGCCTTCCCACGCTCGTCGGTGGCAATATCGGCGTTCCCGTCGTTGCTCTGATCGACGAAAGCACACCCGACACCTGGTCGGTTCTTGAGGTTTCCAGCTTCCAGCTCGAAAGCACGCAGGAATTCCATCCCTTCATCGCCGTCATCCTCAACATCACGCCGGATCATCTCGATCGCCACGGCACCTTTGAAAATTACGCTCTCGCCAAGGAGCGCATCTTCGCCCGCCAGACCGCGCAGGACTTTCTTGTTCTGAACTCCGATAACGCCCGCACCGCCCAGGCAGCCTCGCGCGCCACATCGCAGGTCTACTGTTTCTCCATCGAAGGCACCGTCCGGCAGGGCGCATGGGTAGAGAACGGCACTGTCCTCTTCCGCGCCTCGGAGAGCGCGCCTGCGGAGACCATCTTGCCGCTCGCCGCCATCCCGCTCAAAGGCACGCATAACGTCGAAAACGTCCTCGCCGCAGTCTGCGCCGCACGCCTCGCCGGCATCCCCCCGGCTTCCATCCGTGCCGCCGTCGAGCGCTTTCAGGCCGTCGAACATCGCCTCGAATACGTCGCCACCGTCAACGGCGTCGAGTTCTACAACGACTCCAAGGCCACCAACGTGGACGCCACGATGAAGGCCATCACCGCATTTCCCGGCGGCATTCATCTCATCCTTGGCGGCAAGGACAAGAACTCCGACTACACAGCGCTTGCCCCCGATCTGCGCCAGCGCGTCCGGGCTGTTTACACCATCGGTTCCGCGGCCCAGAAAATCGAGTCGCAGTTGCGCGGCGTCGTGCCGATACATTCCTGTGAGACCCTGGCTCGCGCCGTACAGGCAGCCGCCTCTGAGGCGCAATCCGGCGAAATCGTCCTGCTCGCCCCGGCCTGTTCCAGCTTCGATCAGTTTGAGAATTACGAGCATCGCGGACGCGTCTTCAAAGAACTCGTGCACGATGGCCGAGGTTGGAAGGTTTCGCAGAACGCGTAGATAGACGGTGAAGCAGGTAGGCGCATGGCAAAACGGGTAGGCGTAGACAAGTGGATCTTCTTTACCACTCTTCTGTTGGTCCTTGTCGGACTGGCAATGGTTTTCTCCGCCTCCGCCGTCGTCTCGCAGGCGCAATATAACTCGCCTTACATGGATGTTGCCCGTCAGGCCGGCTGGGCTCTTGCCGGCGTGGTCGCAATGATCGTGCTCATGCGCGTCGATGTCTCACACTACAACTCCCCGCGCTTCATCTTTCCCGCGCTTTCCATCTCCACGCTGCTCCTGGTAGCGGTTTTTTTCTTTCACACTTCGCATAATACGCATCGCTGGATTGTTTTCGGCGGCCACTTCACCTTCCAACCATCGGAGATCGCCAAGCCCGTCCTCATTTTGTTCCTGGCATGGTTTCTCTCCACGCGGCTCGACCAGATGCGCGACTGGAAAAACACTCTCCTGCGCGCAGCCATCATGCCGGCGGTCTTCATTCTGCTCATCGTCAAGCAGCCTGACCTCGGCACCGCGCTTGTCCTCGCCGGCGTCACTGCGCTCATGCTCGTGGTTGCCGGCATGGAGTGGAAGTATCTCCTGCTTGCCGTTGCCGCTTCTCTTCCTCCGCTCGCCATGCTGCTCTTCGGCGTCGCCTGGCGTCGTCAGCGCATGCTCGTCTTTCTCAATCCTGACTCCGATCCGCAGGGCGCGGGCTTCCACATCAATCAGTCGCTCATCGCCGTCGGCGCCGGCGGCCTCACCGGACGCGGCTTCATGGAAGGCATGCAGAAGCTCTTCTATCTGCCGGAAGCCTCGACCGACTTTATCTATGCCAACATCGCCGAGGAACTCGGCTTCATCGGCGCCTTCGCCATCGTGCTGCTCTTTGTCCTCTTCGCCTATCGCGGATTGCGTGTCGCCTTCAAGGTGCAGGACCCCTTCTCGCGCCTTGCCGCCTTCGGGCTCACCACCGCCGTTCTGCTGCAGGCATTCTTCAACATCAGCGTGGTTCTTTCGCTCGTTCCCACCAAAGGCATTCCCTTGCCGCTCATCTCATCCGGCGGTACTTCCGTGTTCTTCACCCTCGCCGGAATCGGCATCCTGCTCAACATATCTCGTAAGATAGACTAAAGACGCGCACTTCCGCGCACTCCCACAGAAAGGTTCAAACTTTGTCACAACTGCGCGTGCTGATTGCCGGTGGTGGTACGGGAGGTCACATCATACCCGCGCTCGCGGTTGCCCGCGAGCTTACAGATCGTTACCAGGCGGAGATTCTCTTCGTCGGCACGGCGCGCGGCATGGAAATCCGCCTCGTTCCGGACGCCGGCTTCCGTCTGCGCCTCATCAATGTCGGCCCGCTCAACAATGTTTCGCTCTCCACGCGCATTCATACCCTCTGGCAGCTTCCCAAATCCATCGGCGAGTGCAAACGGCTCATCCGTGAGTTCCAGCCCGGCGTAGTCTTCGGCGTCGGCGGGTATGCCTCCGGTCCCGCCGCGCAGGCGGCGCTGCGCATGAAGATTCCAACCATGGTCTTTGAGCCCAATGCCATGCCCGGCCTCGCCAACCGCCTCGTGAGCAAAAGTGTCCAGGCGGCAGCCGTAAACTTTCCGCAGGCTGCCGAGTGGTTCCAGAACGTCGAAGTCACCGGCATTCCCGTGCGGCCCGAGTTCTTTACGCTTGAACCGCCTCCGCCCGCGCCGCCGCATCTCCTCATCTTCGGCGGATCGCAAGGCGCGCGGCTCTTCAATGAAACCCTGCCGAAAATTGTCCCGGCTTTACTCGATGCCGTGCCCGGCCTGACCATTCTGCACCAGAGCGGCGTTCGCCACAGCGCCGTCACAGAAGCTGCTTACCAGGCCTCCGGAGCCGATCCCGCGCGCTGGCAGGTAAAGCCGTTTCTCGACGACATGCCTGCCCGCTTCGCTGCCGCTCACCTCGTTATGGCGCGCAGCGGAGCCTCCACGGTGGCTGAGCTCGCCGCCGCCTGCAAACCGGCTTTGCTCATTCCCTTCGCCGCCGCAGCCGACGAGCACCAGCAGCGTAACGCTGAAGCCATGGTTCAGGCCGGCGCCGCGCTCATGCTCCGGGAACAGGAGCTCGACGCCCCGGAGTCGCTGCTCGAAAAGATCGTCGGACTATTGCAATCGCCCGAGCGGCTCGCCGCCATGGGGCAGGCCGCTCGAACGCAGGCCCACCCCGCCGCCGCCGAGCGCATTGCCGACCGCCTCGCCAGCCTCGGCACTGTGATGACCCACGCAATTCAATAACCCTTGTTCACAAACGCTGTTATGGCGCTGCTGCGCAAGGCCTGTTTTATCGATCGTTCGGCTCTCCTGGCTTCGTAACAGAGCACGGCTTCACAGCTTGCGGAAAAACCCAAATAGCACCAGCTTCGTAACAGGGCACGGCTTCACAGCTTGCGGAAAAACTCAAATCGGACCAGCTTTGTAACAGGGCACGACTTTACAGCTTGCGGAAAAACCCAAATAGCACCAGCTTCGTAACAGGACACGACTTCACAGCTTGCGGAAAAACTCAAATCGGACCAGCTTTGTAACAGGGCACGACTTCAGTCGTGCCGAAACAGTCGCTTACAAGGTTTTTGGGCTTTAGCCCCTGCTACACCGGACTGAACCGGGATGCGGATTTTCTCGCGATTGTCGGTACTGGCTCAGTTTGAATTGTTTTGTAACAGGGCACGACTTCAGCATGTGCCCCATCCATGCGCGTTTTTTTGCGCATGGGTAGGACAGCACTCCCGCCAACTCACCGTGAACAGGCTTTGTAACAGGGCACGACTTGAGTCGTGCCGAAAATCCGGCTGATAAAGTCTTTGGGCTTTAGCCCCTGCGGGATTTTTCAAACTGAGCCATTACCCGATTGTCCATCAGCGCCATAATTGCCGCGCACAAGACAAAAGGCCCGCCTGCCGAAGCAGAACGGGCCTTTTAACCTCGTGAATCTTTAGGATTAGCGGTGTCCGCCGCCGCCGCCGTGTCCGCCGCCACCAAAGCCGCCGCCACCGCCCACGCGACCGCTGCTGTATCCGCCGCCACCTACTCGGCCGCCGCCGCCTGCATATCCGCCACGCGGAGCAGCGCCGTATCCGGGTCTGGCTCCATAGCCGCCGTAACCGGGCCGTCCGGCATAGCCGAAACGTCCACCGTAGCCGTAACCGGCCCTGTAGCCGTAGCCGCCACGATAGCCATAAAATCCACGGCCCCAGCCATAGCCGTACCACGGGCCGACGCCGATAAAGAGCCCGCCGGCGAACCAGTTAGGACCGTAATACCCATATGGCGCGCAGGAGTATGGGTAATACGCGTAGTAACCGTAGTCGCACGCCGGGGGACCGTAGACCATCGGGGCGGCCACAACCGCAGGGCCAATACCCACGCCCACAGCCACCTGCGCATCGGCCTTTGTGGCCGTTGCGGCCAGGCCAACCGTCATCAGAGCTGCCAACAGAACCAGGCGAAAACTCTTCATTTTGAAACCTCCTCGTGCTGCCCTCGCTAGGGTTCGGAGGCTAGCCTCCGCTT
>NZ_JBEKYX010000058.1:0-25859 GCF_049510455.1 Occallatibacter sp. | reverse complement strand
CTCTCAACCTGCTCCGACAGGACAAAACATGCAACCTCGGAATCAAAGGAAAGCGCCTACAGGCCGGATGGGACAATGACTACATGCTTCGACTACTCGGAAATTAAGATGCGTCGGCCCTGGCTGAGAGGCTGGCCAAATTGACATGCTAACCATGATCTGCGAAACTCAAGGTTACTGCCGGTCGGCTTTGTGCCTGACTTGTGTCCCGTGCCGAAGTGGCGGAATTGGCAGACGCGCGTGGTTCAGGTCCACGTACTCGCAAGGGTGTGGGGGTTCGAGTCCCTTCTTCGGCACCAAAAAATCAGTAGTTCAAGAGCGAGCCGCCTCCCTGGTGGCTCAAGTTGCTTTTGAACCTGGCCTGTCAAGATGATGCACCCAAGATCTCCGGGAGCAGGCCAGGCCAAATCGCGTTGTCTTGCACGCTACTCCCTGGAAAAGAGCAGCTCGGTAGCAGTCTCCTGCTCCATGCGGTCCACTACGCCGCCAATCGTGCGAGCCATGCGGAAGAGAGCCTGTTCGCGCTCGCTGAAGGGCTCCTTGCACTCAGCCTGCAATGTATCCAGCAGCGGAACAAGTTGTGGAACGGGGTCATGGTGTACTTCGGCCGCGGTTGGTGCGGTGGCGCCTTTCGCGCCGGAGCCGATCTGGCACTCGATATGCTCTGCCATCCGGCGAAAGACCTGGCCGCATGTGAGGCGAAACTGATTCTCAATGCTATAGAAGGGGCGATTGCGCTGCGCTGGATTTGCAAAGACGCGGAACTGAAGCAGTGGGGATTGCAGCAGGTAAAAGGTTCGCTCAGCGGCCTGCCAGCGGCGAATGCGATCACGCGCGGCCATGTGCGCGGCACGCTCCGGCCCGGTTTCAAAGGGCACGGCGTCAGACTGCGCGGTGACCTCTTGAAAGCCGCTGCTGATACGGTCGCGCACGGAGCGGACGCGCACAATCGTGTTGGCGTCTGTTTCGACCAGGGTGGTCTCGGCCAGTTCGGCGAGCAGCCGCGTATTGCGGATAAATTGGCCGATCATCACGTCCATGGCAGGCCGGCGATAGAAGCGCTCAAAGACGAGCCACATCATGAAGGTGCCGAGCAGCACGCCGAGAACGCGGTCGCGCGCGGCGGTGAGCGATATCTGGGACGGGTCGTTGAGGACGATGAGATAAAAGGCGAGCGCAAGCTGCAGGCCCGCATACGAGAGGCGAGAGCTTGCAGTTGTGATCCATGCGGCGACTGCGGAGACAGCGGCGCAGAGCAGCGCGAATCCGCCAATGTTATCAATAGCCGGCAGAACGAAGATCTGAGCGCCCATGCCGAAGATAAATCCACCAATGATTACGCCTGTAATGCGGAGCACCTGTCGCTGACGCGAGGAGCCTATGTTCGTGAGACCAGTGAGTACGCAGGTGGTGACGGAGGTACTGAGCGCAGGCCAGTTCAGTCCCACGTATAAGAGGTAGCACAGCATGGCGGCAAGCGTGCCGGCGAGCGCGTAACGAAGATACTCGGGATTTGCGAAGGCATCGCGGACAAGGATGCGGGATTCTTCTTTGGGAGTATCGAGAATTTCGAGGCGCGGATCGAGCGATGTATCACTGGATAGAACCGAGGGAAGCAGCGACATGATGATTTCAAGCTCGCTGAGCAGAGGCGTGGATGTGGATTCCGGCTCCGGCTCCCATTGTGCCGGCTGATGCTGCGGCTGGTTGGGCATAGCCAGACCATGGCGAATCTCCGCAATGCGGAGGGCAAGGCGACCCATGCGTTCGCGCTCGTCAGATGTGCAATTTGGCACAGAGGCAGCCATGCCGGCGGCGAAGTCGATGGAGCGGCCAGTGAGCGAGACGAGTGTGCTCATCCGCATGCGATGGATGGGCTCATCCGCAGTGCGTGCGATGTGGCGGCGCAGAACGCCTGCGCCTACGACGGCATAGCGCGAGAGCTCGCGGTTAACGGTAGCCGGAACCGGTTCACCGGCAGCATAAGCCAACATCAGCTCTTCGATCTGTTTGAGCCGGCTATCGACGCCGGTGATGACTTCATCATGCTTGTTGAATGCGTAATAGACCAGTTCCACGGCCAGCGTGACCAAAGCTCCAACGCAGGCAGCGGCCACCTGCCAGAGAGTGAGCTTCACATTGCGTTCGGCTGGGCCGGGCAGATACCAGATGGTAAGAATGTTGGTGACAACGAGGCAGAGTGTGGACGCGATAGCGAAGTTAGTCAGAGCGCGAAGCAGATAAAAACAGAGGAAGATGCTGATCCCTTGCCAGAGAAAGTGCATGATCGGCACAGATGCGAAGAGTCGCCCGCCGACAGGCACGAAGAGCGCAACAAGAGCGAATGAGAGCACGCGAAGACCAGCCGAGTAGGTGGTGGAAACAATGTCTTCGCGCGAGAGGATCATGGCCAGCAGCACAGCGATTGCGCCGCCGGGAATGCGGAAGACGACAACGAGTACGGCAGTGATGGTGGACGCAATGACCATGCGCGCCACGATCGCGCCGCGGCCAGGATAGGGCGCGAGTTCTTTGCGCAGAAAGTCTGGAAACCACGAAGATACGCGCTCGTCGTGAGGAAGTACGTGCGAGCCTGTTCGAGGGGTGCCCCCAGTTGTACTCATATACGTGCTCAGTGGTGCGGGACGGGATGCGGTATTACAGACGAATCGCCACGAAGGATGACGATAGCCGATTCACCGAGACGAAAGATCTCCGGAGGCGGATTATCAATGCGGACGCGAACAGGAAAGCGCGATGCCAGGTGAACCCAGTTAAGCGTGCGCTGCACGTCAGGCAGGCCAGGCTGCGTGAGTTTGCCGACAAGCTCTGCATCGGGCGTCACGCCGAAGCCGACGCTGTCCACTGTGCCTTCATAGCGAATGTCCGGGCGCGACATGATGTAGACATCCGCTTTCATGCCGGGTTGAATATGGGCAAGCTGTGTTTCGCGAAAGTTGGCGACAGCCCACCATGTGCGCGTGTCGATAAGCGTGAAGATATGTTGGCCCGCACTGGCATAAGCGCCCTGCGAAAGTGTGAGATTGGTTACGCGGGCATCGAATGGCGCAATAACGCGGCTACTGTCGAGATTGTATTGCGCTGTATCAATGGCTGCCTGTCGCCCGCCGAGTTGCTCGGTGTATGGCGCGAGCGTGGTGACGGAGTGCGTCGCCTGCTGTACGCCATGCGCACTGCCAATCACATTTGCCTGCCCCTGAAGATACAGCGCGTTTGCGCCTTCCAGGCTTGCCTGCGCCAGTGCGAGTTGCGCGCGGGCCTGTTCAACAGCCTGCGCGCGGGCTACAGATGCGGTGCGCGCCTGATCCACCTGGTCCACTGTGACGAATTGCTTGGCGAGCAGCGGTTCCAGCCGATGAAGATTATTGTCCGCATAAGACTGCTCGGCGATGGCGCGATCAAGCGCAGCCTTTGCGTTGCCCACTTCGGCCTTGGCCTGTGCAATGGCAGCGTTTGCGCGATGCAAAGCCGCTTCCGCACTCGCAGCGCTGGCTTTGGCGACGTCGACTGCGGAGGCTTTGGAGGCAATGATGCGTCGCTCGTCGCCGATCTCGCCTTCCAGCGTGGCCTTCTCGGATCTTGCGTTCGCAAGCGCGTATGCATACGGGCGCGGATCAATTTCGAGGAGGGAATCGCCAGCCTTTACCAGTTGGTTGTCCGCCACGTAGAGATGCGTGATGGGGCCGCTGACAACCGGAGCAATCCCAATGTAGTTAGCGAAGATTTCAGCGTCGTCCGTGCGCGGATTGTCATTGATCTGGCGCAGCACCAGCAGGCCCGTAATGGCGGTGACAAGCAGAATACCGCCGCTGACGATGTAGCGCTGCACGCCGTGTTCGTTCTGTGTCTCTTCATTCGCCATAGGTGATGCTCGCTAACTGAAAAATATAAGCCAGAGAAAAAAAGAAAAGAAGGCCGCCAGGCAAGGGTAGATCAGCACAGGCCACGCGATAAGCTTTTCAAGTTTGTAACGCGTTAGAAGCCAGTGGACCAGCGCTGCCACGCAGATGCCCACAATGAGGCACAGCAGCCATGAGGGAAAAAACGAGCCGAGGATGTTGAATGTGGGCGCATGCGAGCAGCCCGCCAGTAAGAGAACTGGCGGCAGTGCAAGCAGGAGCGCCGGAATGTTGCGTGCTTGCTTCAAGGGGTTCCTTTGCCGGGCGGAAGCTGGATCAGGTCACCGGTGCGGAAGGCGAGCGTGGCCGATTGCAGCAGAAGCTGCGTGCGGGCAAAGACGTCTTCCGAGCGCGCCTGCGCCAGAGCCTTTTGTGCAGTGATGACATCAATGATGTTGCGAACGCCGTAACTATAAGATTCGCGCGTGGCATTGTATGCTTCGCTTGACGAGGCCAGCAGCGCCGCGGCAGCCTGTTGCTGACGCAAGGCTGTCTGCATGTTGGTGTACGCGGCCCAGACCTCATTTGAAACCTGGTCGCGCAGCGCGTCAATGCCGGCTTCGGCAGCTTTCTTCTCGGCCTTCGCGCGAGCCATCTCTCGCTCGCGCCGCAGGCCGTCAAAAAGCGTCCAGCGCAGCTCCAGACCCGCATCCCACAACTCACCCTGTGCGTAGGTGCGCGGCAACTGATCCAGCTCGCCATAAGCGCGGGCCATGCCGCCATCGCCTACCAGATCGAGCGAAGGGATATAGGCGGAACGCGCCGCCTTGATCGATGCCGATGCAGCGCGCAGGCGCGTAATCTGCGTGAGCAGCTCCGGGCGTTGCGAAAATGCGCGTTCGATTTCCTTGTCAACCGAGTCTGCCATTGCCGCCGGCGGTTGCAGCTTGTCGATCTCCACCACGGTGAGCTCTGTCTCAGGCGGCAGGCCCATCGTTGTGGCCAACTCGCCATGCGCAATTGCTTCCGTTCCGATGGCAGCCTGCAGATCGTATTCGGCCTGTGCGCGGGCGGCAGTGGATTCCAACAGATCGGGCCTGGTGGCCAGCCCATTGTCCAGCCGGCTGTGAGCTTGGTCTTCCACGGCCTGCGCGTTCTTCAGGCTCGCCTCTTCGGCCTCGCGTTGCCCTCGTGCATTCAGCAGATGATAGTAAGCCGAAGAAACCGCGTAGATCAGCTTGCGATGCGTGTCATTAAAACTTACATCGGCGGCAAGCAGGTTGGCTTTGGCTGTATCTATGGTCGCGCCGCGCTCGCCACCGTCAAAGACGAGCCAGGTCACATGCAGCTCGGGAATAAAAAGGCCCTCGGTCTGGCGATCAAAGTGAGAAGAAAGCAGCGCAGCCTGGCGAAGGGACGACGCAAGGACCACTGCGGTCAGCGTGGGAAAGAGCTGGCTGCGGGCAATGCCAAGCTCATCGGCCTTCGCGCGTGCCGCCTGCCACGCCTCACGAGTCTCCGGATTATGCCGCTGGGCCAGATCGATCAGTTCTGCCAGCGAGTAGCTGTGCGTCGCGTCAATCTCGTATTTCTGTTCCGGATGCGCTGCAAGACTGCGACTCAGGCCCTGCTCGGCAGGCGCATGCCACACTTTGTCCGGCGCTGGAGGCGCAGACTGGGCCGCCGCAATCCGTACTGCAGCGCCGGAGGCGAGCGCGAACACGATCATCGCCGAGGAAAATTTTGCCATAACATTAAAACCGGAGAATACGGTACGGCAGAGTCAGTTGCAAGATATGTCCTGCGTGCCGGTCATGAGGTTTGTAGCGAAGATGCGCATGATGCTACTTCGAGTCCAGCCCCGCCGGTCTCCGGCAGGAACAGCCCAAAGAACGCAGCCAGCGCAAAGGCCACAGCGGAGACGGTGAAGGCTGCGGCCAGTCCGTGCCGCTCTGCCAGCACCCCGATCGTGAACGGAGCAAGCGCGCTTAGTCCGCGGGCCAGGTTGTACGAGATGCCAAGCGCGGTAGCACGGATAGAAGTGGGAAAAATCTCCGAAGCGATAATGCCGGAGCCCGTAAAGAAACCCGTGCCGAAGAATGCGGAGACGCAGGCAGCCAGGAAGATGGCCACAGGCTGGCGCGCAGCGGCAAACAGCGCAACCGAAGCCGCTGCGGCTGCAAGATAGATCACAAAGCTCAGGCGTCGTCCAAAGCGATCCGCGATCACGCCGAAGAGCAGATAGCCCGGCAGCATTCCCACCAGATTCAGCGCGACAAGAAAGCCGGTAAGGTTCAACAGGCTGAAGCCGCGGCCGCCGTGCGCCGCATCGAGCACAAGATACGCGGGAATCCACGTGAACAGTCCCCACCATGCAAACATGCCGCAGGTGTTGGCTGCGGTGAGCAGGATGAGTGGCCTGAGAAACGGGCGAAGAATAAGCGGACGAAGAGACCAGCGCGAAGTCGCGGTCTCACGTGCCCGCAGAAAGACCTCCGGCTCCGGAACCTCGCGGCGAATCCAGAGAACGGCAATCGCCGGTAGAATGCCGGCAAAGAAGGCATAGCGCCAACTGAAATGCGCCAGAATGATCCCGGCTACAAGCGCGGAAAGCGCATAACCCACCGCCCAACTGCTCTGCACAATGCCCAGCGCTCGTCCACGCAGCGCGGCGGGCCATGTCTCGGCCACAAGCGTAGCGCCGGTATTCCACTCGCCGCCCATGCCCAGGCCCAGAAGAAACCGGCAAATTGCCAGAGCAGGGATCGTGGTCGAAAGCCCGCAGGCCGCGGTAAAGATGGAATATACAAGGATCGACACCGAGAGCATCGGCCTGCGTCCAAAGCGGTCCGCAAGCAAGCCGAAGAGAATTCCGCCGCACGCCGACGCGACGAGTGTGAGCGCGTTGAGCAGCCCTGCTGTCGATTTGCTCATGCCGAAGGCGGACATCAGGCTGGCCAGAATGATCGAGTAGAGCATCACATCGAAGGCATCCAGCATCCAGCCGAGCCCAGCCGCGATCACAACGCGGCGTTGCGCCGGGGTGGCTGCGGACCAGCGAAAGGGTTGTGAACTGGCGGGCATGAGGTGAGCTTTCACTTTCTCATCCAGGCTCGCGACAGTCCAGCGGAAAAACATGCGCCACGCCTGATATGTTGGCTTCTGATGAACAAGCGTATTGTCATTGCAGTCGATACCGGTGGCACCTTTACCGATTGTGTCTTTCGCGCAGGCGGGCGCGTGCATGTGGTGAAGGTGGCTTCAACGCCTGAAGACCCAGGCCGCGCGCTGCTGGAAGCCGTGGCGCAAATTGCCGCACAAACGAGCGCGGATGAAGTGGAAGTGCGTCACGGAACGACAGTCGGGACAAACGCGCTGCTTGAGCGCAAAGGCGCGCGCGTGGCCTTTGTAACCACCGCAGGCTTTGAGGACACGCTGGCCCTGGCGCGTCAGGCGCGTCCCAGCCTGTATGACTGGAATCAGCATCGTCCCGAGCCGCTGACACGCATCTGCATCGGCGCGGCGGAACGCATCGGTTCAGACGGCAAAGTGATATGTGCTCTCGATGAGGCTACGTTGACTGAGCTGCGCGAGCAGATTCACGCTGGTGGCGCGGAGTCCATCGCGGTATCGCTCCTGTTTGGCTTCGCGAATCCAGTGCATGAGCGAGCTATTGGCGCAGCACTTGCGCAGTTGAGTTTGCCGGTAAGCCTGTCGCACAAAATTCTGCCGGAGTTCCGCGAGTACGAGCGCGCTTCCACGGTTGTGATCAATGCATACATTGCGCCAAAGATGGAGCGCTACATCCGCGGCATGGAAGATAAGCTAGCCGGAAAGCTAAGCATCATGCAGTCCTCCGGCGGAATTCTGTCGGCGCGCGTCGCGGCAGAGGAGCCGGTGCGAACAATTCTTTCCGGTCCCGCCGGCGGGGTCATGGGCGCGCTGAGCGTAGCCCGGCGTGCTGGTATCGCACAGGCGCTGAGCTTTGACATGGGTGGAACGTCGACCGACGTGGCGCTCCTGGAAACAGCGCGCGAACCGGAAGTAACCATCGAAGGTGAAGTAGCAAGTCTGCCCGTAGGCGTGCCCATGCTGGAGATTCACACCGCAGGCGCTGGCGGGGGATCGATAGCCCACTTTGATTCCGGTGGCCTCTTGCGCGTAGGACCGGAATCCTCTGGAGCCGCGCCAGGACCTGCTTGCTATGGGCGAGGCGGAGAGCGAGCCACAGTAACAGATGCGAACCTGGTTCTAGGCCGTCTTGCGTCAGACAATTTTCTCGGCGGCGGAATGCAACTTGATGCAAAGCGCGCTCGTGCTGCGCTGGACCAGTTGCTCCGCGAGAATGACGCGATGGAGTCTATTGAAGCGCTGGCTGAGGGAATCGTGCGCGTGGCCAATGCGGAAATGGATGCGGCGCTTCGGCGAGTTTCTGTAGAGCGTGGTCACGACCCACGCGGTTTCGCGTTGATCGGCTTCGGCGGCGCAGGCCCACTGCACGCCTGCGAACTGGCAAGTGCGCTCGGCATAAAGCAGGTAGTAATTCCCGCTGCGCCCGGCGCTCTCTCCGCAATGGGAATTCTCGATGCAGATGTAAAGCGTGAGTTCGCACGGACTGTAATGGTGAGCCCAAAGGATACGCATGTGACGCGCATTTTTCGCGAACTCGAAGCAGAAGCTAAAGCGGTCTTCGCCGCAGACAGGTTGAAGCCCGAAATGAAACGCTTCGCGGAGATGCGTTATCGTGGTCAGGGCTTCGAGCTCCGCGTTCCCTGGGGTATGGACAAAGGAAATACCGACGCCACTCGGCGTTTTCACACGCTGCATGAAAAGCGCTACGGCTACAAGGATGCCTCGCGCGCAATAGAGATCGTTACATTGCGCGTGATAGCGATTGCGCGAACCGCTGCTCCACGCACGCGTTCCGAAAAACTCAAGCCCGGCAACGCGCGGCAGGCGAGGCTCGCGGCGCATCGAATTTATGAAGGCGGCCGCTGGCGGCGTGCATGGCTGCTCGATTGCGAAAAGCTGCGCGCCGGGGACCGCTTTGCCGGTCCAGCAGTGGTGACGGAACTCTCCGCCACCACGTTTGTGCCGTCTGGATGGGCGGCGTCGGTCGATGCGCACAGCAATCTGATCTTGAAGGCAGGAGGAAAGCGATGAAACGCGCACGCAACAATATGCCGGACCCTGCGGAGATAGCGGTGATCGCAGCGGCACTACACTCCGTCGCCGTCGAGATGGGCGCGGCCCTGCGCCGCACCGCCTTCTCGCCCAATATCAAAGAGCGCCGCGATTATTCCTCGGCAGTCTTTGGTGCCCGCGGCGATCTGATTGCCATGGGCGACGACATGCCAGTGCATCTTGGCTCCATGCCGATGTCCGTTCGCGCGGCTCTCGATGCCTTCGATCTTGCGCCCGGCGATGTGGCGCTGCTCAACGATCCCTATCGCGGCGGCACGCATCTTCCGGACCTGACAATGGTCGCGCCGGTCTTCATCGGTCGCGAGCGCAGTCCAGCATTTTACGTAGCCAATCGCGCGCATCATGCGGATGTAGGCGGCATGTACCCTGGCTCGATGGGCCCATGCCGCGAGATCGCGCAGGAGGGCATTCGCATTCCGCCTGTGAAGTTGATGCATGCAGGTAAGATGGACGCGCAGGTGAAGGCGATTCTGCTGGCGAATGTGCGCACGCCCGCGGAGCGCGAAGGCGACCTGACCGCGCAGATGGGCGCATGCCATGTGGGCATCGAGCGTATGCGCGAGCTTGCCGCGCGCTTTGGATCCACAAGTTCCAAAGAGACTCGGCTCGATGCGAGTGTACGCGCCCTGCTTGCACGCTCGGAGAAGCGGATGCACGCCATGCTGAGCGAATTACCTGCGGGTGAATTCCGCGCAGAAGATTTTCTGGACGATGACGGCGTACATGCAAAGCCGATCGGCATTCGTGTAGCCGTGCGAATCGATCCGAAACGCGGAAGAGTTGAGGTCGATTTCACCGGCACGGACCATCAGGCCGCAGGCAGCATCAACGCGGTCTATGCCATTACATGGTCAGCGGTCTTTTATGTCCTGCGATGCCTGATGTATGCGCAGGGCCGCGCCACGACTAGCCACGCTACAGCAGGTCTCATGCGCCCTGTTCGCGTCATCGCTCCTGAGGGAACCGTTGTCAACGCGCGGCCTCCCGCGGCTGTTGCGGGCGGCAATGTTGAGACGTCGCAGCGGATCGTGGATGTGCTGCTGCGCGCGTTCGCGGCCGCATGCCCGGAGCGTGTTCCGGCAGCAAGCTCCGGCACGATGAATAATCTAACCATCGGCGGCATCGATCCACGTACCGGATTGCCTTTCACCTACTACGAAACCATCGCCGGCGGACATGGCGGATCGCCGCAGAGCGCGGGAGCCAGCGCGCATCATGCCCACATGACCAACTCGCTGAATACGCCGGCGGAAGCGCTTGAGTACGCCTATCCCTTTCGCGTGACGCGCTACGCGCTGCGGCACAGTTCAGGCGGTGCGGGCCTGCATGCGGGCGGCAATGGCGTAGTGCGCGAGGTTGAGCTTCTCAGCGACGCGCAGGTCACACTGCTTGCCGACCGCCGCACGCTGCATCCCTGGGGACTGAGCGGCGGCTCGCCCGGCGCAAGCGGAATCACCACAGCAATCGAAGATGGTGTCCAACGCATCCTGCCCGGCAAATGCACGCTGGAGCTTAAAGCAGGCAGCCGGCTGCGAATCGAGTCGCCGGGCGGCGGCGGATGGGGCAAACCGCGCCGATAAGCCCTGCCTGCAGCGCAAAGCGAAATAGGAAGCCAATCGCTCCCCCTTGCTCATCTTTGGAACGGCGTGCTTACATTCGCCCCGGCAACGCGATTCGCCAGCGCATAAGCCACAGCCGCGCGTGTCTCAGCAAGCTCCGCGTCCACTACCTGCAGCCGCGGCGGCCGCACTCGCGCGTTGCCCGCGCCCAGCTCTTCCTGCACTTGCTTGATCAGCTGCACAAACTTCGGCACGGTGTCCATGCGAAGCAGCGGCAGAAGCCAGCGATAAAGCGCAAAGGCTGCCTGCTTATCGCCGCTTGCGGCCAGGTCGAAGACCTCCACCGATTCGCGCGGCAGCGCATTGACCACGCCCGCAACCCAGCCCACGGCGCCCGCCTCTACACCTTCGACAATCGCATCATCTACGCCCATAAAGATCGCCAGCCGGTCGCCCGTCAGAGCGCGAATCGCAGTCACGCGTCGCACATCCGTCGAGGATTCTTTTACAGCAACAAGATTGGGAAATTCATCGGCCAGATCGGCAATCTGTTCCGGAGTAAAGTCCGTGCCGTAAGCCACTGGATTGTTGTAAAGCATGCCTTCAAGCGGCGTCGCTGTCAGGATCGCAGCCACATGCGCGCGCATCTCGCGCCAGTCGCCCTTGTATACATACGGCGGCAGAATCATCAGCCCCTGCGCGCCAACCTTTGCGGCAGCCTCTGCCATCTTCACCGCCTCCGTCGTCGCAAGCGCGGAGATAGCCGCCACTACGGGAGTCGCCGGTGAGACCGCATCCACGACAGTCTTCACAATGGCAATCTTTTCATCAAACGTCAGCGTTGCCGCTTCCCCAAGCGAGCCAAGACAGATGATGCCGGTGCAGCCATTCTCAATCAACCAGCGCGCATGGCGCGCCACAAAGCCCTGATCCACATTGAGCTGCTCGTCAAATGCCGTCGTCATCGCCGGCATAACGCCCTTCCACTGCATAAGAAATCCTCTTTACTTAGTTGTCGAATCGTGCAGGCAGATACGGCTCAATCGGAATCTCCAGCTTCAACCCCGTAAGCGCTGCTGCAATCAGTGCCGCCGTGCCGAGCGATGTCGTGATGCCCAGCCCTTCATGCCCGGTGGCCAGCCAGAGCGTTTCATCGTCCGGAACAGGGCCAATCAGCGGCAGCTTGTCCGGTGTGGCCGCGCGAAAGCCCACTCGCGTCGTCGCCATTTTCTTTGTAGCCAGTGCAGGCATGTATTGCGCCGCCCGCTTCAGCAGCGCATCCACTATGCGCTTATCTACGCCCGTATCCTCGTTGTCATACTGGCGTGAGGCGCCGATCAGTATCTGTCCGTTCGGTCTCGGCTGCACATTAAACACCACAGAATCCGACTCCGCGGCATGCGTGCTCTTCAAATACCCAAGCTCGGCCACCTGGTGCCGCACAAGGTCTGGATATTTCTCCGTAAGGACCAGATGCCCCTTGCGCTTCCGTATCGGCAGTCCGGGATCGAAATCTGTAGCCCATCCGCATGTGGCGTTGATGAGCAGTGGCGCGGTCAGCCGCACGCCGCCCTTTTCAAGCACAGCTTCGCCTCTGCGCAGGGAGTTAATCTTGCAGCCCAAAAGCAGCTCAGCCCCATGCGCCAGCGCCAGCGTCACCAGGTGCATCGCCACTGCCGGCGGATTCACAATCGCATCCTGAGGCATAAACAGCCCGCCCGCAAGACCGGCACGCAGATTCGGTTCATACTCCGCCAGCTCGCGCGAGCTCAGCATCTTTGCCGGCACTCCGCGCTCGTTATAGTACGCGCTCTTCCGCTCCGCCTCCGCCAGCTCCTCATCGTTCGCCGCCACCCACACGGTGCCCAGAGCCTCATATTCCGCCTCCGCCGCAAGCGTCGGCGCAAGCTCCTGCCACAGCCGCTGCGAGTAGCGCGTCAGAGCAAATTGCGCCTCGGAGTCATCGAGAACCACAATGTGTCCCATGCCCGCGGAAGTCGTTTCACTGCCGACTCCGCCGCGGTCCACAAGCGCCACGTGCATTCCCGTGCGCGCCAGGCTTGCAGCGCACGCCGCGCCCACAATGCCGGCTCCCGCAACAATTGCGTCGAAATGATGGTTCATGCACCAATCCCGTTCTGGAATGGATCTTCCCGATCAAAGAGCAATGTAGCCTCTGCCGTTATATATGCGGAACCTGTGATGGAAGGATGCACCATATCATTCTCTACACGTGCGCGGCCTTCAAAAACAGTGCCCAGAATTCCTTCCTGCCGCCATGCTTCGCCCGGTGTAATCTTGCCATCGGCAATCAGGCACGCAAGTTTAGCGCTTGTTCCCGTCCCGCAGGGGGAGCGATCATACGCCTTTCCAGGGCAGAGTACAAAATTGCGGCTATGATTCGCCGCGTCCAGAGGTGGGGAAAATAATTCAATATGATCGATCTCGGCGCCATTTGCGCCCGTAATGTCTTGCGCTGCAAGCTGCGTGCGAATCTCCCACGCATACTCCGTCAGTTCTTCTACATTATCGAGCGCAAGCCGCCGCCCGTGATTCTGTGCCAGAAAAAACCAGTTTCCTCCCCACGCCACATCGCCCGTCACCGCGTTGCCGCCCGGCAGGCTTACGCGCGCGCCCGTCTTATATCGATACGCAGGCACATTTTCCACCGTAACCGTATGCGTATCTTTGAGATGTACCTGTACCACACCTACTGGCGTCTGTAATCTATGCGTTCCAGCCGCAATGCGGTCCAGATATGCCAGCGTTACCGCGACGCCAATCGTTCCGTGGCCGCACATGCCAAGATAGCCTGCATTGTTAAAGAACACAACTGCCGCCGCACAATCCGGCTCATCCGGTTCCAGCAGATAGGCCCCAACCAGCACATCGGATCCCCGCGGCTCGCAGAGGATCGCCCTCCGCAGACCGTCATGCTCGCGCTTCAGCCGCTCCACGCGCTCCGCCAGGGCGCCTGCGCTCTTTCTGAAAACAGACTCCGGCATGCCAGCCAGCACGCATCGCGTCGGCTCGCCCGCCGTGTGCGAGTCAATCACAGTCATCTTGCGGATGGATTCCGCGGTTTTCATAGCAGATTACTCGGGAATCGGTTGGTAAAACAAATATAGAATACAATCGAAACGCTCAAGCTCATTCGGCCATCGCTCCGCTAAGCTATTCAGCGCCGGCTTTTCCACACAGGAGCAACCTCAATGCACCCCATCTCACGCCGCCATTTTATCGGATCCTCGGCCGCACTTGCGGCAGCCGCCGCCTTCGCCCCTGGACAGCTTCTTGCGGCTTCGGACGCGGTCACGGAAACCATTCCCTGGAAGGCGCAGCCGTTTCCCATGGAGCAGGTGCGCCTTCTCTATGGCCCGCTCAAAGAGGCGCAGGAACGCAACCGCGTCTATCTTTTCATGCTCCCGAACGACCGCCTTTTGCATAATTTCCGCATCACCGCCGGGCTTCCGTCCAATGCGCAATCCCTGGGCGGCTGGGAGCTGCCGGACGGCGAGCTGCGAGGCCATCTTGCCGGCGGCCATTATCTTTCCGCCTGTGCGCTCATGTATGCCTCCACATGGGATGAAGCACTGCGAGCCAAGGCAATCAATCTGGTGGAAGAACTTGCCAAATGCCAGAAGCCCAACGGCTATCTCGGCGCATATCCTGAAAATTTTTACGATCGCCTCCGCCACTATCAGGAGGTCTGGGCACCCTTCTACACTTACCACAAGATTCTCGCCGGCCACATTGACATGTACGTCCACTGCGGCAGCGATACCGCGCTCAAAACCGCCACGCGCATGGCAGATTGGGCCATCAACTGGATCGGCCCGCTCACCGATGAAGAGCTTGCCCGCGTACAGCTTGTCGAGCACGGCGGAATGAATGAGGCGCTCTTCAATCTATACGCAATCACCGGCGAAAAGAAGTATCTCGACGGCGGCCTGCGCTTTGAACACAAGAAATTCTTCGATCCGCTGGCCGCGCAGCAGGACAAGCTCGACGGCCTGCACTCCAATACCAACATTCCCAAGGTAATCGGCGCGGCGCGCGGCTACGAGCTCACCGGCAGCGAACGCTACCACACCATCGCCGAGTACTTCTGGTCCACCATCGTCGATCACCACACCTTCGCCGCCGGCGGAACCTCCAACGCCACCGAAGGCTGGAGCGCGCCCGATACCGCCGGCACGCATTTGGCCGCCGACGGCCAGGAGTGCTGCTGCAGCTATAACATGCTCAAGCTCACGCGCCATCTCTTCGGCTGGAACCCGGAAGCCCGCCGCATGGACTACTACGAACGCCTCCTGTGGAACGTCCGCATGGGCACGCAAAGCCCTGAAGGCATGCTCATGTATTACGTGCCCACGGCCGCCGGCGCGTGGAAGACCTTCGGAAGTCAGTTTGACTCCAACTGGTGCTGCACCGGCTCCGGCATTGAAGAGTATTCCAAGCTCACCGACACGCTCTACTTCCGTGACGCCGAAAGCATTTATGTGAATCACTTCGCTGCCTCTTACGTGGAGTGGCCGGAGAAGCATCTGCGCATCGAACAGCACACCTTCTTTCCGGAAGAAGAAAAGACAACGCTCCTGCTTCACGCCACGCAGCCATCCGCATTCACCATGCGCCTGCGCAAGCCCGGCTGGGCAGACGATGTGCATGTCACCATCAACGGCCGCGCGGTCTCATTCGCAACTGCAAGCGACGGCTACATTGCCCTCCAGCGCACATGGCACGATGGCGATCGTGTCGAAATGACCCTGCCCATGAAGCTGCGCGAGCTCTCCGTCCCAGGCAGCCCCGATCTTGCCGCCGTCGCTTATGGCCCGCTCACGCTCGCCGCATCCATGGGACGCGATGGCCTGACACGCTCGCTCATTGAAAATCACGAAGGACCCGAAATGAAAAAGCTGCCTGCGCTCGCCATGCCGCGCATTCAGCGCAAGGCCGGCGAAATGTGGGTCGAGAAGATCTCCGGCGCCGCGCTCGACTTTGAAGCGCGCGGACAGACCGAATCGATTCGGCTCAAGCCAATGTGCAAGATTCTCGACGAGCGCTACTCCACTTATTTCCAGATCGGCTAAAAGCTAAAAGGACAAAAACACAAATGCGTGCAATGTGGGTGAAGTTGTTTTCAGTGCTTGCGGCCTCGGTTGCCATAAGCTGCGCAGCGGTAGCACAACAGAGCGGACAGAATGCGAACCAGGGTGCTGGTCAGGGAACTGGGCAAGCAACTGGACAAACCCAGGCGCAACCCGCCAGGCCGCAGCCGCGCATCCGGCCCAATGACGCAGGCGCGCCCATTCCCACGCGTGCCGATATGCTCCGCGGCGCCTACGGGCCATACCGCGAGAACAACAAGCTGCTCTATTACCACCTCGACATCCGCCTCGATCCGGAAAAGAAATACATCAGCGGCAAAAACACCTTCCGCTTCCGCATGCTCAAGCCCGGCGATCGCATCCAGCTCGACCTGACGGACAAGCTGAACATCGACAAGATCCTCCTCGGAGACACGCCGCTCAAATATGAGCGCGACGGCACCGCCGTCTTCGTCAACTTCCCGTCCACGCTGCGCGTCGGGCAGATCGTGTCCATCGACTTCTACTACTCCGGCAATCCGCCGGAGGTCGGCCGCTTCGGCGGCATCACCTTCAAGAAAGATTCTTCCGGCCACGACTGGATCAATACCGCCTGCGAGGGCGACGGCGCCAGCGTCTGGTGGCCCAACAAGGATCAGTGGCGCGATGAAGGCGAAAGCATGGACCTGAGCGTCGCCATCCCCAGCGGACTTGTCGATGTCTCAAACGGCAAGTTCGTAAGCAAGACAGATCTGGGCGATGGCTACACGCGCTGGGACTGGCACATCAGTTATGGAATCAATAACTACGATGTCTCGCTGAACATAGGTAACTATGTTCACTTCTCCGATAAATTCGGCGACCTGCCGCTCGACTTTTACGTGCTTCCTGAGGATCTGGACAAAGCAAAAGCGCAGTTTTCACAGGCCAAAGGCATGATCGAGGCATACACACATTACTTCGGCGAGTATCCCTTCGCAAAAGACGGATATAAGTTGATTCAGGCCCCTTACACCGGCATGGAGCACCAGAGCGCCGTCACCTATGGCAACTTGTTTAAGAACGGTTACTACGGCAAGGACTGGACCGGCGTTGGCATCAGTCCCAGGTTCGACTTCATCATCATTCACGAGAGCGGCCACGAATGGTTCGGCAACAGCATCACCGCCGTGGACCCATCCGATATGTGGATTCACGAAGGCTGGGATACATATCTCGAAAGCCTGTATGTCGAATACCGCTGGGGCAAGGCCGATGCTATCAAGTATCTAAGTGGCTACAGGCCCAAGATATATAACCTGCGTCCCATTGTTGCTGAGCGCGGCGTCAATGCCGATCCCACGGAAGACCAATACTTCAAAGGCGCGCTCATGCTCAACACGCTCCGCAGCGTGGTCGATGACGATACAAAATGGTTCGCACTGATCAAGGGTATGTATCAGCACTTCCAGCATCAGCAGATTCAAACCGAAGATATCGTTGCATACTTCAACACGCACACTGCCATGAATCTCACGCCCATCTTCAACCAGTACCTTCGCCAGGCGCGCATCCCGCGTCTTGAACTGCTCTTTGGCGAGTCACCCAACCTGGTCATGTACAAATGGGACGCCGACGAAGACGACTTCGCCATGCCGGTGCGCGTAGGCACGCCCGATCACTGGCAGATCATTCATCCCACCACAAAGTGGCAATGGATGCAGTCGCCGCTCGGTAAAGACGACTTCCAGATTGCGACGGACCTCTACTACGTGGACGTCAACAAGCAATAGCTACTTCGCCGGGCAGCGGCAAGCGCGATACGCATCCGCGCTCATATTCGCGAGCGCGCAGCTGTACTGCGGCCAGAAGAGCTTCAGCTCCAGAGATCGATCCTTCACGAAGTAATCGTGCAGATAGCTCTGGCTCTCTCCTGTCTTCGCATCCGGATCGCCAACAAACCCATCGATCAGCGCCTTCACATCCTCCGCCGCGTAGGCAGCTTTGTGGTAGGCCTGCGCGTAGTCATACTCCTGCTCCCACTTCGTATCCACGCCTGTCTGGTTCGATGCGGCAATTACCCGGTAGTCACGCATTGTAGCTGTAGCGGGATCAACCGACGCAACCGTGAAGGATGGATTGTTGCCGTCGATAGGCGAGATCGAAGGAACCATCTTCAGCGCAACAGGCTTGGCCGCGCTGTCTTTCGCGGGCATCAGCAGCCGCATCTCGTCCATGTGCGTGTGAGCAAAGATCGCAAGCCGGATCACATCGCCATAGCCTGCCAGCGTGTCGGCCAGATCGTCCGAGCCCAGAAATAGCTCCGGCTCCTTGCCGCCGCAGACATTCTTCATCTTGCTGATGGTGGAATAGGGATCCACACCCGGCGGAATGTGCCCCATCACCCAGATCTTCTCGTGCTCCTGCCTCGCTTTATCGAGTTCGCTCTTGAGCCACGCATTCTGCGCCTGTGCGCTGGAAGAATCATCCTTGCCGCCGCATGTCTGGTACTTCTTCGATTGAAAAATATTGTCCACAATCAGCAGTCGCGTATGCTCAAACGGCGCAGGCAGCGTGACGCTGAAGTCTCCACGCGCGGCAAAGCTCGCCGCTGCGGCCTTGCGTTCCGCCGCCGTAAGCTGCTTCGTAAAAGCCTTGCTCGCCGCAGCCAGAAAGGTACTGTTCGCGTCCAGCTTATAGTCCGCGCAGCCGGAGTCATTATTGCCCAGCGCCGCATACACCGGCGCGCCAGGAAACTCAGCGCGAAATGTATCCAGCACATACTCCAGCGTCTTCACCACAAACGCCTCATACTCGCCAGGCTTCGAATTCGGCATCGCCGCCGCCCACTTGCACGGAAACGCATGGGCTATCAGATCGCCACTGATGGTGATAAAGTGCGCGTCGGCGGCCTGCGCGTGCATGGCCCTCAGACTTGAAGCCAGCAGCGTGTAGTCCGTATCCTCGCCGCGTGTCTTGCACGTCTGCTGCAACGCGGCAAATCGCTGCGCCTGATCCGGAGACGGAGACGCAGCCAGGATCGTCTTCCACTCGCTCGCCGGCGCGGCAGCAAGCTGCGGAACCTTCGCCGGATCCCAAAATGGCTCAAAGTGTACATCGCTCACCAGCAGCGCTGTGACTGTGCCGGCAGCAGGTTCGGCATACATCTCTCCGCAAAAAACAAGTACAGCAACAAAAATGGCAATCAGCTTGAGTGAAGACAGCAAACAACGGGCCATGCAGGGCTCTCCATGCGGGGAATCATCTTCGGAAACTATCAACAAACAGTTACAGATTGAACAACTCGCGCAGATGGCGCGTCTGCGAGCGGCTTACCGGAATCTCCGTCTGCTTCTTGTCGTTCATGCGAAGCTGGTAGCTCGATTTGAACCACGGAACCACCTCGCGTATGTGATTGATGTTCACCACAAACCCGCGATGCGCGCGCCAGAAGACCGCGGGATCAAGCTGTTCCAGCAGCTCCTCCAGCGTGCGGCACTTCGACTGTCCTTCAAAATGCTGCGTCACCACGTGAATCACACCCTCGTCAATCGACGCATAGCAGATCTCCGCCTGGTCCACCAGCAGCAGCCGGCTCTGCGCCTGCACAATCAGCTTGGCATGCTGCGCCGCTGCGCCCGGCCTGCTGCCGAGCAGCTTCAGCAGCGCGTCAATTTGCGATTGGGACTGTGACGGCGCATGTGTCGCGGAACCTGCATCCGGGCCGCCGGCCATGCGGCTCTTCACGCGCTCCACGGCCTGCTGCACTCGCCCTCGATCAAACGGCTTCAGCAGATAATCCGCGGCGTTCACATCAAACGCCCGCACGGCGTACTGGTCGTACGCCGTGGCAAAGACGATCTGCGGCAGAGGCTCCGGCTCTTCGCCTGCATTTCCGGCAGCCTTCGCCGTGCCGCGCTCCACCAATTGCTTCAGCACTCCAAAGCCGTCAAGCCCCGGCATCTGCACATCCAGAAACACCAGGTCCGGGTGGTACTCCTCAATCAGCTCAATCGCTTCAATGCCGTTTTCGCCCTGCGCCACCACGTCCACGCCGCCCACCTGGTCGAGCAGATACTTCAGCTCGTCGCGGGCCAGTTGTTCATCATCGACGATGAGCGCGGAAAGTGCCATGCCAAGCACGATTGTAGAGGAAATGCGCGCTCTGGGGCTGGCGCGCTCAGCATCAACGGATATCTGACCCCTGATCTCTGTTTCAGCCCATCAAGTGCAGCCGAGCCGGCATGTGGTCCTCAGCCAGCTCATGGCCGCAGCGCGTGCAGTACTGGTCGGTAGAGCGCACCGTGCGGAAGCAGTTGCCGCAGTTTGCCGTGAGCTGGTAGTTGCACTGCGGGCAAAAATGAAAGTCGCTCTGCGTAAACGTTCCGCATGCCGGGCAGGCTGAAACCAGCGGCTGCCGCAGCAGAAAGTAGAGCACCGCGCCAATGCCGCCCGGCATCACAAAGCAGAGCACCATCCAGAAGCGCGCGCTCATCGCCCGGCGCGGCGCATCCTTGCTCACGTAGCCGACCATGAGGAAGTAAATCGCGGCCAGCAGTCCCCATGAAAGGTTGAAGTAGATGCGGAAGCCCAGCGGCGGCGGCGCATGGTGGCGCGTGGCTGGCAGCACCATCCAGAAGTAGTACTCCACCACAGTAAAGGCCGCCACAGACAGGACAATCGACCAGACGGGGATTAGGCGTGCGTCATTATCGACTTGGATGGCTTCCGGGTTATGCATGGCAAAAGTCCTCCCGCAGACTCTCCCTGGAGCGTGACGGGAAGTTCGAGTGTGCTTCTATCTTACTGACGGGGCCGTGCTGTGGGAAGTTGCGGCTGCCGGGCTCGGAATACAATTTAGATCGCATTTTTCCTCCTCGCATCACCGCCACTGCACGTCTGTACCTACCTGCTAAGCGTCACAAACTGCCGTCCCAGATAAAGCCGGTACCCGCCGCCGGTGGAGATAAATTGTAGCGGAACCGGGTGTTTAGTCGCGTCATCGGTGGCCATAGGTGAAGTCAACACATCGTGGCCGCCCACATCCGTCAGCACAAATTTGCCGCCCGCAATTCCGGCCCCGTAAATCCCCGCCGCCAACACCTGCCCGCCAAGCTTCACCGTAACTTCCGTAATGAAATATGCCTGATACTTCGCAGACACATCGCTCGAGTAGCCGCTGGTATCCACCATCGCGGCCAGCACGTTATAACCATCGGCAAACTTTACTCCGCTGGAGTTACGAAGCTGCACCGGCGCGGACTGTCCCTTGTAATACACCGTGGCAGGCAGCAGCTTCTGTAGGTCAGCCGGCTTGAGAACGGTGCCAGACTGGGCCGATGCCACAACAGCAACTGAAACCACCACAGCGGCGGCAAATGCGCGAACTCTAGCGAAATGCACAGTCTTACCTCCGCCCGGAATCATAATTTGTGAGGAGTATACAGCAGCAGCCAGCGCAAACGCGCAGTTCCCCTGGCTAGTTTTCCAGGCTCAGCACGTCATAGTTGTAGTTGATCCATACCTTTTTGATCGGCGCCGGCGGCTTTGCCAGCGGAACCGTTTGTTCCAGCGTCGTGTCGCCATTCATCCGCACCGATCCCAGTTGCGATACCTTGCCATCCTGCAATTCCAGGTAAATTGGCACAATGCTCCGGAAGTTATCCGGCACGCCCGACTGCACAAGCTTGATATGCAGGCTCACGTTTCCGTTCTCCGCCGCCGTCGTCTGGGATTCAAAGTGATACACCGGCAAGTCCGTTCCATACACATACTGCCGGAAGAACCAGTCCATGGTGTGCGTGCCATCCATGTCCATCTGCTGTGTCATGTGCTTTTCCACAATGGCCTTGAAATCCTCCGTCGTCGCAACCTGCAGGCGATATGTGGACACAAAGTCATGCATCATCTCCATGAACCGCGCGTCGCCATCCTTGGGCTGCCACATCATCATCCGGATCATGTGCAGAATGTAAGCGCCTTTGGGATAGACAAGATTTTGATACACATTCCACCCTGTCTTCTCCGTTGCCAGCCGAAAACCCATCGTCACCGGCCCCACATCAATCGGCCGGAACCCCTGCGCATTCTTCTCTGTAATCAACTTGCGCTGCTCCTTCCAGAAGTCGCGAAAGTCGTTGTTCTTGGTGCGCGTGCCCTGCAGAAACATCGCAGCCGAGGCGTCGGCAAATCCTTCGCTCATCCACTGGTCGCGATAGCTCCGGAAGCCTACCGTCTGGCCCCACCACTGGTGCGCCACCTCATGCGCCGTCACCACCTTCCAGTACATGTCCTCCGGATGCAGTCCCATAAAGTGCTGCTGCGTACTGTCCAGAAATCCGCAGATCGGCAGATACACCAGCATCGGCCAACTCTGCCCGTAATCGCACGCAAACTGCTGCGTCAGCGCCACCTTGGCAAACGGAAGCGGCCCAAAGTAGTTGGTATAAATCTGCGCCGCGACCTCGCCCTCGCTCAACTGTTGCGGCAACATGCCAGGAGCGTTGAAGTTTCCCAGGTTTGCCTCGCTCAGCTTCGCAAACTCATCCGGCGGAGTCGTATTTGCGTATGCATCAATCGTCAGATTGTCGCCCAGCTTGCCCGGCAGCACGCCTTCCTTCATCGTGAAGCGGCCAAGATTAAAGCCCACTACCGGCAGCGGCACATCCGTCTTCCACTCGGAGGTCGTAATCTTCCCGTCGCTCGTCTCATTCACGCGCGTGCCCGTGGCAATCAGGTTTAGTCCCTTCGGCACATGGAAGAGCATGTGATACGTCGCATAATCGCCCAACCCGCGCGCGGCGTTCGGATACCAGCTCTCGCGCGCCGTCGGGTAGTAGTTCGCATTGCCCTCGTTCGTCACCACATCCTTGCCGCCATAAGTAATGCGGATGGAAACGTCCTCGCCCTTCTTCAGCGCATGCGGCAGAATCACGCCGAAGTCCGCATCCTCTTCCTTCTTCTCCTGCACATAATCCATCGGCTCGCCGCTGGTCCCCGTCGATCCCAGTGCAGCCACGTTGCTCACGCGCAGCGTCGGGAACAGTGACAGCCGCGCCGCCGCAACGCCATCCTGCAGCGCGACCACATGCAGCGTCGCCATGCCGGTCAAAAACCCGTTCTTCTCAATCGTTGTATCCAGGTCCTCGCGATCGATGCGGTATGCGCCGCTGTCAGACCGGCTCCTCGCATGGGCGTGTCCCTCGCCGGCTGAAAACGCGCACAAGTACGTCTCTCCCCAGTCATTCAGCGCCATCAGCGACACCTCTTCCGGAGCCACATGCCGCGCCCCATCCGGGTCCAGCGTAAAAATCAGGTGCGGATTTTTCTTTCCATGCATCGCGGCAAGAAAAAATCCCCCATCCGCAGGGCTTAGCACGTCTTCCAGCAAACGCAGATCGATATTCTCAAACAGCTTCAGCCGCTGAAAAGTATGCAGCTCCATCGCGCTCTGGATCAGCGGTTTGCTGTCGCCGCCCTTGCCCGCACCAGCCTGATGCAGCTCCGCGGCGGTCTTGTCCGTAAAGCGCATCACAACCTGGTCAAAGTCCTCATCGAACTCCTCCGCATGGCTCAGAATGCGCAGATTATGCCGCTCTTCGAGCGTGGGAGGCGTCAGATGCAGGTGACCCTGCCCGCGAAAGACCGCGCCGGTGACCTTGCCATTCACCTCGCCATAAAACGCAATATCGCCGCTTTCAAACGTGAAAACCGCAGCATCGCGCTTCAGCTCCAGATGATGCACAGCGATCACTTCACCGCCAGGCAGCAGGTTTCTGAGTTGCTGATAATAAGCATTGGAATTAGGCGGCCGCTGTGCGCACAGAGACGTGCTTCCCAGCGCAGCGGCAAACAGAACAAGACGGAAAACCAGCGGGCAACGAGAACGAATATCCAGCAAGATACACCAGCACAAAATGGATTCGGGGAGCGAGTCCATTATCCAGCCTCGTCGTACCTTCGCGCGAAAAGTAATTCGCTCTCCACCGCCGCTGTATGCTCTCTCAAATGTGTCATCCCGAGCGAACGGGGCCCCGAGCGTCTTTCAGCTCGGGGGTGGTGAGTCGAGGGACCTGCTTTTGTCTTTTGTTTGTTCTACCGCAATACTCCCGCTGACCGGCCTATACATCACGGCAAATACAAATCCACATACTCATTCACAGCCATCGCATCCAACCGCTTCGCATCCAGCGAAGCCTCCAGAATCCGCTCCTGCTGCCCAGCCGCAAACCGCCGTGCCAGGTTCATCTTGAACTTCGCAGCCAGCAGCGGCAATCCCTCCTCCCGCCGTCGCCGATGCCCAATGGGATACTCGACTGTTTGTTCCAGCACGTCACCATTTGCGAGAACGACCCGAAGGGTATTCGCAATCGACCGCTTCTCAGAATCGTGGTAATCGCGCGTAAACTGCGGCTCCTCCACGCAAGCAATCTTCTCGCGCAGCGCATCAATCCTCGGATCGGCGGCAATACCATCCTCGTAATCCGCCGCCGTCAACCGCCCAAAGATCAGCGGAATCGCCACCATGTATTGAATGCAATGATCGCGATCCGCCGGATTCACCAGCGGTCCCTTCTTATCGATAATCCGGATGCAAGCCTCATGCGTGCGAATCGTAATGCTCTTGATCGCATCCGCAGTCAGCCCGCGCTGCTTCAACTCTCCATGCAGCGTCATTGCCGCCTCCACCGCAGTCTGCGAGTGGAACTCCGCCGGATAGCTGATCTTGAACAGCACATTCTCCATCACATACGTGCCATAAGCCCGCTGAAATTTGAACGGCTGTCCTTTGAAGTTCACATCGTAAAATCCCCACGTCTTCGCCGTCAGCGCCGTCAGATAGCCCATCTCACCAGCCTTCGCCATCAGCGCCAGCCGCACCGCGCGACTCGTAGCATCGCCCGCAGCCCAGCTCTTTCTGCTCCCTGTATTCGGCGCATGACGATACGTCCGCAAACTCTGCCCATCCACCCAAGCCAGAGAGATTGCGTTGATCGTCTGCTCCCGAGTCAGCCCCAGCAGCCTGCTCACCACTGCGGTCGAAGCCACCTTCACCAGCACCACGTGATCCAGCCCAACCTTGTTGAACGAATTCTCCAGCGCAATGCATCCCTGAATCTCATGCGCCTGAATCATCGCGCACAGCACATCGCGCATCGTCAGCGGCTTCCTGCCCTCAGCAACATTGGTACGCGAAATCCAATCCGCCACTGCCAGAATTCCGCCCAGATTGTCGGAAGGATGTCCCCACTCCGCCGCCAGCCAGGTGTCATTAAAGTCCAGCCAACGAATCATCGCGCCGATATTGAACGCCGCCTGCACCGGGTCCAAAACATACGGCGTCCCCGGCACCCGCGCACCATTCGGCACCACGGTTCCCGGCACAATCGGCCCCATCAGCTTGGTACACGCCGGATAGTCCAGCGCCTCAAGCCCGCAGCCCAGCGTATCAATCAAGCAAGCCCGCGCCGTAGACCACGCCAGCTCGCTTTCAACCGAGTAATTCAGCGCGTAGTCAGCAATATCAACAAGCACCTGATCCGGCGCAGGACGTTCATTCGAAATATGTGAAGACACATGACTCCTTCTAATTGATCATCGGTACAACGTTAATTATTCAGAGCAATTCGTTCCGTTGTTGAAAGTTGCTTCGTCCGCCTTCAACATTTCGGTTACTGTAATGGCATAAACACCACCACAGTGCGCTTTCCAATCGGAATAACCTGCTTCATATTCGGGTATTTGCTGGCGCTCTTTTATCAGGGTGACAACACTGCGATCAATCGCATCTTTGGCAAACGGAGCGTCTTGGATAGTGTTAGGCGAGGGACCGCCACTGCAATTTTTCAGCTTAATTCCATCGATCCTTACATGAACAATAATGCCAACTTTCGGAAGGCTTTCCACGCGCAAGATCGTAATCGTGGAGGAACTCTCGCCCGTCCGGTTCTTGTAACTCCACACTTGTCCGGGGCTATATTTCGAATCATTCACAATTTCAGGCGAGGCGCATTTTGCTCCAGCAGTCGTTGTTTCTTGCTGGCCCGTTAAGGTCGAAGCAAAAAGAATTGAACTCATCGCGACTAATTGTCCGATTCGAGTGAGCATACATAAATCCTTCAGGAACGCTGACTAATCGCCACAAACGTCAGATTCTCCGGCCCCGT
>NZ_JBEKYX010000057.1:0-26674 GCF_049510455.1 Occallatibacter sp. | reverse complement strand
GGCGTTGCTGCGTCAGGGTTTCCCCCATTGCGCAAAATTCCCCACTGCTGCCTCCCGTAGGAGTCTGGACCGTGTTTCAGTTCCAGTGTGTCCGTGCGCCCTCTCAGGCCGGATACAGATCACCGTCTTGGTGGGCCATTACCCCGCCAACTAACTAATCTGCCGCGACCGTGTTACTCACCCGTGCGCCACTTTACTCATGGATTGCTCCACTTTCTCGTTCGACTTGCATGTGTTAGGCACGCCGCCAGCGTTGATTCTGAGCCAGGATCAAACTCTCGTTTGAAACCTGTTGTCAATGCCTATTCAGGACGGAGGTCCGAATAGCATCGACCGCATCAGCCGATTTGCTTAGAACCGGTGATGCCTTACCTTGTGAGATGATCAAGCCAAACTTGATCGATTCTCACGACTGGCACGTTCAACCTTATTGTCAAAGATCCTTAAGGGCGATCCACCTAAGCGGGGCCCTTTGGATCGAGGCTCAAACCGTAAGGTCTGAGTGTCCCCGAACTTGCTGCGCTCACCACAATTTGCACTTTACAGCGCCTTGCGATGTTTTTGCGACAACTTTTTAAGACTATCGAAGTTTTACATCTCTGTCAATCGTTATTTTTCTTTGCTTTCAACTCATCCAGTTTGAATGACTTGGGCCGCCCGGACACCATGCCGGCGGATCATTCCCAAGTCCGCAATGGACCTTGAGTCGGATGCATCGAAGTTCACGATTGAGGGGCAAAACCACCTCTCAAAAAGTGCGCTTGCGCACAAAATCTATCAAAGAACGACCAGCTTTGCTCACACCCGCTAAGGGTGCGCCAGAAATTCTCCAGAGGAGATTCTGGGGTCATACATTGGGTTTGTTCTCTGCGGGATTCCCTACAGGGGTCTGGGGTTGAACCGACTTACATCCTCGGTTTGACTCACCCTACCCTACGAACCGGCTTTCCTCTTCCTATATCAGGCAGGCCCAACGGCCACCGGAAAGCTACCCTTCACTGCAACAACTTTTTGAGATTAGCATAAGCTTCTCTCATTTGCAACTCGCAGCGCTCAGTTACTTGCAACCGCTCATTGCGACTTCCTGAGAATAGCAATCAATCTGCCGCATGGCAAGCTCTAATGCTGTGTAAAAGCAAGATCAATTGTGGGAAAGCGCGTCTCACCCGCATAAACATTGGCCTTATCACTGTTTCGCAATCACGCCCAGGTCCGTCAGCCCGTTTACAAAGAACTGCATTGCCAGCGCCACCAACAACAGGCCCATGATGCGCACCAGAATTCGTATCCCCGTCTCGCCCAGCACAATGCGAATCCGCCCTGCCGCCGCCAGTACAAAGTAGCTGATCACGCAGGTCACCGTAATCGCGCCCAGAATCAGCCCCATCTCATACCCGAAGAACCTCGGCACCTGTCCCACCAGCACCATCACCGAAGAAATCGCGCCCGGCCCGGCCAGCATGGGAATCCCCAGTGGCACAATGCCCGCGTCTTCCTTCAGGCTCGCCTCTTCTGTATCGCCACTCGCCTCCTGAGTAGCCGAGCGCTTGGCCTCCAGCATGTCCAGGCCGATCAGCAGAAGAATCAGGCCGCCCGCCACCTCAAAAGCCGGCAGCGTGATGCCAAACAGGCGAAAGATGAGCTGTCCACAGAGCGCAAAGCTGGTCAGCACAATAAAGCAGGTAATGCAGGCCTTGCGCGCCATGCGGTTACGCTTCTCCGCATCGGCTCTCGCCGTAATCGCAAGAAACGACCCAATCGCCGCAAAAGGATCGACGAGAAAAAAGATCGAGCTCAGCGCCAGAGCCGCGAACCGCACCCACGGCGCGGTCTGCAACTCATGTAAAGCTGTTGCGGCTGGATTTTGAAGGTACACGCGTCCAGCCTACCGCATAGGCATCAAAGCGCCGCTACAAATTTTCAAACGATGCGATCCGTTCGTGCCCATTCTCTTCCGCAACAGGCACATTCCCCTCGCGCATCACAATCCGAGTCCCGCACCCAGCGCCACGCGCCGCATCCAGCTCCGCTACAATGTCCGAGAAGAACAGCACCTCATCCGGCGCAACCTTCATCTCCGCAGCAATCGCCGCATAGCTCGCACTTTTGCGCTTCGCCCCAACCCGCGTATCAAAGTACCCGGAGATCAGCGGCGTCAAATCTCCAAAGTTCGAGTACCGAAACAGCAGCTCTTGCGCCTCCACCGATCCCGAGGAATAGATCGCCACGCGCGCATCCAGTGCCCACCGCTCGAATGCCTCCGGCACATCCGCAAAGAGCGTACCCTTCAGCTCGCCGCTCTCAAACCCCGCCTTCCAGATCTTCCCCTGCAAACTTTTCAGCGCCGTAGATTTCCTATCCCGATCCATCAGCCAGTAGACATAAGCAAGGATGCGCGGCATGCCAGAGGCAGGACTCACGGAATCCACACCCGGCGCCAAAATGCGCGGCACATCCGGATCAATCTCCGCCTGATTCTCGCCCATGAGCGCCATCACGTCGAGGAAGATCGCATCTGCGGGTGAATCGCCCGGCCTCAGGCTCTCAAACTCCTGCACTAAACCATTCCGCAGAAATTCTTCGAAATGCTCTCTCGCATACGGAAACAGCACTTCGCTGGTCAGCGTCAGCGGCGCAACCGTCCCCTCCACATCCAGCAAATAAAGCTTCGGGCGCTCCGCGCTCATGCGTTTTGGTCAACCATAATTGAAGTTCGAACCCGCGCACCCACATAAGCCGGCCCAAAGCAAAGCGGCTGATAGCCAGTGTCCACGCCAGAATCCGTATAAGCAGGCGTCCACCCCGTAGTCTCCTGAAACCACCGGATCGCGCGAATCCACTTATCCTCGCAGAGCGTAAACCAGTGCGTCGTCCCCTTTGGCACACGCAGCATATCGCCCGGATGCACTTCCACCGACGCAACCCTGCCGCCGATATTCAGAAAGAAAATTCCGCGGCCCGACAGGATGAATCGCACCTCGTCCTCCGCGTGCGTGTGCTCCTTATCAAACCGCGCCAGCATCGCCTCCAGATTCGGCGTCTCCGGCGTCACGTCAATCACATCCGCTGTCACGTACCCGCCGCGCCGCTTCATCTGGTCGATCTCATCGGCATACGCTTCAAGCACCGCATCTGCGGTAGCACCCGAAGGCACGCGGTCCAGCTCCCAGCGTTCGTAGTCAATGCCCAGACCAGCCAGCTCGGCCCGAATCGCAGCCTCATCCTCAAACATCGCATTCGTATCGGGAAAACGAAGAACCGCCATCAAGCACCTCCACCAAGCTCAGCTTCCAAAAATCCGCCGACCCTCCACCTCAAAGAGAAACTCCAGCGCCTCCAGTTGCCTCCGCGCATCCTCAACCGACTTGCCCCACGTATACAGCCCATGCCCGCTCAGCAAAACCCCATGCACTCCGGCATTCCCCGCCAGGCACTCTGTCAGTCGCGCCGAAAGCTCGACATACTTCTGCGAATTCGCCAGCACCGGAACCACCTCATGCTGCTCATGCGTCGCCACGCCATCCAGCGCCTTCAGCAGCTCATAGCCGGTAATCTTGAACAGCCCCGCCCCTACAAAGCGCGTTCCGATCAGCGTATTCCAGATCGTATGCACATGCAGAATCGCCTTCGCCTCTGGCCGGTCGCGATAGATCACCACATGCAGCGCCGTCTCCGCCGAGGGCTCGCCAACCTCGCTTGAGGCCGGCCCACGCACCACGTTGCCCGCCGTATCCAGCACCAGCAGATCGGCAACCGTCATCTGCCCCTTGTCGAGCCCGCTCCGCGAAATCAAAAACTGCCCGGCATGCGCATCCCGCACACTGAAATTCCCGCTCGTCGCCGGAACCCATCCACGCCGCGCGCACCACTGCGCCGTCTCACACAGCGCCTGCGCTTCCATTTCAATCGAATTCGAGCTCATCGTCATCGGTGCTATGTAGTGTAGCAATCCCGCCAAATACAATCATCTCTTGCTCACTTCTATGCTGAACCAGGCCCAACGCGACCGCATCCACGTCGTCCTCGTCGCGCCGCGTAATCCGCTTAACATCGGCGCCGTCGCCCGCGCCATGGCCAACTTCGGCTTCTCGCACCTCTCCGTCGTCAGCGCCCATGATCCCAACTGGCGCGAAGCTCGCTCTGCAGTAGGCGCACCGGAACTACTCCAAAGCGCAATAAGCACGGAATCCCTGGCCGAATCCATCGGCCCCGATACCCTCATCCTCGGCACCGGCTCACTTCAGTTTCGTAAGCCCGATCAACCCATCCTCCAGCTCCCGCAACTCGGCCCGCTCATCCAGCAGGAACTCGATCGCAACGGCCGCATCGCCATTCTCTTCGGCTCAGAAAAGCGCGGCCTCTCACGCGACGAACTCTCATACTGCCACGCCCTCGTAGAGATCCCAACAGACCCCCACCAGCCCTCCATGAACCTGGGTCAGGCAGCCGCCGTCTGCCTCTACGAGCTGGCCTGCGGTGCAATTCGTTCCGACACAATCCAGAAAGCAGCCCCACCGCAGGTAGTCGACTCCGCAATTCTCGACCGCCTCGCCAACCTCATCGAAGAAACCATGCTCGTAGCACGCTACTCGCCAAAGTCCATGCATGAAACCAACCGCCACGACTTACGCGTCCTGCTTCGCCGCCTCAATCTTTCGCCGCTCGATTCGCGCCGCATCTTCGGCCTCTTCCGCCGCATTCTCAACCGGCTCAAGAAATAAATTGCACTTCGCCCAGTGCATTCCAACCCCACGCCACAGAGATGGATCGAAGCAAATTGACCAAACCGCGACAAATTCCTGCTACAGTGTCGGTCATCGGTTAAAGGTCGCCCCCATGCGGAATCCTGCTCACAATATCCATGTCCCCAGCGCACGACTGTCTCGGAAGATCATGTTTCTGTGCGCTCTCGCATCTCTCCCGCTGTATGCACAGGAAGTGCAGCCGGCACCCACGGTCCCACCTCCCGCCGCCGCGCCCGCTCCAACAGCTACGCAAGCGCCATCGCTGCAGCAGGGAGCACCAGCCCCCACACACGACGAGCCACCCATCACCGAAGACCAGCTCCGGCAACAACTCCAGGGCAAAACCTTTTACCTGCGCAGCGGTTATCTCGAAAACACCCTCCACTTCACCTCCGATGGAAAACTCGATGGCTCCTCGTCGCAGGCCTCCTACACGTTGAGCCTGGTCCAGATTGAAAGCGTGCATCTTGAAAAGCACAAGCTCGTCCTTGAAGGCACGCGCTACGGCCTGCACTTTCTTGGCGCTCTCGCTACAGAGGATCAGTCCGCCGCACTCGATAAAGTGCGTCTTACCACAAAGAAAAAGCCTCTGAGAATCGAAGTCGATCGCGAAGAAGTCGATACTTCCTTCGAGAAGAAAAAGGAAAAGCAGGAAGCAAAGGAAGACGCCAAAGCGCCACATACCACCACTGCAACGGCTCCAGCCCCAACAAGCCTGCCTGCATCACCCGCGCCTGAATCCATACCGCAGACCGCCCAGCAAGCCCAGCCCACAACCGAACTCAACCGACGCGGCGCAGCCGTCACCACATCCACCACCCACGCCAACGCCGCTCTTCACAAAGCGCTGGACGGCATCTTGTCTCCCGGCATCGACGACCGCATGATCGCCTCCCTGCCCGCCTACTGGCAGCTTTACTATCAAGCCGTCGCAGCCAAGGCCGACTACCGCCCCGCCGATCCATCCATCCTTCGCCAAAGCCAGGTCGATCAGAAGGCCCACCTGCTGCAAGCCTTCGAGCCGCCCTCCAACGAGTACGCGCAGAGCAACGGCATCGTGGGCATCGCCATGTATCACGTCGTGGTCGGCGCAGATGGCAAACCCACAGAAATCGCCATCGGCCGTCCTATCGGCTTCGGCCTCGACGAAAACGCCGTCGAATCGATCCGCAAGGCATCCTTCCAGCCGGCACTCAAGCAGGGTCAGCCCGTCCCCGTGCTCGTCGATCTCACCGTGCAGTTCCGCATCTACTCCAAACTCACTTCCACCCCCGCTGCTCCGCCAACCACGCAGGCTGATGCACCTAAGCCGCAGACACCCGTGCTTCCCGGCCCCTACAGCGCAAACACAAAGCCGCAATAAAACAGCCGGGCCCCCGCGCGCGCGTAAAGTCAAATGCAGAGGCCGCGCACACCATGAGCCAGACATTTTTCAAATTGATTCAGTCCGGTTCCACGGCAGAGCTCGCAGACGCCGTGCAGAACGATCCCTCGCTCGCTCGCCTCCGTGACTCCAACGGCGTCTCCGCGCTCACGTGGTCGATCTACACCGGCCAGGCGCTCGCACGCGACTTCATTCTCGCCGAGCTCATCCACCAGCACGTGGATCTGGACATCTTTGAAGCAGCCGCCACAGGCAACATCGCGCGCCTAGCCGAAACTCTCGCCGCCGATTCTCAGGCTGCCCAGAGTTACTCCACTGACGGCTGGACCCCGCTCCATCTCGCCGCAGCCTTCGCCACACCGGCAGCGGTCCAGTTGCTGCTGCAGCACGGCGCAAAGGTCGATGCCGTTGCAAAAAACCCTCAGGCCAACCAACCCCTGCACGCCGCGCTGGCCCTCAGCCGCAACGCCGAATCCATTCAGCTTTTATTAGCCGCAGGCGCAACTCCAGACGCACTTCAGACCGGCGGCTTCACGCCCATCTTCTCCGCCGCCACGGCCAATCGCCGCGATCTCGCCGAGCTTCTTCTCGCCCACGGCGCGCACGCCCATCTGCGCAGCGATCAGAACAAAACACCCGCGGACTTCGCCCGCGAGCGCGGCCACATCGACCTGGCCCACTGGCTCGAATCTCAGCCCGTTTAAGGGATGCCCCACCCTCGCGCCGTCTTTGTATCTGGCGCAAGGGTGGGCCTAGTCTCTAATCCCTACTCCTTTGCTTCTTCCCAAAGCTCAACGCGATTGCCTTCCCCATCCCAAATCCACGCAAACTTGCCGAAACCAGCATCGTCCCGCTCCGGGTCAATCTTCACCGCGGCCGCTTCAAGTTTCGCCAGCAGTCCGTCCAGATCGTCCACGCGGAAATTCACCATCGCCGGCTGCTCTCCACCGCCGAACTTCTTCGTATCCGCCGGAAAATGCGTGAAGATCGTTGTGCCCGCCGCTTCCGGACCCTCAAAGATCAGCATGCCGTGTTGCGGCACAATCCCAAGATGCTGCGCATACCACGCTGACAGCGCCTTCGGATCGCGCGCCTTCAGAAACACTCCGCCAATTCCTACCGCCTTTGCCATGCAATTCCCCTCTCGTTCAACCTGCGATTTTATTCTGACTGCTCAATTACCTGCTCCATCTTCGGCTTATGCTTCGCCTGGCGTCCGGTCCGCGGCACATCATTCACCACGCGGGCCGGCTTCGGCTGCCCCACGCGCTCCCGCGCATTCGCCTTTACCGCCTTCGCCGCCGAAAACTCTTCTTTTTTCTTCTTAGCCACACTCGTCCCTCGTCCTTCGTCACTCGTCCATATCCCTTGCCCTTACCAACCCTCAGGAACGAGTATGTATGAGGTTGGCTTCGGTGAGAAGCCAACCCCGGAGCAGTCACGATGGAAGAGCGGGAGTTTTTCACGGAGTCCACGGAGCAGCGCACGCATAACCTCACCTGCCCCAAGTGCGGCCAGGCCGCCGAGTACAAGGTCACCTGGATCGTACGCCGCAAACGCCCCTCCCTGCCACGCCACGCCGATGAGCGCGACCGCGCCCGCTTCGCCAAGGCCCAATCCTACATGGTCCGCCGCGATGACAAGCTTTCCTGCGTGAATGTTCGCTGCCGCAAGCCATTCGAAATCACTGGCCTGCAATCGCTGGCCTTCCTCCAGGACTAAACGCCTTCGTCAGGATGCATCCGAATCCCGCATTCCGCATTGTGAGATAAGACGTTCCTACTCAAACTCCTGAGCTAGTCACGGGAATCCGTCTCTCAAACCCTAACGCAGCCAGTAGCGCATACATGCCGTTATATGATTGAATCGAAACTATAAGCACCTGTTCTGGAGAGATACGAAATGGCCAATTCCCTGCTGCCCCCCGAAGAGCGCAACCTGACCCCCGACCAGGTCGAAGCCCTGGACAAGCGCCGCGAGCTGGGACACACCCTTCTCGTCATCGCCGGGCAGTTTTCCGTCATTGCCACAGTGCTGCTGCTCTGGGTCGGCCAGGATCTCAGCTACTCTCCGGGCTGGGCGCATCCCATGGCCTACTATTTCGCCGTCGCCATCACGATCGTGATCACTTTCGGCATCACCGGCATGGTTCTGCGCAAAGGTACCCCGCGCCTCGACTAACATCTTCAACATCGGCTGACGGCCATACTTTTTAACAAGTTGGTATAGCCTGTTAAAAAGTATGGCCGTTCCTGCTTCCATTCCGGTTTCCAATCAGGCGGACATACTCACGGACAGCCACGGCCGCGTCATTCACGACCTGCGCGTCTCCATTACCGACCGCTGCAATTACAAGTGCATCTACTGCCGCACCGGGAACGATGGAGCGCAGTTTTCAGAACTTGAAATTGGCGAATATCTCCGCTTCATCCGTCTCTTCATCTCACTCGGCATCACGAAAGTCCGCCTCACCGGCGGCGAACCGCTCCTGCGCCGCGGCCTGCTCGATCTGGTCCGCGAGATATCCACGCTCCGCACCCTCAGCGGTGACAAGCTGGATCTCGCGCTCACCACCAACGGCCATCTTCTCGATGGCCTGGCCAAACCGCTCAAAGACGCCGGCCTCACGCGCATCACCGTCAGCATGGACGCCGTCGAAGAACCTGTCTTCGAGCGCATCACCCGCGTGCCCGGCAGCTACAACGCCGTATTGAGCGGTATCCGCGCAGCGCAGCAGGCCGGCCTTGGCCCCATCAAGATCAACTGTGTCCTGCTCCGCGGCTTCAACGACAACCAGATTGAAGCCTTCGCCCACTTCGCTCGCTCGGAGAACGTCATCGTCCGCTTTATCGAATTCATGCCGCTCGAAGAAGACCGTCTCTGGTCGCCGGAGATCGTCGTCGGTATGCACGAAATCCTTGACCGCATCCGCCGCATCCTACCAATCGTGGAACTGCCCCGCCACGACGCCAGCGAGACCGCACGACGCTTCGGGTTCGCAGACAGCCCCTCGACAGAACAGGCCGAGTTCGGCATCATCGCCCCAGTCACAAATGCTTTTTGCGGAGCATGCAGCCGCATCCGGCTCACCTCGGACGGCAAGATTCGCACCTGCCTCTTCTCGCAGATCGACCACGATCTCTACGGTCGCATGCGAGCCGGCGCAACGGACGCCGAACTGAAGCACTACATCTCGCGCACTGTTCAGGCCAAAGAAGCTCGCCATCACATCGGCGAGCCGGAGTTTCTCAAGCCCTCGCGGTCTATGGTACACATCGGCGGATAGCTGTTTTTATAAATTCCTTGCACGCGGCAGTGTCCTAATACGATACAATTCACAATACCTCCCTTGGAAATTTTTCCAATCCCCCAGGATTTGGTTGTTGTACAAATGGCAAACGCGACGGAACAGCGTATCCCGCTCGACGATCTTCTGGTCTTTCACCGCCTGGCGCGCTCGCTCACATCGAGCCTCGACCTCCAGACAATTCTGCGTACCATCCTCGATCACATGGAGCGGCAGATTCAGGCCGAACTGTGGACGCTCCTTATGCTGGACGACGCGCGCCGCGAGCTTTATTACGCTATCGCCGCCGGCGGCGAGGAATCCGCTCTGTGCGACCTCCGCGTCAAAGTCGGCGAGGGCGTAGCCGGCTGGGTTGCGCAACACGGAGAAACGCTTATCATTCCGGAAACCGAAAGCGACCCGCGGCTGAAGGCTGAAGACGCCACGCACCTGTGCCCAGGCAATACCCGGCGCGTGCGTTCCGTCGTCGCGCTACCGCTCAAGGGACGCACCGGCACCCTCGGAGTCATTGAAATTCTCAATCCGCGCGCCGGGCAGATGGATGACTACACCATCGCCTTCCTGCATATCCTCGCCGATCACGCCGCCATCGCCATCGAAAACGCCAACGATCACGCGCGCATCCAGCAACTCACTATCACAGACGACACCACAGGCCTCTACAACGTGCGTCATCTCTATGACGCGCTCGGCCGTGAACTCCACATCTGTCTTCACTCCGCACTTCCGCTCAGTCTCGCCTTTCTCGATCTCGACCGCTTCAAGCTCGTCAACGACGAGCACGGACATCTCATCGGCAGCGAACTACTCGCGCGCGCCGGCAATCGTTTGCGCGAGCTTAGCCGCTCGCGCAATCTCTGTTTCCGTTATGGCGGCGATGAGTTTGCCATTCTCATGCCGGATGTAGGCCCGAAGGCTGCACTAGCGCACATGACCGCGTTGAATAAGGCGCTCATCGATACCCGCTTCCGCATGTCGAACGGTATCGATCTCCGCGTGCAGGCCAGCGTCGGCGTCTCCACAGCGCCGGCGGATGGAACCACCATACACGAGGTCATTGCCGCCGCGGATGCGCGCATGTACCAGGTAAAAGCCAGCGGCCGCGGCACCGTCTGCGGCGCGTAAGTTTTGCTCTGCTCGCTTTTTCCTGAGCGCTTCGTCGCCTCCCGCGTCTTTTGGATTGGAGACCACGGCGCCGCTCAACCCAGCCGCAGACGCTCTCCGTAACGACACCAACATTCCGTGAGGTAGACCATGAACACTCTTCCCGCAAGCGGTGCGCGGCGTCGTGTGCTCTCAAAACCGATAGCCAAAGCCTTAACAGCTCTCGTGCTTGCGCTGCCGTTCGCGGCATTCGCACAGGACAGTCCGAAAGATCGCCAGGAATCCACAGAAGTCTTCCGTCTGGCGCACGTGACGCAGATGAACAACCTTAACGATACCCTGCAGGCCGTACGCAATACTCTTGGCCCGCGGGTCAAGGTCTATCCAGACTCGACGCAGTTCGCCATCATCTGTCGGGGAACAGCCGAAGAGCTCGAAGAGGCACGCAAGCTTATAGGCGAGCTCGACAAGCCCGTTCCACTTTACAAGCTCACCTTCACCACCACGCAGTTCGAAGACGGCAAGCACGCAGGATCGCAGCGCTACACGCTTCTTGCTGCCGAAGGCCAGAAGGTCGAACTCAAGGAAGGCATTCGCGTGCCCATCATGACCGGAACGATTGGCCAAAACGATTCAGCGCCGCAATCTTCCATATCGTATGTCGATATCGGACTGAGCATCAGTGCAACTTTTCAAGGCTCAACTCTCAAAGCCAAGGTCGAAGAGTCTGCCATTGCCGATGAAAAATCTACCGTCAGCATTCAGGATCCGGTCATTCGCCAGATCACACTCGCAAGCGAGGCGACAATCACACCCGGCAAGCCCGCCACACTCGGCTCGCTCGATATTCCCAACTCCACACGGCACAGAGATGTGGAGGTTCTGGTGGAGCGGCTTCCTTAACGCATCCATCGTCCTTGATAGCTGTCGGCGTATGAGAGAGGCGCGACAAAAGCCGCGCCTCTCTCATGCAATCGCTCTCTATTCCGGGTCGTCGCCGGCCTGCTTCTCCGCAATCCGCTCCAACTGATTGCGCCAATCCAGCGACTGGATAAAACTCTTCGATTCCCGCCAGTTCGGCTCCACAATCACGCGCAGCTCCAGATAGACCCGCGTTCCCAACAGCGACTCGATCTGCTTGCGCGCTCCCGTGCCAATCTCTTTCAGCTTTGCGCCGCCCTTGCCAATGAGAATCGCCTTCTGCCCGTCGCGCTCGCAGTAAATCGCGGCGGCAATCCGCGTCAGCGGCAGCTTCGCAGGCGCGCCTTTTTTCTTCGGCGGCGTAACAGGCTCAGGTTCCTCGTATTGCTCAATCACAACGGCTGCAGCATACGGAACCTCTTCGCCAGTCTCCACCAGAATCCGCTCGCGGATCAACTCAGCCACCATAAATCGCTGCGGCTGGTCCGTGTACTGATCCTTCGGAAAGTAGCGCTCGCCTTCAGGCAGCACATTCACAATCTTCCGCAGCAGCAGATCCAGGTTGTCCTGCTTCCGCGCGCTGATCGGAATCACTTCAGCAAAATTGTGCTGCTTCGTCAGCGCCTCAATCATCGGCAACAGCTTGTCCTTCGCTACCAGGTCAATCTTCGTCAGCACCAGAAAGATCGGGCAATCCAGCTTCTTCACCAATGAGAACAAAAACTCATTCTCGCTCGCCCAGGCGGAATTTTTTGCTGCCCAGGATCCCTCGCCTTTGGGGACTTGAGATTCCTCATCCTGCTTCTCGACAAGCCCGACCTTCCGCGAAGCATCCATCAGGACCAGAACCAGGTCGCGGGTCTCAAGCGCCTCGTAAACCTCCTGCAGCATGCGCCGGTCCAACTGCGAGCCCGGCTTATGTACTCCCGGCGTGTCCACGAAAACAATCTGCGCCGCCGCATGAACCTTCTTCCGCGCAGCCACCTCCACCACGCCCGCAATACGATTGCGCGTGGTCTGCGGTTTGGCGGTCACGATGGCTACTTTTTCGCCCGTCAGCGCATTCAGCAACGTACTTTTTCCGGCATTCGGCCGGCCCAGAATCGCAACAAATCCAGATCGCAAAGGTTTCAATACTCCTGCCCGAGTGTACGGCATTCAAGCAAAAGCCGGCCCGGAAAAGTAACTCGGAGGCGCTCGCGCCGACCTCAGCCGGCGCTGTTCTTGCGCATCTGCCATCTGCCCCATCGCTTGTCGAAGAGCAGATAGAGATACTCAAGGCCCACCATGCAGCCGAGCTTGCTTTCTCCATGCGCGCGATTGCGGAACTGATACGGCACTTCACCGATACGCAAGTGCGGCCCGGCCGAAGACACGATATCCAGAAGAATCTTGAATCCCACTCCTGATAAGCTGTTCGCAATCTTTTCAAACGCCTCAAAGCGGATCATGAAAAATCCGCTCATCGGATCACTTAACTGGTGCGCGGCGCATATTCTGCTCAGCAGCCTTCCGAGATGGCTCAGCCATACGCGGCTCTTCGCAAGCTCAGACATCCCTCCGCCTGCAATGTTGCGCGAACCAACTACCAGGTCGAGTTGCTGTTCGCGAAGACGCCGCAGCATCTCTGGCAGAACCCGCTCGTCATGCTGCATATCCGCATCCATCACTGCAACAACAGGCGCGCTTGATGCCAGAATGCCCTCCGTACAGGCCGAAGAAAGTCCGCGGCGTCCGATTCGCTGCAGCACGCGCAAATTTTCGCGCCCCCGGGCCACGCGCCGCACAACCACCGCCGTTTGATCCGGTGAATCGTCGTCTACAACGATCACCTCATAATGAATGCCCGCCAGCGCCACTTCAAGACGATCGATCAGGCAAGCGATATTCTCGCTTTCATTCAGCGTCGGCACTACGATCGCCAGCTCAAATGCCATATTCGGTCCCTGAAGGCTTGCTCTGTCCTGTTAATTAGATGGGGGCGGCGAAAGCAAGTGATCAATCTATAACAATCTTCTCGGATATTGGGAAATTATCGTATGTCTTGCAGGATTAAGCTTGGGCAGCATCTCGATCCAATGCCACCTCGCCGCCAGCCGGCGGAAACACCCTTACACGCTCAACCCTTCGGTCTGTTGAAGAGATTACCTCTATCCGCAATCCTGACGGCTCCAGCAGAACCACCTCACCAGGCAGCGGAATGCGTCCCTCAATCTCACTTACCAGGCCGCCCACCGTCGTGGCCTCATAATGTCCGTCTATCTCCACCGGCGCGTCAAACAGATCGCCCAGTGCACCTGCCGCAAAGCCACCCGGAACCACCCATGAGCCGTCGCGCTCCCGCTGCGGATCTTCCACCGGCGTCTCTTCTTCATGCTCATCGCGGATGTCACCGACGATCTGCTCCAGCAGGTCCTCGATCGTGACAAGGCCGGCCACGCCGCCGTATTCGTCGATCACAATCCGCATGTGCTGCTTTTCCCGCTGCATCTCGCGCAGCAGTTCATAGCCACGCTTGGTCTCAGGCACAAACGCCGCTGACCGCTGAATCGACTCTACCGTCCGCGTCCGCGCCTCCTCATCGGCAATCTGCAACAGATCATGCGCAAACGCGATGCCTGTAATGTTGTCCAGCGATCCTGCATAGACCGGCACACGTGAAAAGTTCTCTTCCTTGAGCTGCACCAGAAACTGCTCCAGCGTAAGCGTTGCCGGAACCGCAAAAACCTTGGGCCTTGGCGTCATGATCTCGCGCACAAGCGTATCGCCAAACTCTACTGCGGAACGCACCAGCTCCCGATCCGTCTCTTCTAAAATTCCCTCTTCCTCGCCTGCTTCGAGCAGCGCTTCCACGTCGCCGCTGGATTCATCTTCCAGGTTCACCGGCTCTTCACTCAACGCTACCAGCGAGTAAAAGAACCGCACCAGCACGCTGATCGGCGTCATGCTCCACAGCAGCAGCCGGATCGGCCAGATCGCCCATTTCACCCATTTGCCGCGTGTCCGCTCAATCAGCAGCCACGGAAACACTTGCCCGCAGAAGACCGCCACCAAGACCACGCCCAACACAGCCTGCACAATCTCGGCTGCTGTCGGCCTGCCCATGTGCGAGTCGCGGTCAAAGAGAACCGCGCCGAACTCCAGCGCAATCAGGCCTAGCGCCAGCAACTGCGCCAGCGACGCGCAAAGCGCCGCATGATCCCGACCCAGCCCTAACTGCGGCTCAACCGTCTCTTCCCACGAGTCAAGATTCTCCTCCACTTCGCGCGACAGAATCTTGCCGTACTCCGCATAGATGCGAACAATGTACGACGCCAGCGCCACCACCAGCGTCAGAATCGCCACCAGCACAATCGCCAGCACGCTCATGGTCGCACGCTCCCACGCGCTTTTCTGATCCCTGATCCCTGATCTCTGTTCTCTGTTCTCTCTATCAAGCCCTGCGGCAGACCCAGCCTTCCGCGCAGCAATCGCTCTCGCCGCGCCATCTCGCCATGATCTTTCTCGTGGTCGTATCCCGCCAGATGCAACAGCCCATGCAGCATCAGCACCTTGATCTCGGTTCCAAGCGCATGCCCTTGCTCGTGCGCCTGCATTCGCGCCGTTTCTACACTGATCGCCAGATCGCCGGCCACGCCTTCCACCATCTCAAGCGCTGGAAACGACAGCACATCCGTCGCATGATTTTTTCCGCGAAACTGCCGGTTCAGCCGCCGGATCGCAGAATCCGAGGTCAGCAACACTGTCACCTGTCCGCGCAGGCGAACCGCAGCCGCAGCCTCGCTCAGAAAGCGGCTCAGCGTCCGCGCCGAAGGCACGCGCTCCGCACGTGAAACTGTTGCCGATTGTCGATCGGGTACCGAATCCGAGGACAGTTCTGTATCGAAGAGGATCATCGCTGACCGGACCGTCCAGTACGGACGATCCGGCTCACACTCATTCTACGCATACTAGAAGCTTACTGCGGCTTCCGGATCGGGGACGGCCGAATCTCCCGGCCCTCCACATCCAGCGCCTCGCCCATCGCAAGCGGAAGCTCCTGCTGTTGCGGCTTGACCACGTCATAGGCGCGCACGATCCGCTGCACCAGAGCATGACGCACCACATCGCCATCCTCAAAGTGGCAGAAGGAAATTCCCTCTACGCCATTAAGGACATTGATCGCGTCTACCAAGCCGCTTTTGCGCGGGTTAGGCAGGTCGATCTGCGTAATATCACCAGTTATGACGGCCTTCGAGCTGTTTCCAAGGCGCGTTAGAAACATCTTCATCTGCTCGATCGTGGTGTTCTGCGCCTCGTCCATGATGATGAAGGCGTCATTGAGCGTGCGTCCGCGCATAAACGCCAGCGGAGCCACCTCAATCACGTTCTTTTCGAGCATCTTGTCCACGCGCTCAGGCTCCAGCAGATCGTACAGCGCGTCGTAGAGCGGTCGCAGATACGGGTCCACTTTCTCCTGGAGGCTCCCTGGCAGAAAGCCCAGTTTTTCGCCTGCTTCCACCGCCGGCCTCACAAGAACAATCCGGCTGACCTTCTTCGCATTCATTGCTGCAACTGCCATCGCAACAGCCAGATATGTCTTGCCCGTGCCCGCCGGACCTACGCCAAAGGTCATGTCGTTGGCTTCAATCGCCTCGACATACTTGCGCTGATTGATTGACCTTGGCTGCACCGTCCGTTTCACGCCCGCGGAGCGCTGCTTGCCGCTGTCAGCCAGCGATTTCAACGTCACCGAAGAGTCCGCGGTGACCAGGCGCAGCATTCCATTCAGCTCACCATTGTGTGGATGAATCCCCTGCTTTCGCAGCGCCTCAAAATCCTCAAAGATGCCCCGGACTCGCATCACGCTTTCCTCCGGGCCTTGTACCTGCACGGCATCGGATCGCAGATCAATCCGCACAGCCAGCTTGTCTTCCATCAGCCTCAGGTTTTCATCGCGAGTCCCGAACAGGGGCTCAAGGTTCGGCGTGATTTCCAGTGCAATCTTCAATGGTTTCTGTGGCCTCCGAGGTTGTGAGTCAGCGCGCGGCTTGTGCCGCACAACGCCGCAAGTCCCTTGCGGGACCTATCGGCAGAGATGGGGAATAGGACCAGCCCAATGCTGAAAGGCGTGGACCGGCGTGTGGACAACAGAACAAATCCTGATTTTTTCGTGAGATGGAGCGGGAATCGGCTCGCACAATTCAGCTCCGAGCCGATGCTCTTCCGGACTGAAGTGCCGAACCGCGGGTTGGCGTGAGTGAACAATCGTTATCTGCGCTGAGAGTAGCGCCGCCGGAACAATCCGTCAATCCGCACCCTCACTATTTTTTGATGAAAAAGTGACTCCAAAGGTTCCCTGGCCAGTCTGTTTCATTCATTGCGAAAATCTCTCAAATTTTCACTGCCCACCCGCACTCCCCATGCGCTACACTGCTCGCCATCCAGATAGAGCAACCTTCAAAGGACTTGTTCATGCGTTCGACTCGTGTTCTGTCTTCTCTTGTCGCCCTGATTCTCCTCGGCTCTTGCTGCCTTCATGCACAGTTTCAAAAGCCCACAGATGACGAGCTCAAGATGACCGCCGACCCGCAATACCCTGACGCGGCGGCCATCATGCTTAACTACGAAGAGAAGACGGACGACGCAACTCATTTCACCAGCCATTACGCTCGAATCAAGATCCTCCGCGACTCCGCCAAAGAGCTGGCCACAGTCAGCCTCGGCTACATTCGCGGCGGCGAGGAAGTCTCCGCCGTCTCCGGCCGCACCATCCATTCGGATGGCTCGATCACCGATCTCGCAGTCAAGCCTGCCGACCTCATGCGCGCCAAGCAGGGCGAAACGGAAATTCACGAGGTTGTCTTCAACCTCCCTGCTGTCGAGACCGGCTCGATCATTGAGTACTACTATCAGTTCCGCCGCGGAGAACGAACTTGCCTGAATCCGGTGTGGGATATTCAAAGACCTTTCCCGGTTCGTAAGGCCCACTACACTTTCACGCCTTGCCCCGGCTACCTCGACGCTGCGGCGGGCTTAAGCAACACTTATCTCATAGATCATCACGGCAACTCGCTCTCCTCTCTGCTCTGGCTGGCGAATCTGCCCGGCGGCAGGCAACTCCAGCCCAATGCAGCTCACCGCTTCGATCTCACCCTCGATAACATTCCGCCCATTCCGCACGAGGCATGGATGCCGCCATCGGATGTCAGCCGATATCAGGTCCGCTTCTATTTTGCTTACAGCAACAACGGCAGCGACTACTGGACCAAGGAGGGCCAATTCTGGCTCGCCGATGTCAACCGCGTTGCCGACCCATCGACCGCCATCAAATCCGCCATCTCCGGCATTGTTGCACCTGCGGATAGCGAACTTGACAAGGCAAAGAAGCTTTACGCTGCCGTCCAGGCGCTCGACAATACTGCCTATTCTCGCGCCAAAGGCGATGCCGAGCTCAGAGCTGAGGGCTTTCGCGTCACCAGGCGCGCTGAGGACATCTGGCAGCAGAAAGCCGGCTCTCCACAGGAGATCGCCCTGCTTTATCTCGCCATGCTCCGCGCTGCGGGCCTCACCGCTTACCCCATGATCGTTGCCGACCGGGAACACACCGTCTTCAATCCCAACTACCTCAACTTCGGCCAGCTCAGCGGGCTGGTCGTTGTTCTGAATGCGGGCGGCAAAGAGATGCCTCTCGACCCAGGCGAGAAAATGTGCCCGTTTGGCTTTGTCTCCTGGCGCCATTCCGGCTCTGGCGGCGTCCGGCAAACCGCCTCCGGGCCCAGCACCGGCATCACGCCACTGCTGCTTTACAGTGCGAACGTTCTTACTCGCCGCGCCAGTCTCATCGTCGCGCCCGATGGCTCAGTCTCAGGAAAGCTCAACTTCACCTTCACCGGCCAACAGGCGCTCCACTGGCGGCAGACCGCCCTCCGGGTAGACGACTCCGCTCTGCACCGTGACTTCGACCGCTGGCTCCAGACTCAGGTACCCTCCGGAACCGGGGCGCATCTTGTCAGCTTCTCGAATCTCGATAACACCACCGCAGACCTGACCGCCGAAGCCTCTGTCACCGGCACGCCCGGCACCGTAACCGGCAAGCGCATTCTGCTCCCTGCCGCCTTCTTCACCAATGGCGAAACACGGAACTTCACCTCAGAGACCGATCGTCAGTTGCCGGTCGATATGGAGTACGCCGCGCAGGTCAAGGACGGAGTTCTTTACCACCTGCCCACCGGCTACACGGTAGAAGCCGCGCCTGCCGCGGCGAATATCCCCTGGCCCAACCACGCCGTATATGTCTTTAAGCCCGCGCAGTCTGACAATGGCCTCAACATTGGCGTCGCCCTGACGCGCGCCTTCACCATTCTTGATCCCGGCGAGTACGCCCAGCTCCGCGACTTTTATCAGAAGGTGGCCACCGCCAGCCAGCAACAGGTCGTGGTGGTCCCAGGAGATGCCGCAAAGGGAAACTGAGCCGCAACCGCTCGAAGCCAAGCCGCCAACTGGTACTGGCTCAGTTTGAATTGTTTTGTAACAGGGCACGACTTGAGTCGTGCCGAAAATCCGGCTGATAAAGTCTTTGGGCTTTAGCCCCTGCGGGATGTCTTCAAACTGAGCCACTGCCGCCAGCTATTCATTTCTGCATCCATCTCCGCCACGCGCCAGCCAGACCCACAAGCAGCAGGAGCGTCGCCAGGAACGTGACGACGCCGATGATCGTGAGAACCAGTTTTCCGAACAGATGCGTCATGGCCACCGCGCGCAAAACCGCACTCAGAAGCGCGATAACAGCCAGCACAATGCCCAGCCGCCTCACCAGGGGCACACCCGGCCGCCGCTCTGCTCCAACCCATCTTGCCCACATCACGACAAGCACCACCATCCCGGCCACCGAGCTGGCAACCTGCAGAACGTTGCACATATCCGCGCGCCAGAAGACCAGCGGAACGTGTGCCCGTAGGAACGCGATGTGGTCGTATGGCCAGGAATCCTTGTGTGTAAAAGAGTCCCACACGATATGTGTCGCCGCGCCCAGAAGAATGGATGCCACAACAATCGCCCACTGCCTCAACCCACGGGCAACCGGCGCCGCCTTTCGTTCTGTCTCCCGGAAGGGAAACAACCCCGGCGCAACCGCATATAAACCAGCCTTCAGGTAACTCTGGTACAGCCACAGAACGAGTAACGAAAGCGGCAGATCGGCCACCAGGCCCCCCAGCCAGGTGTGCCCAAAGCCGCCATGCGGAGCAAGCCGGAGAAAATACTCGAAATCCGGCGAGAGAGATCCCACCACCATCGCGGTCAGATCTACCCGCGTTCTTCGAAATGGAAGCGCAGCAATAGCATGCGCAGGAGTAAACGGCACGGAACCTCTTGGTAAATTGGACTTGAAAAGACGACCGGTAGCTCTCGCTAAGAATAACGAACCCTCACAGCACCTCAGACCAACGCTGATTGATCCTGCCCCAGCTCACTCTCCGCGAAGCGCCTCATTTGGATTGACTGAAGCCGCCCTGTGCGCGGGTAGCGCGGAAGCCACAAGTGCGAGGACAAAAACCGCGAGTGATGTCAAACCCATCACCAGCGGATCGAATGCGCTCACCTGAAACAGGAACGAGCTCAAGATTCGCGAAGCCGCGGCAGCGCCAGCCAGCCCGATCACGCATCCAATCACAGCCAGCTTAAGCCCTGAGAACAGAACCAGCCGCACAATGTCCGAGCGCTGCGACCCCAGCGCCATGCGGATCGCCATCTCCTGCACCCGCGATGCCACAGAGAACGCAATAATGCTGTAAATTCCCAGCACCGCCAGCAGAACCGCAGCCAGCGCAAAACTGGAAATGATGATGGTGTTAAAGCGTCGCGGAGCCTCACTCTGCGCCACCACCTCGTCCATGGTCTGCACCTGCGTCAGCGGCAGTTGCGGATCGATGGATCGCACGGCCGCACGCAGCACATTTTCCATCTGGTCTGCCGGGAGAGCCGAGCGCAAAACAACATATCCGCCATTGCCGTTCAGGTCCGTGGGCTGGACCATTGTGCCGGCATCCTTCTCAAGCTGCGCCACAGGCTGGTAGAACTGCTCAGCGGCATCGGCATCCGGCCTGGTCAGCTTGGCGTCTGCCACCTCGCCCACCACGGTCATCCATGCAGTCGGTGTCTTCAGCGTGCCAACCCGCATCCGCTTGCCGATGGGATCCTGGTTTGGCCAATAATGCTGGGCAAATTCATGATTCACAATAACCACAAGCTGGTTGTCCGCATTGTCTGAGTCCGTAAAATATCGCCCGCGCGTGAGGCGAATTCCCATTGCCTTAAAGTAATCTCCAATGACCTGCGAGGGCGAAGCGGCAATCTGGTCGGGACCGCGCGGGTCCACATAGCCGTCAGCAACAAAGGACTCAATGCCATCGCCTGTCACCGGAAGCGTGCTTGTCAGCCCCACCGCTTCTACGCCTGGCTGCTGCCGCAACTGCTGGAGCAGACGGGTATTGAAGTTATCGATTGAACCCTGCGTGGGATATTGCTTCTGCGGCAGCGAATACGCTGCAGTGGTCACATGATTGGGCCGGAAGCCTAAGTCCACCTCGCTCATCTTGCTGAAGCTGCGCAGCAGCAAGCCTGAAGCCGCCAGCAACACCAGCGCAATCGCAATCTCCGCCACCACCAGCGCTGAGCGAAGCCGCGCATGGCTTCCGCTGCCGGAGCCGCTGCGTCCGCCTTCTTTCAGCGATGCGTTCACATTGGTACGCAGGGCAGCAAAGCCCGGCGCCAATCCGCAGAAAAGTCCCGTCAGCACGGCCAGCAAAAGCGCAAAGCCCACCACGGTCCAGTTCAGTGTGATCGAGCTCATCAATGGCATTGTCTCCGGCAGGTAATTCTTGCCAATAGCCAAAGCCAACGCGGCGATGCCGATACCGAGAAGGCCTCCAATCACGCTCAGAACAAGGCTTTCAAGAATCATCTGCCTCAGAATCGTAGAAGCAGACGCACCGATAGCCAGGCGTACCGCGGTCTCCCGCTGATTGCGGATGGCCCGCACCAGCAACAGCCCCGCAAGGTTCGCGCAGGCAATCAGCAGCACCACCACAACAGCCAGGAACAGAATGCGCAGAAGCGGCTTGGTATCGAGCACCGTTATCTGCTGCAGCGGATAAACGATGGGCGTAAAGCGGAAGTTGGCTAAATCGGGCGGGAAGGTGCGCATGATCTGCGCCGCCACGCGACCTGCATCATCCCTTGCCTGAGCGACGGTGATGCCGGGCTTGAGGCGGCCGACCATGCCCATGCTCCAACTCCCAGCAGCCTCCGGGGCAAGTTCCTGTGCGGAAAAGCTCATGGGAACCCACAGCTCGGTGCGATTGAGACGCCCGGCGTTCAACGGAAACTCAAAGCTGCGCGGCATGACGCCGATGATGAGATACGGCTTGCGATCGAGCAGGATCTTTGTGCCCAGGATGTTCGAGTTTCCACCGAAGCGGTCCTTCCATGTGGAGTAGCTCAGGACTGCGACTTGTTCCTTCTGCTCATCCTCCTGTGCGGTAAAGACACGGCCCATCAGTGGAGCGACTCCGAGAGTGGTAAACACTGAGGGTGTCAAACGCGCGGCATTCACCTGCACCGGATTGCCTGTTCCCGCCAGCTCATAGCCCGTGTAACCAAAACCGCCCAGGCTCTCAAAGGAGTGCGTATTCTGGATGTACGTTCCCACTTCCCGAGCTGTGACCGGCCCCGGGTCATGCTGACCCCAGTCGGTGCCGTTTACATGATCGCCGAGAGTCACCAGCCGGTCCGATCCCGGAAACGGCAGCGGGCGCAGCAGCACGCCATCCACAATCGAAAAGATGGCAGTGGTGGCGCCAATACCAAAGGCCAGCATAAGAACAGCCGTTGCGGTAAAGCCCGGAGATTTGAGCAAACGCCGAAAGATCAGCTTGAGGTCAGACAAGATTGTGGACATGCAGGCTCCCGCAGGCAGGCTGGTTATCGTTGCTATTGCTTTAGAACGCACAAGCGTCATGAAAGTTCCACGGAAAACGCCTTTTTCTGCATAGGTTTACGGCACTGGTTTCCTGTTGCCGGATTTTCGATTTTCCAGTAGACTAGGTAATTGCGAGGGATGCGGCATTCTGTGCTCTCTCATCCCGCATCATCTCTTCGACCTGCGGACCCGGGATCAGTAACGGGGCCGAGGCGATTTTTAAGGATTTCAGGTAAATGGCAAACCACGTTTCATCGCTCAAGCGCGCCCGTCAGACCGAGAAGAAGACCGCGGTGAACCGCGCCAACCGCAGCCGCGTCCGCAGCAGCCTGCGTGCGCTCCGCGAGGCTCTCGCCAAGGGCGAAGTCAAGGCCGCTGCAGAGCAGTACCGCGCCACCGTTTCCGCGCTCGACAAGAGCGTGCAGAAGGGCGTCTTCCACAAGAACACCGTCTCCCGCTACAAGAGCCGCCTTAACGCGCGTCTCAAAGCCCTGGCCACCGCCAAGGCGTAGCTTTCAGGCTTCAAAACAAAACAGCCGGGCTTGCCCCGGCGTTTTTGTTTTGTCCATTTTTCCGCGCTAACTCTGCGTCTTCGCCATATCCGGCCCGAGAAACTCTTCGACGCTCACTCCCGCCATCAGCTCCCCTTCAGGCGCGCGGGCATCCCGTTGCTTTGCGGCTGCCGCTTCCGGCTTCAGGTGTTCCTCGGTAAGTCCCTGCTTCAGCAGCTCAAATGCCTGCTCGGGCGTGTCAACAAACTGAAACAGCTCCAAATCCGCTGGTGAAATCGCCCCTGAATTCACCAGCGCCTCGATATTCAGCACCCGCTTCCAATACTCCGAGCCATACACGAGCACCGTGATCTTCTTAGCCAGCTTGTGGGTCTGCGCGAGCGTCAGGATCTCGAACATCTCGTCCAGAGTTCCAAAGCCCCCCGGAAAGACCACGAGCGCCTTGGCCAGGTACGCAAACCACAGCTTGCGCATGAAGAAGTAGTGGAACTCAAAGTTCAGCGCGGGTGTGATATACGGATTCGGAGCCTGCTCGAACGGCAGCCGGATGTTCAACCCGATCGTTTTGCCGCCCGCTTCGTATGCTCCCCGGTTTGCGGCTTCCATAATCCCAGGACCGCCGCCAGAGGTCACCACAAACCGATTCCGGCGCGAGGAAGTCGTCTTAGCCCAGTTGGTCAGCAGGAACGCCAGCCGACGCGCGTCTTCGTAGTAGCGAGCCATCTCCACAGCTGCGACTGCCCGTTTGCGCTGCAGATCTGTCGCCTTCCCGGAGGCAATCTCCTCCGGACTTGCCGGCTGCTCCGCGCTCGATGCGGTCTTGGCGGCATAGCTGTTTTCCAGCAGCTCCAGTGCGCCTTCGGCCTCTTCCAGCCCCCGGAAGCGCGCCGAGCCGAAAAACACCACCGTGTCCTGAATCCGCTCTCGCCGGAAGCGCGCCAACGGCTCGGAATACTCCGCCATGACACGAATCAGCCGGCCATCTGCGCTGTTCAGAAACGCGGGATTCTCATACGCCAGCGGCGCCCGTTCGAGCGGAGCTGGCCCATTCTTTTTCGCTTGCTCAGCGTCCCCTGCAGTCATCTACCCATCCCTGTGCCGAATCGCATCGCGAAATGCGATCCAAAGATTCAGCAGCCCCAGCCCTGAAATCAGCCCCCGCACCGCCCCATGCGCGGCATAAACCGACAGCGTGGGAAATTGCGCAAACAGTGGATTGTGGTCCCAAAACAGAGGCAGCCACGGCGCAAACGCCACAGCGACGCCGATATACATCCGCAGCAGGACGCGCAAAAACAGCTCCGCGCGCTCCAGCCAGCGCGGAATGCGTTGCTGGTCATGGCCTTGATTGGGATTTTGAGGAGTGCCTGCGGCAACCTTCTGCCTGGCCGGGTCCGCCACAATCGGTCCCATAATCGGAGGAGCCATCGGCTCCGGAGAAATTGTCGTCACTTCAGGCTGTTGAGACATGCGTTCGATGCCCGGACGCGCCGCGAAGGCACACCCGTATTGAAACGGTAACATACGCCTGTATGCCGTCCCGAACCCGTTGCGCCGCTACCCTGCCCGGCGTATCGTATTTCTGTCCGCAATTTCCCGTGGAGGCATGCGATGAAACCAGCCTCGTTCCTGCCCATCATTCTCCTCTGCGCCGCCAGTCTTCACGCACAGAACACGCCGCCCAACCAGAGCGCGAACCAGAGCTTCGGAGTCGCAGGCATGGAAGGTTTAGGCGCTGGCAACAATCCAACCGATCAAAAGCTTTCCGCTGCCGCTCAGAAACTCACAGCGGACCTTGAACATGCAGTCAATCGCTGCCCTATCTCCATGGAAGCCCGCCAGGGCGGCGGCCTGCACATTCTTCTCGCGGATAAGGACGGCCAGGCTACGCAGCCGGCAATGGAGCCATCCCTCACGCTGCGCGGCGCCAACGGCAAACGCATCGCCTCCGCCGCCATCACCGCGCATGGCTATGGAGCACCCAAAGGAACCACTCCGCTCCAAACAAGCACCTCGAATGGCACCCACGATGATCTTGGCGGCAGCCTCGTCGTCAGGCCGGTTAACAAGATGAACCTTACCAATTCACCGGACCAGCGCCCCCGTCTAACCCACGCCCTCACCGTCCGCTTCCAGCCTGATGGAGATAGCGAATTCTCCGCTGACTTCCGCCTTCCCGGCTTTGTTGTTCTTGAGACCATCAGTCTGAACTCCATCACTTACGCCGATGGCTCCATCGAAAACTTCGACGCCTCCATCTGTAAAGCCTCACCCAGCCCCATCATGCTCGTCAGCACAACCAGATAACTCCGCAATCGTTTACATTTGCCCCGCCCGCCATTTAATCTTCGGCCCTATGGCAAATCCACTTCGTCTTGGCTCTCTAGCGTTCTGCGCAGTCGCACTTGTTCTCACCGCAACAGCCTCTGCCCAGTCTGATCCTCTCGCGCCTACTCGCGATACAAAGTCTGCCGCGGAGATTGACCGCGAGTGGCAGCAGTCCGTGGCCAAGTACGACGCGACCCGCGCCAAGATCCTTGCCGAGACCGACCGGGTGGCCAATGAAGGCCCGTATCGCGCTGACTGGGAAACCATGATCGGCAAGTACCAGCAGCCGCAGTGGTACAAGGATGCCAAATTCGGCATCTTCATCCACTGGGGCGTTTATTCCGTTCCGGCTGCGGAGAACGAGTGGTATCCGCGCAATATGTACCAACCTCGCGAAGGCGCATACAAAAACTACCGCGACCACTTTGCCAACGGCGATGAGTCGAAGGGCTACAAGGACCTCATCCCGCTCTTCAAGGCCGAAAAATTTGACGCCAACCAGTGGGCTGAGCTCTTCAAGCAATCCGGCGCGCAGTATGTTATCCCTGTGGCCGAACATCACGACGGTTTTGCCATGTATGACTCCGCGCTCTCGGACTGGACGGTCGTCAAGATGGGTCCCAAGCGCGATACCCTCGGTGAGCTGTCAAAAGCTATTCGCGCACAGGGTCTGCACTTTGGCTTGAGCTATCACCGCGCTGAGCATGACTGGTTCCTCGACGGGGGCCGCGCCATCCGCTCCGATGTGAATGACCCCAAGTATGCCTCACTCTATGGTCCGGCTCATCACCGTCTGGACGGCGGCGACTCCGACTTTATGCAACAGGACTTTACTTATGTCTCGCCCGAATTCGCCCGCGACTGGCTCGCGCGCGCGTCAGAGCTTGTGCAGAAATACCACCCCGAGGTTTTCTACTTTGACTGGTGGGCGGGGCAGCCAGGCTATCGCCGCGAGATGACCACCTTTGCCGCCTTCTACTACAACTACGCCGTTGCCAATCAGTTCGGCGCTGCCATCGACATCAAGATCGACGACCTGCCGTGGAAGGCGGGGACGCGCGACTTTGAGCGTGGTGCGCAGGACAAGATTCAGCCCGCGCATTGGCAGACTGATACCTCTATCTCCAACGCAAGCTGGGGTTATGTGGAGCACGATACCTACAAGACCTCGGAACAGATTGTTCATCAGCTCGTGGATATTGTGAGCAAGAACGGCAACCTGCTGCTTAACATTGGTCCCAGAGCGGACGGCACCATTCCGGATGAGGCTCGCGAACGTCTGCAGGCTATCGGCGCGTGGCTCAAGGTCAATGGTGATGCTATCTACTCCACTACGCCATGGGTCACTTTCGGTGAAGGCCCTACGCAGATCAAGGCCGGGACTTTTACTGATACCGACGCACGGCCATATAC
>NZ_JBEKYX010000056.1:0-28050 GCF_049510455.1 Occallatibacter sp. | reverse complement strand
CAAAAAGGATTCGGGCCGTAGCTCTTTCAAGGCAGCCCAGAAATTTTTTTTTCGGGGGGGTATCTCACCAAAGTAACCGCTCATGATAATCAATTAGTAAACACCGTAAATCATCGGTAAATCACACAAAAACAATCACATAGCGGCATAATTCTTCACCCCTCGAAAAACAGCCTGACTGGGAAAACAAAAAGCGAAAGTTGTTCCAGCAAATCCTCAGACGCTGCCGTCCCAGGCCGCAACATCAGAGCATCTCTCCCGAAGATATAAAGTTCGTGCGCCCCACCCTCGCCGCGTATTTGTCTTTGCGGCCAGGCTGGGGTCGCTCTACTGCAAGAGGAGAAATGCCCTAGGCACGCGAAAAACAACAGAACGGCACAACAAGCACTCTTCATTTTCGGCTTCAAGCGTGGCATGACTGTAGCACGAAATAACGGCAAACTTCAGTTGTTTTGTTCTTTTTTGCGTTGTTTCTCTTCACTCCGCGCCCATTTGATTGCGTCTGCGACATCCTGCTCGGTAATGCCAAGCTTCTCAAGTTTTTCGCGGGCTTTATCGGCTCCGCTCTTTTGAGGCAGCCGTTGCATGATTTTAGTCAGCATTTCATTATCTTCTTTGCTTAAAGTTGCTCCTGATAGCAAATCGGGGCGATTCTGGAGTGTCTTTCGTAGCTGCTGTTCCCGTCGCCATTTGCGAATCACCTGGTGGTCGCCATTCAGCAGCACTTCAGGAACTGCCAGCCCGCCAAACTCCGCCGGTCGCGTGTAGTGCGGGTAGTCGAGCAGCCCGCCAGCTCCGTGCTGGGAGCGTGGAACGCCCTCCACATCGGCGGAAATCACCGCGTCCTGCGCTCCAAAGCTTTCAAACTCGCTTGAAGCCTCATTCCCCAGCACGCCGGGAATCAGCCGCATTGTGGCATCGAGCACTACCGCTGCCGCCAGCTCACCGCCGCTCAGTACATAGTCGCCGATTGAAAGCTCCATGTCGCAATACAGCTCGTTGATGCGCTCATCCACGCCCTCATACCGTCCGCAGACAAAGACCACTCGCTTGAGCCCAACCAGCTCCCGCGCCACGGCCTGCGTGAATGGCCGTCCCTGAGCGGAAAGAAGCACCACACAAGTTCCATCGTCCTGCGGACGGCTTGATTTCGGCGCGATCCCAAGTGAGGCCAGCGCCTCGGCCAGAGGCTCGGGCTTCAGAACCATCCCCTCGCCGCCGCCAAAGGGCCGGTCGTCCACCGTGCGGTGCCGGTCGTGCGTAAAGCCGCGCAGATCGTGTACGTTTACCGTCACGAGCCCAGCGGTCTGTGCCCGCCGTACAATCCCGTGCTCGAAAAATCCGGCAAAGATGCCGGGAAAGATGGTGATGATCTCAAACTGCATCGCTTCTTTAATGATAGATGGACGCATTTACCCGCTGTATCCGGGAAGTGTGTTTTAATGCTCGGCAGGAACCATGCCTGAAATTGAGAGCCTTCTCGCTCGCTGGCAGTCTGCCGGAGTTCTGGACTCCGAAGCAGCCGCGCGCATTCGTTCCTATGAAACCGGAAACAGGAAGCCCGCCGGGCTGCGCTGGCAGGGCATCGTCGCGCTGATTCTCGGCGCCATTCTGCTTGCCACAGGCGTCATTCTCTTTGTCTCTGCCCACTGGGACGAACTCGGTCCCGGCTCTCGATTTGCGCTCGTACTGGCGATGGTCTCCGTCTTTCACGTCGGGGGTGCGCTCAGCCGAGAGAGCTTCCGCGGCCTGTCTACGGCACTGCATGCTGTCGGCACCGTCTCTACCGGAGCTGCGATTGCGCTTGTCGGGCAGATCTTCAACATTCAAGAGCATTGGCCGGGCGCAATCCTGCTCTGGGCGCTTGCCGCGCTTGCGGGCTGGGCTCTGCTGCGCGACCAGGCACAGCAAATACTCGCCTTGCTGCTTGTTCCGGCGTGGATTTTTTCCGAACTCGACGACGCCATGACAGGTCAGGTTGGCGAGTCGGCCTATCTCGGCCGTTTTCTGTTTGTCTGGGCGCTGCTTTATCTCACCGCCTTTCTGGGATCGAGAAACCGGGTGGTGCGGGGAATTCTATTCGCTGCGGGTGCTATCGCGTCCGTCGTTGGCACCGTCCTGATGATGGAAGGTTGGCGTTCCTGGTCATCCGATCAGACAGCGATTCCATTCTGGCCGCGGTGTATCGGCTGGATGGTCATCGCCGCTCTTCCACTGGCGCTTGCCTTACTGAATGCCGCTAGAAGTCTCATTCCCGTTGCCGTCGCGATCATTTTTGCCATCCTGCTGCCCTGGACCCAACGTCACTGGGTTGAGCATTTTCTGGGTCCCAGGGGCCAGCAAATGCCATACACCGTCTACGGCCCGAATCTCTGGGCTCATGCGCTCGCCAGCGGCTTTTGCATCTTCGTCATCTGGTGGGGAGTGCAACAGGCCAGCCGTGCGCTGGTAAATCTTGGTATTGTGGCCTTTGCCGTCTCGGTCTTCTGGTTTTACTTCAGCAACATCTTTGACAAGGTCGGCCGCTCGCTCGGACTCATCGGCCTCGGCGTGCTCTTTCTGGCGGGTGGATGGGCGCTTGAACGCATGAGGCGGCGTCTGATGGCCTCCATGTCGGCGCCTGCACTCAAGGAGGCGTCATGAGAATTGGCTCTGTCCGCCTCTCCGCTGTCTCCGTGGTTGTGCTGGTTATTCAGCTCGTCATTGTTTCCCTGATTGCCGCGAGGTATCTTTATCAGCGCGCAACCTGCCCTCGCGTCTGGACGCGCTCAGCCGTCTACGATCCGGAGCTCATCATGCGAGGCCGTTACCTGGGCTTGCGGCTTACGGTCGATGGCTGCGGGGCTGCTAAGACATTGGGCGAGCATACATTGGAGCAACCGACTACATTCGTAACGCCGGTAGGGGTTCCAAACAGGCAGATAGCCCAGTTTGAGGCGGCGCTTTCGATCAAGGACAACAAGCTGATTGCAAGCCGCGCTCCGACGCGCCATTTTTCCTTAGCCGCCGAGTATGTGAGCTGGCGTGTTGGTGACTCATGTGACGCGATGACGCTGCAGCAGCCGGTTTACTTTTATATTGCAGAGCACGCAACAAGTCCGTTGCCGGTGAAACAAGGCGACCAGTTGTGGATCGAAGTCACTCTTCCGCCTAAAGGGCCGCCGCGTCCGATTCAGTTAGCGCTGAAACACCAGGGCGGCGCATGGGAGCCGCTCACGTACCGCTGAGTCTCAGCCGTTCAGCTCCAGCAGCCCTTCCGGCAGCGCCATCTCCACGCGCTTGCCAGCCAAGTCCAGCCTGCGCAGAAAGCTCTTCGCAAAAGGAATGAGAACCTCGCCCTTTTCCCCGCGAACAATCAGGAGCGGAACCGCGTCTGCCGCATTCGGACCCGCGCTTCGATCCACATTCTCAATCCGGCCCACAACGACCGGCTCCGCGCCTGCTACATCGACCAGCTCGCAGCCGATCAGGTCGGCGATGTGTACTTCGTCCTCGCCCAGCGCCGCGCGTTCCTCAACGGGGAGGGCCACGATGAGGCCATTCAGCTTTTCGGCGTCGGAGATAGACCCGACTCCGGCAAAATGCAGCACAATGCCGCTCTGGCCGCCGGACTTGTGGGGCCAGTGGTGCTCGAGCTCCACGCAACGCGGGTCCGAAGAGTCACCCGCACCGGAGGTGAGTCGCAGCAGCCAGAGCTGCTTTCGTTCCGCAAATTTTTCGGGGAAATCAGTAAGAACTTCGGCGAATACTTCGCCCTTGCGTCCTTGCGGACGGCGAATCCGCGCCAACCACACCCAGGCGCTCACGCAAGCCTCCGATTAAAGCCTGAAAAGCCCGTAACCGTTGTAATGACGGTTGTGAAAGGGCTAGACACAAAAGAATCAGGCTTCTTCGTCTTCTTCAAGAATGTCCAGCGTATAGCGATGGTGCAGTTTCATGCTCACGGCGCTCAGGATGGTGCGTACTGAACGCGCTGTGCGTCCCTGCTTGCCGATCACCTTGCCCACGTCTCCCGGAGCTACCCTCAGCTTCAAGATCGTGCTTTCGTCCCGCGCTACAGTCTGAACCTCAACCGCCTCTGGCTCATCCACAAGGGCCCGCGCAATTTCGCGGACCAGCTCCTCGACTGCAACCATCTCATGTTGGGTCATGTTCGTGCCCCTGACCGTCTCTGCGGTTTTTCCAGTTTCTGTCATGCATGTGCCAACGGGCAGGAGATTTTTCCCTTGAGAAAAAGCAACCCTGCACGACGCTCAAAAGCACCAGAAACCTGGAAAAACGGCTCCAGCCTTACACAACTTATTGTGCGGCCTTTGCGCGAATAGTATCAGCACCGGACCGTCGCCGTCAGCCATATTACAACTTTATGTGCAGAGCGGAAGTCAATCTTTAAGCAGCTACGGTCTCTTCAGCCTTGGCGGGGAACTTTTGCACCAGCTTGGCCACGGTGTCAGAGAACTGTGCGCCCTTGCTCTTCCAATAGGCGATGCGCTCGTGCTTCAGGTCCACGGAGGCGGGATTGGTGCGGGGATTGTAGGTGCCCACAACCTCGATTGAACGCCCGTTGCGGGCGCGGTCCTTCTCAATGACTACGACACGGTAATAGGGCTGCTTGGTGGCGCCAAAACGCGCCAGACGAATCATGACCACGGTGATACTTCCTTTCAGAAATCTGTTTGGGACTTGTCCGCTAACCGGGAGCGGAGGCGCAAAAGCCTGCCGGCCACCTTAGGCCAGACATAAGGCCACTCGAGCGCAAGACACAACACCTAAGTATCGCCGAAATACGGCTTCCGAGGCAAGTGGGGTGGCGTTTCCTTGTCCCGGCTTTCTGATTTGTTACGCGATCTGGCGGAACCGCCTGCGCCCCGGACGCGAGGCATCTTTCGGGACTGGCTTAATGACCATTGAGCCAGTCGCATTTCTGGAGTGAGAAGACGGTGTTTGCGGAAGAAGTGCATGCTTTACCATGTATGCGGAGCGGGATAGATGCGCAGCCTTTGCTCTCCGGTCGATCTCCGCTAACTGGTTCTCCGGAATGGTGATGTTGACCCGAACAGTGCGGTCCTCCGCCTCCGGGGTTACAAGAAACGCGATACCTCCCTCCCGGGCCGGATCGTCGCGGAGGTCATCCAGAGTAGAAGGCGCTGGGATTGCCTCGTGATCTGCGCGCATTCCGCGGATATGAAAGGCCAGTGCTTCCGCGGCCATTTTGCGGGCTTCTTCAAGGCTGGAGCCGGCAGTCACACATCCGGGGAAGTCCGGAAAGCTGACCCCATAATCCGAATCAGCATCTTTATGCAGATATGCAATGTATTCCATCTCGCCCTCCTAGTGGAATTTAAGTCTGGTGGAATTTAAGTCCGGACTGCTTTTCGATCGAAACAAGTGTTCCTATCGGGAGCTCCTTCTTTGGATGCAGAACGGTTACGCGGCCAGGTTTTACGGGATGTTTGAATTGTTTGTGGCTACCCTCATGAGCCATTTCGTACCATCCATCCGCCTTAAGGCTCTTGATGATCTCCCTGCTCGTCATCCCAATCCCCGGAGTATGTGGAAATTACACACACTTCATACACATAAAAAGAGGGCACGACGCGTAGTTTGCGTCATGCCCTCATGTTTCTGAACCTTACGCCATCAGCCCTGCTGTTGTTCCAGCGGACATGGCTTGGGGAACAATCGGCTACTGAACGAGCTTGCCGCTGATGTCCCGTGTTTCCACAGGACCGAGGCCGGCATCCTTCAGGCTCTGCCCGATCTTCGACTTATCGCCTGCCGTGACAATGACGAGCTGGTCCGCATGCAGATATTTCTGTGCCACGCGGGCAATATCGGCCTGCGTCACCTCTTCGTACTTGCGGGGCAGGTTGGAGTAATAGTCCAGCGGCCGGTTGTTGACGAAGATGTTGCTCAACGCGCTGGTCATCGCGAAGGTGGTCTCAAAGCGGCCTGGCAGCGAGCGTATCTGAGCCTCCTTGGCGGCGGCCAGTTCTTCCTCGGTTGAGGGCTTCTCGGGGAAATTCCTGATCTCGCCCATCATCTCCTTGGCCGCTTCTGCCGTCACGTTGGTTCGCACCAACGCGCCGGAGGAGAAGGAGCCTCCTGCGCGATATTCGTTAAAGCCGGAGCGGGCGCCATAGGTGTAGCCGTGAACCTCGCGCAGGTTCATGTTGATGCGGCTGCCGAAGGCTGCTCCGAGGGTGTAGTTCATGAGGTCAAGTGTGTCCGCATCCGGTGAGCTTACCGGTACGCCGAGACCGAATGCATAGAGTGCTGTCTGCGGCGCGCCGGGCTTGTCGATAATCACGATGCGGGTAGGCTGCGGCGCAGGCGGAGCCGGGATCTCTACTGGGGGCGCGGTTGTCGCATTCCATTTGCCGAAGTAAGTCTTCGCCAGCTTTTCCGCATCCGCGCGCGTAATGTCGCCGGAGAGGATCAGCGCCGAGTTCTTTGGTCCATAGTGGCTTGCGTAAAAGTCTGAGAGATCGCTGCCCGTGATCGACTCCACGCTTTCAGCGGTGCCGTTGCCCGCCTGGCCGTAGGGGCTGTCCCCAAAGATCAGCTTCGGACCGACGCGCATGGCCATGCTCTGTACGTTATCCGTCTCCTGTCCGATGCGAATCAGACGCTGCTTCTTGCGACGGTCCACATCGTCAGCGCGGAAGGCGGGATGCTGCGCCACGTCTGCCAGGAGATCCATACCCTCAGCGGAGTGGTACGTCAGCAGGCTCATCGAAATCGCGCCGGATTCAAGACCGCTGCCGGTTCCGATACGCGTGCCGATCTTCTCCTGGTCCCCAGCCAGTTTGGCCAGGTCGCGGGAGGTTGTTCCATCGCCCATCACTTCGCTGACCAGGGTGGCCAGGCCGCCCTTGCCTGCGGGGTTGTTCTCACTGCCCGCGCGTGAAACCAGTGAAGCGCTCAGAACCGGCAGCGAGTGGTCCTCCACCAGCAGAATCCTCAGGCCGTTGTCCAGCGTGAACTCCGTGGGCACAGGCAGATGAATGGCCGGAGCCGGGCCGGGAGCGGGCTTGGTTTTGCGCCAGTCCTGCGCCTTTTCGAATTCGTCGGTGTAGGGATTCACGATCTTAACGGTTGCATCGGTGTCCGCCGGGCTGCGCGGCACATCGTCCAGCTTCTTTGCGCCGGGAATGCAGTAGACCACCACGGCCGAATCCTTGGTCAGATACTTCGCCGTAGCGGCCTTGGTGCTGGCTGCGGTGACGGCATCCGTCATGGCAATATCCTTTGAAAGGAAGCCCGGATTGCCGGTGTACTGGTTGTAGTAGTTCAGCATGTCCGCCACGCCGCCAAAGCCGCCCAGCCGCTGCAGACCGGTGATCTTTCCGGTCAGTGACAACGCCTTTGAAGCCTGCACTTCTTCCGCCGTCGGGCCATCTTTCTGCAACTTACCCAGCTCAGCCCAGAAGCTTGCTTCCAGATCTTCGAGCTTCACGCCCGGCTTGGCTGTAATGTCGCAGGTGGTAATGCCGGTGAGCGCGTAGGTGCCGTTGCTGCAGCTTACGCTCTGTGCTGTTTGTGCCTTGATCACCAGCGCCTCATCCAGCCTGCTCGCCTTGCCGCCGCCCAGTGCCTGCATGGCCGCGTCAATGCTGTAGGACTCCGGCGTAAAGGCCTTGGGCGTAAGCCATGCCACGGAGAGACGAGGCAGCTTTACCGTGTCTGTGATCGTTTCGCGCTTCTGCGAGGTGATGGGCGGGGTCTGCACATTCACCGCCTCGACTGCCGGGCCCTTTGGAATGGGTCCAAAATACTTTTCCAGCAGGCTCTTCAGCGTCGCCGGATCAAAGTCACCCGCAATCGCAATCGTTGCGTTGTTCGGCGTGTAGAACTGCTGGTGGAAATCGCGCACGTCCGCAATGCGCGCGGATTCAACGTCTGCGTGGCTGCCGATGACCGAGCCATAGTACGGATGTCCCTTGGGGAAAAGCAGATGGAAGACTGCCTCGTCCGCCACGTCGTATGGGCGCCCTTCACCCTGGCGGCGCTCATTGCGGACCACGTCGCGCTGGTTGGTGAGCAGCTCGCGGTTCAGGCCTTCCATGAGGAAGCCCATGCGGTCGCTTTCCAGCCACATCGCCAGCTCAAGCTGGTTGCTCGGCATGGTCTCAAAGTAATTTGTGCGGTCGAAATCCGTGGTGCCGTTCACATCCGTTGCGCCCGCGCCCTGCACGTACTTGATGTGTGCCTTTTCACCCACATGCTCAGAGCCTTCAAACATCATGTGCTCAAAGAGGTGCGCGAATCCTGTTCGCCCCGGCTTCTCGTTCAGCGGACCCACGTGATACCAGAGGTCGACTGCCACCAGCGGCAGCCGGTGATCTTCATGCGTCAGCACCTGCAGACCGTTGGACAGCTTGAACTCCTGATACTTGATCTCAGGCAGTTTGTGCCCGGCCTGCGCCTGGGCCATGGAAGAGCCAAGCAGCGCGGCGCCTGCAAGCGCGCAGAGAGAAGAGCGAAACAGATTTTTCACCAGCAAAATCTCCTTTGAGAGAAAACGGACGGATCCTGAATGAATTCGAAGGAATGATACCAAAGCGGACCTGCGTGAGGCAGCGATGGCTCTGATCGCCGCGGTACGTCTAGCGCCAGCGGAAGATCTTAAGCGCCACCATGAATGGAATCACCAGCCATGCCAGCAGAATTGCCACCGGCGCAATGAGCTGGTTGAGATGCATTCCCTGCAGCATGTTTCCGCGAAAGGCATCAATAGCAGCCGTGAGCGGCAGCGCGTGCACAAAGGGCTGGATCACGGCAGGGAAGCGCGAGGCCGAAAAGAAGACTCCCGAAAGTATCCACATGGGCAGCATGGCCAGGTTCATCAGCCCCGATGCGGCCTCCATCGTTCGCGCGCGCGAGGCGATGAGCAGCCCAAGCGACGAGAAGGCCATTGAGGTGAGGATGCAGAGCAGCCCAAGCTCCCACAGCGAGCCGTGAAACGGCACGCCGAAGACGAAGCGCGAGAAGCCGAGGAACGCCGCAACCTCGATGACGAGCATGATCAGGCGCGAGAGCAAAAACGCCATGAGGTACTGCCAGCGTGGCATGGGCGAGGCCACCATGCGCTTGAGCAGCTTCTTCTGCCGCGCCTCCACAATGGAGAAGCCGAGCCCCCAGATGGCTGATCCCATCAGGTTCATGCCCAGCAGGCCGGGAACCACAAAGTCGATGTAGCGCGAGCCTGCCTCATGCACCAGCGAGTTCTGCGCGCTGACCGGATCCTTGCGTCCTGCTGCGGCCTGGATGTCGCGGTCGGCGAGCATGCGCGCAATGCGCGCATCGGGGTTCGTATCGTCGTACTTGTACGTCACGCCCTGCGGCGTTTGAATTGCCAGCAGTTGAATGGCGCCGATCGTAAGCTCGCGCCCGCCGTCGGTTTCATTGAGCGTTTTCGCATTCAGCCCCTTGTCGGCTGCAAGCGCCTGCGTCAGTTGCGGCGTGGTGGCGGCTACGGGCAACACATCCGCGGGCCGGTTGCGAAAAGCAATTCCCAATCCAAATGCAAGCAGGATAGGAAAGACAAAGATCCAGAAGATCGCTTCAGGTTCGCGCAGAAACAACCGGAACCGCGCGGCCGTGAGCTGAAAAAGCGAGCTTTCTTGCAGCTTACTCATCGCGCAGGTTCCTCCCGGTCAGCGCCACAAAAACATCTTCCAGCGTGGCGGAGTGCGTGCGGAACTCTGTCAGCGTCAGTCCCTTGGCTTCCATTACTTCAAAGACACGCGGCACGGTGGTGTGCAGGCTCGTGACGCTCAGCTGATGCAGGCCAGCATCGATGCGGTGCGAGTGGACGCCTTCAATGGACTTCAGTTGAGTCGCAAGCTCTGCCGCACTTACATCTGAGCCGCCCTTCACGGCAAACTCCACTATATGCTCGCCGCCGATGGAAGCAATCAATTCGCGCACCGTGCCCAGCGCAATGATCTTGCCGTGATCCATAATCGCCACGCGGTCGCAGAGCCGCTCGGCCTCATCCATGTAATGCGTGGTGAGAATGATAGTGCGGCCTGCATGCTTCAGGTCGTCGACCAGATCCCAAAGATGCCGCCGCGCCTGCGGATCGAGCCCTGTTGTCGGCTCATCGAGAAACAGCAGCTCAGGATCGCCCACCAGCGCAGTTGCCATTGCCAACCGCTGCTTCTGCCCGCCGGAGAGCGTGCCCACGCGCGCCTTGCGCTTCTCTTCAAGCTGTGCAATGCGGACCGCTTCATCGGCGGAAATCCCGCGCCGAAAGAAGCTGCGGAAGAGCCGCAGCGTTTCTTCCACCGTCAGCTTTTCCGGGAACTGCGTCTCCTGAAGCTGAATCCCAATGCGCTGCCGCAGCTCATTTGCATTGCGCTTCCAATCCAGCCCCAGCAGCCGCACCTCGCCGGCATCCAGCTCGGTTAGCCCTTCGCAAATCTCAATCGTCGTTGTCTTGCCCGCGCCATTCGGGCCGAGCAGTCCAAAGCACTCGCCCGACTGAACTTCAAGGTCCACGCCGTCCACGGCCTGCACGTCGGCAAAGGCCTTCTTCAGCCCCTTCAGCACAAGCGTTGCGCCGGGAGTTGTGGCCTTCTGATCAGGTTGAAGCGCGGTCAAACTCATACTCAAATCTCGAAGCCATTCTCGCACACCCATTGTGAAGGGACGTTGCCGTACACTGCATCTTTCGTGCAATACTGATGACCGTCAAATAAGGAGATTCAGACGATGAGTTCTACTCCGCGCCGCGATTTTTTGAAGAACGCAAGCTTGCTTGGATCATTTGCCGGTTTTATGAGCGTGACGGGTGCGCCTTCTTTTGCTGCAGGCAGCATGCCCATTGTTGAGGAAAAGCTTGCACCGCAGGAGCAAGAGGCCGCGCCAAAGAACAAGATCAAATTCGCCGTCTGCGGCATGAGCCACGATCATATCTACGGCATGATCGGCGCCATTCAGCATGGCGGTGGCGAGCTGGTAATGGGATGGGCCGGAGAAGAGGATAAGCTCGCCGCATTCAAGAAGCGCTTCCCCGATGTGAAGATCGCTCAGACGCAGAAGGAGATCATCGAGAGCTCTGATATTCAGTTGGTGATGAGCTCGCAGATCGCCAATGAGCGCGCAGGCATCGGCGTCCAGGTGATGAAGCACGGTAAAGATTATTTGGCCGATAAGCCCGGCATCACCACGCTTGAGCAGCTTGCGGAGGTTCGCAAGACAATTGCTGAAACCAAGCGCATCTACGGCATCATGTACTCCGAGCGCCTCGAAGTAAAGGCCGCAGTCTACGCGGGTGAGCTCGTCGAGCAGGGCGCAATCGGCAAAGTCATTCAGACCATCAACATTGCGCCGCATCAGATTGTGCAGGGCCACGGCGATGCAGGCGGAGGCTCAGGCGGACGCCCCGAATGGTTCTGGGTTCCCGAGCAATACGGCGGCATTCTCTGCGACATCGGCTCGCACCAGGTAGATCAGTTTCTCTTCTACACCGGCTGCACAGAGGCTGAAGTTGTGGCCTCACAGATTGCCAACGTTCGTCATCCCAAGCGCCCGAAGTTTCAGGACTTTGGCGATATGATGCTGCGTGGCAACAAGGGCTTTGGCTACGTGCGACTGGACTGGTTTACACCGGACGGCCTGGGCACCTGGGGCGATGGTCGCCTCTTCATCCTCGGGACAGATGGATATATCGAGGTCCGCAAGTACACCAACGTGGCCGTCAGCAAACAGGGCGACAATCTCTTCATCGTGGACAATAAGCAGGCCCGCTATATTGACTGCCACAATATGCCGCTGCCTTTCGGTCCCCAGTTTGTATCGGACATTGTGAACCGCACCCACACCGCGCAGGACCAGGCTCAATGCCTTCTGGCCGCCGAACTTGTCATCAAGGCCCAAAAAAGCGCAAAATTCGTAACGATCCAGGATTAATGCAGGAGCTGAATATGAAAAACATGCTGCCGAAATCCTCAATTAGTTCGCGTCGCAAATTTATTCAGCGGGCCGCTGGCGCTGCGGCCGTCCTCGGCTTTCCGTCTATCGTTCCGGCCAGCGTCTTTGGCCAGTATGCGCCGTCCAAGCGCGTCAATGTCGGCGCCATTGGCGTAGGCCGCATCTCGCGGGAACATGACATGCCGGGGATTCTGCAGTACGACAATGCGCGCATCATCGCCGTCTGCGATCTCGACGCGCATCGCGTGGTGGAAGGGAAGCAGTTCGTCAACGACTTCTACACCAAAAAGACCGGCAACGCATACGACGGCACCGTCGGCTATGCGAATTATCACGAGCTGCTCGCCAATAAGGACATCGATGCCGTGGTCATCAGCACGCCCGACCACTGGCATGCGCTGATCGCCATTGACGCCGTGCGCGCCGGCAAAGATGTCTATCTGCAGAAGCCCGCCTCGCTCACCATCTCCGAAGGCCGTGCAATGTCGAATGCGGTGCAGTCCACAGGGCGCATTCTGCAGATCGGCAGTCAGCAGCGGTCCACGGTTCAGTTTCGCTACGCGGCAGAGCTTGTGCGCAACGGGCGCATCGGCGATCTGGAGCGCGTGGAAATCGGCCTGCCCGGCGATCCCGCAGGCGGCGAAAAAACTCAGATGCCCGTCCCCGCAGGCTTTAACTACGAGATGTGGCTCGGTGAAACGCCGGATGTTTTCTACACCGTCGACCGCGTGCATCCGCCGCAGGGCTACAGTCGCCCCGGCTGGCTGCGCTGCCGCCAGTTTGGGGCAGGCATGATCACTGGCTGGGGCGCGCACCATGTAGACAGCGCGCACTGGGGCATGAACACGGAGTTCACAGGCCCCGTCGAGATCTGGGGCGAAGCGCAGTTCCCGAAGGAAGGTTTGTGGGATGTGCATGGGACCTTCAAAACCCAGGCCCTCTATGCGCCGAATGACGTGTCGTCCAAAGGTGTCCACATGACCATCAGTGGCGGCTTTGAAAACGGCATCAAGTTCTACGGCAGCAAGGGATGGATCTTTGTCTCGCGCGGTATTGAGAAGGTGACGAGCTCTGATCCCGCGGAAAAGCTGAGAGACAACACGGCGCTGACTTCGAGCGACCCCGCGATCATCAAGTCCGTCATAGGCCCGGATGAGATTCATCTCTACGAAAGCAAGGAACAGCACGGCAACTGGCTGGAATGCGTGATCAGCCGGAAGGAGCCCATCTCACCCGCGGAAATGGGCCATCGCGCCTGCTCCACATGCCTGCTGCATGACATGGCGATGGTGCTCAATCGCAAGCTCTACTGGGACCCGGTCAAGGAGCGCTTCAAGGATGATCAGCAGGCCAATGGCATGTTGTCGCGTCCGCAGCGCTCGCCGTATGTGCTGAGCTAACGAAGGATTTTTTCTGATCCCTGATCTCTGACCCCTGACATCTGTTTCCGGCGCTATTGCGCTGGAAACAAAAACTGCAGCATGGGCCGCACACGCGTGGCCCAGCTCGCTTCATCGTGCGTGCCGCCCTCTACGCGCTCAAAATGCAGCGACTCTTCAGGAATCCATCCGTTGGCCTTGAGCCGCCGCATCAGCTGTTCGGCATCGCGCAGCGTCTTGCGGCCTTCGTGGTCGCCCACATCCAGCCATACACGCGGCTTCTCCCATATCTGCGGCGCATACTCGTTTACATAGCCCAGAATGCCTTTGTGCGCCCACCACACGCTCGGTGACATCACGGCCAGCCTGCCGAAGACCGAGGCATACTTGAGCCCCAGGTACAGCGTCACCAACCCGCCCAGCGATGAGCCGCCCATGCCCGTCGATTCCCGGTCTGTCCGCACACGATACTGCGATGCAATCCACGGCAGCAGTTCGCGCGTGAGCAGCTTGCCGTACTTGTCGGCCTCGCCGCCGCCGCGCTGCGCTTCGCGCTCCTGCGTGTATTCGGCCAGCCGGCGCTCGCCGGTGTTGTAAATACCCACAATCACCAGCGGTTCCACTTCGTCTGCTTCAATGGCCGCATCGGCCTGCTCGCGCACCTGCCAGGTGCGCCCTTCAATAAACGATGTCCTGGGGTCAAATAAATTCTGCCCATCATGCATATACAACACTGGATAGCTTCGCTCAGGCTCGCGGCTGTAGCCCGGCGGCAGATACACCACAAGATCGCGATCGCTCAGCAGGTAGCGGCTCTTGAAGCCGCGGTGCAGCTTCAGTCGTGGGTGAGGCGTGAGTAAATCGCGTGCCAGCAGACCTTCAGCTCGCGCTCCAGCTTGCATTTCCAAACTCAGTTCCAAATCTCGCTGCTACCAAATCCTGACTTCAAATCTACAGCCACGGAGGCTGGTGAAGCCCGCAAGGCCATCCTCCTGTGCGCAACCGCCGGCGCCGAAGGCGCAATCCGCCGTACGCGTAGTACTGTTACAGTAGCAAGAATCGGACGCTTCTCCAACCTTCATCAGGGGCCATTTGAAAAAAGATGAATCGCGAATATCATCAATGGCACTCGCCTCGGCTCGGCCGCTCCATGGAACTGCTCGTCTTTGGGCACACGGGCCTGCCTGTCGTCGTCTTCCCCACATCCGGCGGCCGCTTCTTTGAGTTTGAAGACCGCGGAATGATCGGCGCGCTTGCAGACCGCATCAACGGCGGCCATCTGCAGGTCTACTGCGTGGATTCCATCGACCACGAAAGCTGGTACGACAAGCGCGTCTCACCCCGCTGGCGCATTGCGCGGCACGTGCAGTTTGACGATTACCTCATTCACGAAGTGGTTCCGCTCATCCGTCAGAAGAATCGCAATCCGCATCTGGTCTCGCTCGGCTGCAGCTTTGGCGGCTACCATGCGCTCAACATCGCGTTGCGCCATCCCGACGTTTTCACCGGCATGCTCTCCATGTCCGGAGCATTTGATCTGGCGAACTTTCTCAACGGCCATCACGATCAGGACGTCTACTACAATCAGCCCACGCAGTTCCTGCCCAGCCTCGGCGATCCCTGGTTCCTTGATCGCTATCGGCGCAACACATGGGTCTTCGGCACGGGCTGGGATGACCAATGCCTGAGCCAGAACCAGAACATGGACCGCATCTTTAATGACAAGGGCATTCCTCACAAACTTTTTGTGTGGGACACGTGGAACTCGCACGACTGGCCAACATGGGCACAGATGATCCGCGAGTATTTGTAAGACACTCGGAGGCAAGCAATGAGCGCGCAAAACCCTTATGAGCAGTTTCTCGATGGACGGCCGGTAGAGCAGATTCTTCAGCTCACCCCCAATAAAATCGCAATCCAGCTCGCTCAGATCGGAGCAGACAAGTCCACGGTGCAGCCTGCGCCGGGCAAGTGGTCTCCCGCTGAAATTGTCGCCCACCTTGCGGATTGCGAGCTCGTCTTTGGGTTTCGCCTGCGGCAGACGCTGGCGGAAGATCATCCCACTGTTCAGCCGTTCGATCAGGACAAGTGGTCTGCGAATTATTCCGGCATCTCAGCCGGCGAGGCGCACCGCGTATTCAGCTCTATCAGGAACTGGAATCTTCACCTCATCGCAAATGCTCTGCCCGCCGCTGCTTCGCGCCCTGTCTCGCACCCCGAGCGCGGCACGATGACTTTCCTGACGATTGTGGAGACGATGGCTGGCCACGACCTCAACCATCTGGCACAACTTGAGCGCATCGCCGCGCAACTCGCATAAGCCGAGCTCTCACTCAGCAAAAAAGATTTTCCTCTCACGCTCTGGAACCATTTTCCACTCGACGGTGTCCAACTCAGCAGCATTAGCTGTCGTATTGGAGGACCTCGTGAATCGTGGTTTTGCCTTCGTGTGCCTTGCTTCGCTTCTCACTAACCTTTACGCTGAACCTGCTCCGAAACCTGCTCCAAAGCCTGCATCCTCCCCAGCCGCATCCGATCCCGCCTCACCCATCGGCTCCAGCGTTATCAAAGACCTGCCCGTTCGCCGCGTCGTGCTCTATAAAAACGGCGTCGGCTACTTTGAGCATGCCGGCTCCGTCACCGGCAATCAGCGCGTTGGCATTGACTTCACTTCATCGCAGCTCAATGATGTGCTGCAATCGCTTACCGTGCTCGATGAGGGCGGAGGCCGCATTGCCGGCGTGAATTACAACTCCACCACGCCTATCGATCAGCAGTTGCGCACGCTGGCTCTTGGCCTCATTGAGTTTCCGCCCACGCTTGCCATTTACCAGGCTCTTCGCGGCCAGCACGTCGAAGTCACAGGTTCGGGCGCAGCGATCAGCGGCCGCATCGTCAACATTGAATTCCGCACCGTGACGGATAAGAATGGCGCTTCCACGAACGACAATTACTTTCTAATCGTTGCCACTGATGCCGGAGCGTTGCGCACAGCGGAGCTGACAGATGCCGTATCGGTTCGTATGACCGACCCCGCGCTGCAAAAGCAGTTCGCAAGCTATCTTGAGACCATTGCCTCCGGGCAGAACCGGCAGGTGCGCCATCTTACTCTAAGCGCGCTTGGTCAAGGGCCGCGCCAACTCCGCGTCAGCTACATCAGTGAGGTTCCGGTCTGGAAATCCACCTACCGCATCGTCTTTCCGCATGCGGAAAGCAATGCCACCATTCAGGGCTGGGCCGTCGTCGATAACACCGTGGGCGCTGATTGGGAGAATGTTCAGCTCTCGCTCGTCGCAGGTGCGCCGCAGAGCTTCATTCAGCCGCTCTCGCAACCGCTCTACACCCGCCGCCCGGAGATTCCCATTGCCGTCAACGCGCAGACAGCCCCGCAGACGCATGAGGCCGCGGAGGTGGTGAATGCGCCGGTGGCAGGCAAGCTGTCGCAAGTGCTGGCTCGCTCAACTTCACCGACCGCCTCTGTGAATGTTGGCATTGCGGGAATGGAAGGCTACGGTGTCGGCGTCGGTTCCGGATCAGGCTCTGGCGGCAGCTACGGCGGCGGAATAGAGCATATCGGCGGCGGAGTCAACCGCGCCTCTGACGCCTTCGACTCCGGCAGCATCTCAACCAACGCCTTCGACGACTTCTTCTCTTACGCGCTCACGCAGCCCGTCACCATACACAAGAACGAGTCCGCCATGGTGCCCATCCTGCAGGAGCAGATTCCAGCGGAGCACGTCACTCTCTGGTCGCAAAATGAAAGGGCTCCACTCCGCGCCGTTTGGCTCAACAACACATCGAAACTCACGCTTGACTCCGGCAGCTTCTCCATCTTTGAGGGAGGCGAGTTCGCTGGCGAAGGCCTTCTCGATCCGATTCATCCGGGTGAAAAGCGTTTGCTCTCGTATGCTGTCGACCAGGCTGTTAAAGTGCGCCGCGTGGACACCTCCAATAAACGTACGCTCCATCACGTTGCCATGCATAACGGCATCATGGTGGCCTCTTCCACCTTGCTCATCGACACCAATTACAAGATTGCCAACGGCGCAGACGAGCCGCGTACAGTGGTCATTGAGCATCAGCGATACGCCAACGCGGAGATCACGTCTGAGCCTGCACCCGCTGAAACGACTGCCACCGGTTTTCGCTTCCGCGTCGTTGTGCAGCCGCATGAGACCGCCACGCTACACGTGGGCGAGAGCGCCAAACTGGCTGAGAACATTTCCATCGGCGGTCAGCAGAACAACTTCCGCTCCGAATACCTCCTGAATGTCAGTAAGTACTCGCCTGATCTTGAGCAGAAGCTTCGTCCGCTTATGGATGCTCAAAATGCTCTCAGTGAGATCGAGCGGAAGATTACGCTGCTCCAGCAGAAGGAAAAGACACTCGCTGACGATGAGGCTCGCGCGCGAGACAACGTTACCGCGCTCAAAGGCAATGAGGCGGCGAAGCGCTTTGTTGACGAGCTTACTCGCTCCGAGGACGAGCTTCAGCAGGCGCGCCAGCAGCGCGAATCATTGGAAAAAGACCGCGAGGCGGCGCAGGCGCATCTCGATGACCTGATTGCACAAATCTCGTTTGACTCAGACATCTCCGTTACTACGCAGAGTACAACTCAGTAATGAGCCGGTAGTGGGCCGGTAACACGCGCCGAGCTTGCCGTACACTGGGCATACACGGGGCGGCATCACACATGCTGCCCTGTTTTACATAGAGGAGGCAATCAGGGATGAAAAAGATCGGCGTACTCTTCGGCATGGAAAACAGCTTTCCCGGCGCGCTCGTGGAGCACATTAACGCGCGCAACGTCGAAGGCATTCATGCAGAGTTCGTCGAAACCGGCGCTGTGCAGATGAGCAAAGCGCCGCAGTATGCCGTCATCGTTGACCGCATCTCGCATGACATCCCTTTCTATCGCGCCTTCCTCAAGCACGCCGCCATCAACGGCACCGTCATCATCAACAATCCCTTCTGGTGGTCGGCGGACGACAAATTTTTCAATTACACACTTGCGGAAAAACTCGGAGTCGCTGTTCCGCGCACGGTTATCCTGCCGCACAAAAAACATCCAAAGGGCACCACGGATCGCTCCATGCGCAACATGGAATACCCGCTCAATTGGGAATCGGTCTTTGAGTACGTTGGGGAGCATGGCTTTATGAAGCCCGTGGATGGCGGCGGTTGGCGTGACGTGTATCACATTCACAATCGCGAGGAATTCTTCGCGGCCTTCGATCAGTCGCATGAGCTCTGCATGCTGTACCAGAAGGCTGTTGATTTCAATGAGTACTTCCGCTGCTATGTCGTCGGCCAGAAGAAGGTCCGCATCATGCCGTACGATCCGCGCCGCGCGCACCACGAGCGCTACATTCAGGATCCGCCGGCTTATGACAAAAAGCTCTTGAAGCGCGTGGAGCAGGATGCGCTGAAGCTCTGCCGCGCGCTTGGCTATGACTTGAATACGGTTGAGTTCGCTGTCGAAAACGGCATTCCCTACGCCATCGACTTCATGAACCCCGCACCCGACGCCGATCTGCACTCCGTCGGCCAGGCCAGCTTTGATTGGATCGTGAAGGAAGTTGCAGATCTGGCAATTGCGAAAGCAAAGCTCGCTCCACAGCACCTCGATCTCAAGTGGTCTGCGTTCCTGGGCGCAGTGCCCGAGCCTGCGAAGAAGTCCGCTGCGAAGAAGACCGAGAAGAAATCGGCTGCGAAGAAAGCTACGGCTGCGCTTGCAGTTGAGACCGCACCTACTGCGTGAACTTCGCCGTGCCGCATCCTGGCGTATTTGTTCTGCCGCTTCGATGTATCCCATGAGAAGATGCCTCTCTTGCAAGTGCATCATCGGTACTGGCTCAGTTTAAATTGTCTTGTAACAGGGCACGGCTTTACAGCTTGCGGAAAAACTCAAATCGGTCCAGCTTTGTAACAGGGCACGACTTGAGTCGTGCCGAAAATCCGGCTGATAAAATCTTTGGGCTTTAGCCCCTGCGGGATTTTTCAAACTAAGCCATTACCGCATCGTCACATCTCTCTGACCATCGTCAAAACCTGCAAAGAAAACAGATGCGCAATTGTAGATCAAGTCTTTAGGTTGATTTACCAGTTGGCAATCGGAACTCAATGAGTGCGTTGTCGTGCAGGTGCCAATCGAGAAACGAGCGTGAGAACGTACTCTTGACGAAGTGATAGTCGAACGTCTACCATCGCTTCGTTTCGATGATTGGATATCTTGCATGGAGAAAAACTCTCAGCAACGCGGGAACCTTCTTCAGGGAACCCTGGATATGCTCATCCTCCGCACACTTCTTTACGGTCCTTCGCACGGTCGCCAGATTGGCAAACACATCCAGCGAACCACCAACGACTTTCTGCAGATGCAGCACGGTTCACTTTACCCGGCGCTGCATCGCCTGGAGCGGAGAGGGTGGGTTGTTTCCAAATGGGAGATGGCCCCAGATCGCAATCGTGAATTGAAGTTTTACCGGTTGACGGTAAAAGGTAAAAAACAGCTTGTGGTCGAAGAATCCCAATGGAAGCAGATGGCCGACGCGGTTGCTCGCGTAATGTGGCCTGCGGCCGAGGAGATCTGAAATGCGATGGTGGCAGTTCAGGAAGCGAGATACGGACCTGGAGCGTGAGCTTTGCTCCGATCTCGAATTGGAAGAGGAAGAACAGCGCGCGAGTGGGCTCTCACCAGAAGAGGCGCATTACGCAGCCCGACGCGCCTTTGGCAACACAGCTCTGATAAAGGAACAGACTCACGAGGCCTGGGGCTGGGCGTCGTTTGAACGATTATTGCAGGACCTGAAATATGCGTTGCGACAGTTGGGCAGATCCCCTGGCTTTACGTCCGTATGTCTAATCACCCTTGCGCTCGGCATCGGAGCTAACACTGCGATGTTCAGTATCGTGCAAGGATTGGTGCTTGCGCCGCTGCCATTCCCGAATGCCAATCGCCTCATGTTCCTTTGGGAGAACCGGCCAGGAAATCCGCAACTGGCTGTTTCGTATCCCAATTTTGAGGACTGGAAACGTACGTCGCGATCGTTTGACAGCATGTCTGCAGTGTCATTTCACAACTTTGATTTAACAGCTCCCGGAAGGGCGGAGCACATACTGGGGATTCGAGCATCTTCTCGTTTTCTTGCGACACTTGGCGTTGAGCCGATCCTTGGGCGGGATTTTACGGCGGCCGAAGACCAGCCGAATGGACAGCCGGTCCTTCTGATAAGCAACCATCTCTGGAAAGAGCGTTTTGGAGCAGATACTCACGTCGTAGGACGCTCAATTGACCTGGATGGCAAGAGTTATACAGTCATCGGTGTCCTGCCGGCCGGCTTCCATTTTCTCGCCGATGCGGACATCGTCACGCTTCTGCGCCCGAATATGCCGATTATCTACGCCGATCGTTCTGTAGATGCAATCGAAGTGCTGGCACGGCTTAAGTTGGGTGTGACAAAGGGGCAGGCTGAGGCTGAGATGAATTCCATTCAGCAAGAACTCGACCGCCAATATCCCGATGCCAACCGTGGCGTAGGCGTCGCCGCCACCTCGCTCATGCAGGAAGTTCTAGGTGACGTAAAGCAAACGGTCCTGCTCCTGTTTGGCGCGGTCAGCGTTTTGCTGATGATCGCCTGTGCCAACCTTGCCAACCTGCTGCTGGCGCGCTCTACCGCGCGTGTTCGTGAATTTGGCATTCGCTCGGCGCTCGGCGCGAGCAGGGGACGTATTGTGCGGCAATTGCTGACGGAAAGCATCGTGCTGTCGCTCGCGGGCGGAGCATTGGGTGTTGCGGTCGCCAGCTTCGGGCTGCGCGTACTCCTTGCAGCGCTTCCGCATGCTCTGCCGCGCTCAGAAAACATAGGTCTCCACCTGCCGGTGCTCCTGTATACAGTCCTTGCTTCGATTGTGGTAGGGGTCGTCTTCGGCTTAACCCCGGCACTTCAATGCGCTGGCCCCAACGTGCAAGACGCGCTCCAACAAGCCTCGAAAGGCATCACAACCGGCCGAAATCGCTTGCTTGGCCGGCTGATAGTGGTACTGTTCGCACTCACTCTCGTACTGATGACCGGGGCAGGAATGCTCCTGCGCAGCATCCGTAACCTCTGGCATGTGAACCCCGGCTTCGATACACGGCACGTGATTTCATTTCGGGTTGGATTGTCCCCTTCATTTACGAGCACCCCAGCCCGAATGCGCACGGCCTATCAACAACTGCTTGTGCGCATCTCTGAGGTGCCGGGAGTTGAAGCAACAGATCTCACCAATATCGTTCCCCTCTCCGGCTCAGATAACAGCGGCCCTTTCTGGATCGGCACTCAACAGCCGGCTTCCCTGCAGGAGGCGCCTCACGCACTCTACTTCTGGACCGGTCCCGGCTATCTGAAGACGATGGGCATTCCTCTTCTGCAAGGCAGGTTCTTCACTGCCGCCGATCAGATCGGATCAGGCAAAGTTGTCGTCATCGACAGCGTTCTCGCGAACAGTTTCTTCCCTGGCAAAAATGCGGTCGGACAGACGCTTACGGTTGGGCATTGGGGAGCAGCCCGCATTGTCGGCGTGGTGGGTCACATCCGCCATTGGGGTCTGGACGATCCTGGCACCTATAACCCAAGGCAGATTTACATCCCCGTGTACCAGTTGCCGGATTCGATGGTCACTGACTTCTTTCGCACTCTCACAGTAGTCGTCCGAACAAATCTTCCACCGCAAGACCTGATGCCGGCCATTCGAAATGTAATCTACGCATCTGCTCCCGATCAACCTGTCTATGCCGTGAGCACTATGGACGATCTGATGTCGGAATCGATGGCCTCCCGAAATCTTCCTGGCCTGCTTCTCGGCATCTTTGCTGTGCTCGCGCTGCTGTTATCTTCTGTAGGCATATATGGAGTTGTGGCCTACTCCGTAATGCGGCGCACGCGGGAGATTGGAATTCGCATGGCTCTTGGGGCGGACCGAGGCCGAGTCTTCCGCATGATTATTGGCCAGGGAGTTGGAATGGCCGGTGCAGGACTCGGTATCGGCACGTTGGCTGCAACTGCGCTCGTATACCTGCTGCCGAGTTACTCTCATCTGCTATATGGAGTCGGCAGGAGCGACCCGCTTACGCTCTTGGAAGTATTGAGTCTATTGCTGCTTGCTGCGTTAATCGCCTGTTATGTTCCGGCACGCCGAGCCATGCGCACAGACCCAACGAATTCCCTGCGCTGCGAATGAAGTACGAGCTTCGAGAGCGAGATATATGCCCATATCGAAGCTCCGGAAGAATATCAATGAGGTTGATTTCGACCATCCTTCCTAAGGATGCGATTGCGTAAGCGGCTGACTCCGCTAACCCCGCCAACTCCGCTCCGATACAATACCCGCAAGCTGTACTCCGTTTTCCCAGACATTCAGGAGCGCACATGCGGCCATCCTTCTCGCTCGGCATCGAAGAAGAGTACCAGACCATCGACCCCGACACGCGCGACCTTCGCTCGCACATTGAAACCGAGATGCTCGCCGTGGGCAAGTTGCGCCTGCAGGAGCGCGTCAAAGCCGAGATGCACACGTCCGTGGTGGAAGTGGGCACGCGAGTCTGCCGCAATATCACGGAGGCGAAGGAAGATATTTACGATCTTCGCCGCCAGATGATCCGTCTCGCAGGCGAGCACAAGCTGAAGCTTGTCGCCGGCGCTACGCATCCTTTTGCTGACTGGCGCACGCAGCAAATCTATCCCGACCCGCGCTACCATCAGGTCGTCAAAGAGCTGCAACTGGCGGCGCGTGCCAATCTCATCTTCGGCCTGCACGTTCACGTGGGAATTGAGGACCGTGAGGCTGCCATCCACATCATGAACTCGATGCGCTACTTTCTGCCGCACATTATGGCGCTCGCTACCAACTCGCCCTTCTGGCTGGGCCTCAATACCGGCTACAAGGGCTACCGCGCCAAGGTCTTCGAGAACTTTCCGCGCACCGGCATCCCGGACGCTTTCCAGAGCTACAGCGAATTCGAGAACTACGTCAATCTGCTCATACGCACCAACTGCATCGACAACGCCAAGAAGATATGGTGGGACATTCGGCCGCATCCGTTCTTCAACACCGTTGAAGTTCGCGCCTGTGACATTCCGCTCCGCGCTGAAGAGACCGTGGCCATCGCCGCGCTCATCCAGGCCACGGCTGCCTATCTCTACCAGCTCCATGAGTCCAACCTGGACTACCGCCATTACGCGCGCCCTCTGCTGATGGAGAATAAATTCCGCGCCGTGCGCTACGGCCTTGAAGGTAAGCTGATCGATTTCGGCAAGCAGGCCGAAGTCCCGGAGCGTGAGCTGCTCGAAGAGTACCTTGCGCTTATCGATCCCGTCGTCGATGAGCTCGACAGCCGCTGGGCAATCGAAGGTATTCGCAAAATCATGCAGACCGGCACCGGTGCCGACCGCCAACTCAAGGTCTTTGAGGAAACCAAAGGCGACCTGAAAGCCGTCGTCGATTACATGGCCAGGGAGACCGCAGAAGGGCTGTAATCGCAGCCGGCCCAGTTGCTGCTGGTTTCATTTCGTTGAATTTCCCGTTAATCTAAATGAATACGCATCCAGCAAGGAGCCACACCCTACCGCGCATGACCGCAACCGCCTCGCAACTGCTCTCCCTGCCATATCCCGCTGACTTTATCGAGGGCGCACGCTCTGCCGTTACCACATGCCTTCGCATCCAGCCTTCGGAGAAGGTTACGCTCATCACGGACGTGCAGACCAAGGCGATCGGTGCTTCGCTTGCCGTGCAGCTTCAAGCGATCGGTTGCACCTGGAATGCCTTTATTCTGGAAGACCTGGCTCCGCGCCCGCTCGGCGATATGCCCGCCGAAGTTCTTGCCGACATGGAAACCTCAGAGGTCTCCATCTTCGCTGTCCAGGTGCAGGCCAATGAGCTTCGCTCCCGCATGCAGATGACGGATGTGGTGAACCGTCGTCACATGCGCCACGCCCACATGGTCAACATCACTTCGGATGTGATGTGCCAGGGCATGCGCGCCGACTTCAACCGCGTCGACCGGCTTTCACAGCAGGTCCTTGAGCGCGTGCGCCGCGCGCATCGTATCCGCGCCACCACCGCTGCGGGAACCAACATCGTCTCCGAGATGAATCCCGGCTACAAGTGGTTCAAGACCTCCGGCATCATCTCGCCGGAGAAATGGGGCAATCTGCCCGGCGGCGAGTGCTTCACCTCGCCCGGCGAAGTGAACGGCACCTTTGTCGTGGATGGCGTTGTGGGGGACTGGCTCTGCGCGCGCTATGGCCTGCTGGCCGGTACTCCGCTCACCATCGAGATTCGCGAGAACCGCATCGTGAGCTGCCAGAGCAAGAACAAGCAGCTTGAGGCCGACTTCTGGGAATACACCCACACCGATGAAAACTCGGATCGCGTGGGCGAGTTCGCCATCGGCACCAATCTCGGCGTCGATCACGTCATTGGCAACATCCTCCAGGACGAAAAATTTCCCGGCATTCACATCGCCTTCGGCAATCCCTACGGCGAGCACACCGGCGCGCCGTGGCGCTGCTCTACGCACATCGATGTTGTCGGTCTTGGCTTCAACATCTGGCTCGAAACCGACGACGGCGAAGAGCAGATCATGCGCGACGGCAAGTTCCTCATCGCCGCCTGACATAATCTCGAGCGCGCTCGAATACCGTGGATTTCCGCAGCCTTGCATGAAGCTGCGCATCTAACCTGATGTAATGACAACCACATCTTCGACTGCACTTCGCACACTGGGCAACTCCGACCTGCACCTCACTCCCATCGGCTTTGGCGCATGGGCTATCGGCGGCGGCAACTGGGATTACGGCTGGGGTCCGCAGGACGACAACGAATCCATCGAGGCCATTCACCGCGCGCTTGATCTTGGCGTCAACTGGATTGATACAGCCGCCATCTACGGTCTCGGCCACTCGGAAGAAGTTGTTTCCCGCGCTCTCAACACCACCAGCCACAAGCCTTATGTCTTCACCAAGTGCTCCATGCGCTGGGATGCGGACCGTTCCATCTACCGCTCGCTCAAGACTGGCTCACTGGCAGAGGAGATCGAAGCCTCGCTGCGTCGCCTTGGCGTCGAGACCATCGACCTCTACCAGATTCACTGGCCCATGCCCGAGGCCGAAATCGAAGAAGGCTGGGAGACTCTGGCCCGCTTTCAGCAGCAGGGCAAGCTGCGCTGGATTGGTGTGTCGAACTTCAACGTGGCGCAGATGAAGCGCGCGCAGCAGATTGCGCCCATCACCAGCCTCCAGCCGCCCTACTCCATGCTTCGCCGTGCCATTGAAGAAGAGATTCTGCCCTTTACGCAGGCCAACAACATTGGCGTCATCAACTACTCGCCCATGGTTTCCGGCCTGCTCACCGGCAAAATGAGTGCAGAGCGCGTCGCCGCCATGCCCGCCGACGACTGGCGCCACAAGGCAGTGGAATTTAACGAGCCGCGTCTCAGCCGCAATCTGCGCCTTGTTGAGCTGCTCCGCGAGATCGGGTCCAGCCACAGCGTCCCCACAAGCGTTGAGCCCGGAGTCGTTGCTGTCGCCTGGACTCTCCGCAATCCTGCGGTTACGGCCGCCATCGTCGGCGGACGCAGCGCTGCCCAGGTGGAAGGTCTTGCCCCCGCACTCGAATTCCGTCTCAGCGATGAAGGGTACGCCCGCATCAACACCTTCCTGGCGGAAAACCCGGTATAGCTGAAACGCGCAACTTCCTGCGAATGCAAGGCACAAAAGATTGCCCCCGGCCAAAGCCGGGGGCAATCTTTTGTATCAGGGCAGAAGGCGATCAGTTGCTCATTCTGCGGAGGGATAACCTTGTTTACATTGCAGCGACAAAGTCAGGCAGAACCGTCGCTGCATTCTCCTGCAGCAACTGCGTCATGCGCGCCGCCATACAGGCGTACATATCGGCTGCACGGTACGCATTGATCCGCACGCCTTCGCTTGCCTGCGTAAAACCATACTGCGCAAGTCCCATCAGCACGCAAAGTCTAATCTGCATCGCGTCGCTGCGAAGCGTCGCTACTAGCACGCGATCCACATTCGGGCAGTTCCGTGCCGCGTAATCTGCCATCTCCATCATCACGCCGGCATTCTGGTAAATCGCCCATAGGCCGCGCGGGCCTTCCATGCGAGTCCAGGCATCGTCCGCGGTGGCGTTCAGGCCTTCCTTCCAAAGGAAGTTATCGCTCAGCTCGCGCGCGCTCCAGTCCACTCGTAGCCGAGACATCAATGTCTCCCAGGTTTGCTGGCTGCGCCGCTTTGCAGCAGTACGCCATTTCACAAACCAAGCGATCAAGGCCGCAAAAATTAACACCTGCAGCAAAGGTAGAATCATTGATTACCCTCAGGTCGCATTCCTCGCAATTTCGCGGAAATGAACAACCAAATTCATACTGATTAACTGCTTGATACCAAGTTTGAACAAATTCGTCGTTCAATGCAAGTAAAAAATGACAAAATCGACCGTTTCCGGACACTCAATGGTGCATTGGACTAAAGTAACGTATCAAAATTCGACATATTTAATTCTGCCTATCTCCGCCGGTTTCCAGGCAGGTTATTGTCCTGCAAAGCAATACGCCCTGCCCGCGCCGCGCCGGAGACCGTCAGTAGAAAGGTCTGCATCTGCGGGCTGAACTCCTGCCGTGGCGCTTCCTTCTGCACAAAGCTTACTGCCCAGTATCCCAGGGAACCCAGATAGCTTATCGACACAACCTGGTCAAGATGGTGATAGGTGTGCGACATGATCGACATCTGTGCCCGGATCAGCGCCGTCGCCAGGCTCACAAGCGAATAAAGTCCAAGCCCTGTTGCCACCTGCAACTCACGATCGCGCCAGCTGAGCGAAAGCAACTGGCTTCCTGCGGCAAGAATTACAAAAAACAAAATCCGCAAAATCGAAAAGGTCTGTTCTAACTGGAGAAATACGCGATATTGCTGAGCCAAGCCATTCAAGATCGCATTATGTTGAACGATAAATCCGGCAAGTGGCCAAACGAGCACCCCGACTCCAAGAATCAGCAGGCCGATTGCCAAGACTGTCCAGCGAGGCAGGGCTGTACGTAGCGGCCGCAGCACAGACCACGCCAATTCCATCAAAACCCCAAATTGAAGCGCCGCGTCGAGTGATAACTCATACATTAGCACCCGGTCAAAACTGTTTTGGAATCGCCTCTGAACAATCATCATGCCTATATCGCTGACGATGGTCCAAAGCAAATAAAGGCTGAAAACAGGCAACAACTTATATAAGCGCCCGCGAATCAACAACACCGCGAGGACTATTTCTACTCCTAAAATGGTGAACCAGAGCGCTAGATCAAGCTGGTTCATGAATCTCCTGTCCTGCTACGGGCAAGCATTTGACTCCGCATAGCAGGTACTCCTCCCAAGTTTAGCAGCGATTGATTAGCCGGTGCTAAACAACTTCCCCGCCGCCTGGAGGATAGGGCATCGGCACACCAGGTCCCTTGGCAACTTCACCGCCACCTGGAGGATAAGGCATCGGTACGCCGGGCCCCTTGGCCACTTCCCCGCCGCCTGGGGGATAGGGCATGGGCACGCCAGGTCCCTTGGCCACTTCTCCGCCGCCCGGAGGATAAGGCATCGGCACGCCGGGCCCCTTGGCCACTTCCCCGCCGCCTGGGGGATAGGGCATGGGCACGCCAGGTCCCTTGGCCACTTCTCCGCCGCCCGGAGGA
>NZ_JBEKYX010000055.1:0-46489 GCF_049510455.1 Occallatibacter sp. | reverse complement strand
GTTCATTGAAAGCCTTGCAGCAATTAGCGAACTCGGCAAGCAGACCATCCCAAATTACTGGCATTTGTTCCGCAACAATGTTGCGGTTCATAGCTACTCTTTCCATTGCCCTGTTGGATTCGGCATGTTTGGCGTCTATGCTGGCCTTTAATGAACGCGCCCACTCTTCAGCACTGCCCATAACTCCTCCACGATCCAAAGAGACCGTTACAAACATGATACCGTTGTTTGTGATTTGCAACTACGCACACTCCATGCGATGATTCGCTTGAGTGCATCGAACCGACCCCGCTGGCAGGCGGGGTTTCCTCTATTTGTCAGTCATCTTATCAAGCTTCTTCAAAATGAGTTTTACGCCTTGAAGGATTGCCTGTAGGAAACCGACCACAATGATGAGAGCGACAACGCACACCCACCATTCAGCGTTTCTCATTGACCGTGATACCTCCGCTCCCAGCCTACTGTAAAGTAGTTCCGTCCAATGACCAAACCATTTCACGGCGCACGGCTAAAGATCAAGCGGGCCAACAAGCACATCAATGACCTCGCAACGGAGATTCGGAAGATCGGGAATAGTGACCCGTACAACATCACGGTTGAGGATGACTTGCATACGGGAAACAGCTTTCTTCACTTCAGCATGAAGCAGGCTGTTGATGACGACTTGTTGACCATCGTTGGCGATGCTCTCCACAACCTCAGAAGCGCACTTGACCATGCTATTAGCGACATTGAGTTTGACACTACGGGTAAAAGGGAAGACAAGACTTCCTTCCTCATGCGTGCTACCAGGGAGGGCCTTATAGGTGCCGTCAACGGAGGATTCAAAGAGAAAGCCCCCGAAGAGGTCCGCGACTTCATCGTGGATGAGATTCAGCCTTACGCTGGAGGGAATGGCGATGCACTCTGGAATTTGCACCGACTGGACATCGAGGACAAACACGTAATCCTGCTCGCTAAAAAAGAGCTGACGTACATTCGGAACATTCGCTGTGAGGATGGCAGAGGCGAACAATTCACCATTAATGAATGGGCCGTCAACTACCCCACTGGCAACACCTTTGTCTGCGATAGGAAAAAAGTGAAGGTCACAGACAAGGGACACGCGACCGTCGGTGTAGTTTTTGGCAACGGTTTGCCTTTCTACGGTCATAACGTCATTCCAACGCTTCGCGGCTTGTCGAATTTCGTTAGCCGCACTCTCGACAGCATCGAGCGCGTTTGGCTTGCATCGCGCAAGTCGTAGTTGCTGCCCTGTCACGGCAACTCCAACGCTACCGGAATGGAATTGGTTAGTCAAGTATATTTATACCCAGTTAAGGACCTGGGATACCACAAAGGCCAGCCTTGTCAGCCTGGCCGTAGCAGCTTTTGAGACAGAACAAAAGACCTGCTTTTCCAGCCCGCAATCCCTCGTCCCGCCACTGTGGAAAATCTTGTCAAGCCCTTTTCCAAAAAATATTTTCTAACCCGCTGATTCTAAAGCGCAAAAAACTTCTCCGACTTTGCACATTATTTCTCTCAACCTGTCATACTCATAATCAGCAGAAGAAACATCACGGCCCGAAATCCCCAAATGGATTCGGGCCGTAGATGTTTTGAGGGACGGTACGGTACCCCTCCCCCATCCCCGCTGCACCAAAACTTGTGCAAATGGCCGCATTTCCCCATGGAGCAGTTGCACAGTTGCGAAATGAAGATCGCATAAAGATTTCTGTAAGGACTGTGGAACCATCCGCAACTTGCACAAAATAAAACAACTTAGAAATCAGCCCCGCACAGGATAACTCCCAGAATTGCAAACCTGTGCTACTTCGCCGCAGACCTGTTTGCCGCAGAATGGATAGCCAGCAGCGTCTCCAGCAGCGGCTTCAACAGATCAAGCTTAAGCGCATTCGCCCCATCCGACTTGGCATTCGCCGGATCGTCATGGACCTCAAGAAAAAGTCCATCCACACCCGCAGCAACCGCCGCTCGAGCCAGCAGCGGAATAAACTCCGGCTGCCCACCAGAAACGCCATTAGCCGCCGAAGGCTGCTGAACGGAATGAGTGCCATCGAACACAACCGGCGCAAGCCGCCGCATCACCGGCAGCGACCGGTAATCGACAACCAGCGTGTTGTACCCAAAGCTAGCTCCACGCTCCGTAAGAAACACCCGCTCATTCCCCGTAGAGCGAACCTTCTCAACCGGATGGTTCATATCCCACGGCGCAACAAACTGGCCCTTCTTGATATTCACAGCACGGCCAGTCTTGCCCGCCGCCACCAGCAGATCAGTCTGCCGGCAAAGAAACGCCGGAATCTGCAGAACATCCACATGCTCCGCAGCAACCTCGCAATGCCTAGGCTCATGAACATCCGTAAGAACCGGAAGACCCGTATCCTTAGCAAGACGCCCCAGAATAGCCGCACCCTCAACAAGCCCCGGCCCCCGAAAGCTTTTCACACTGGTACGGTTAGCCTTGTCATAGCTCGCCTTGAAGATATAAGAAACACCAAGGTCAGCAGTAACGCGCTGAATCTGCTCCGCCATAAAGCGCACATGGCGCTCAGACTCAATAACGCAAGGACCAGCAATAAGAAACAGCTTGCCCGCGCCGATGTGAACGGGTCCGACTTCAAAGGAATGGGTCACATTATTGATTGTAAAGGCTCAGTAAGTTTTTGAGCCTTTCGTTGAGTTAATGCATATTTTCATAAATACATAAATATGCCATACTGAGCCTATGCGAGCGACTATAGACATTCCGGATGAGACCTTCCGCAGACTCAAGGTGAAGGCTGCGCACGAGGGCGTAGCATACCGCCAAATTGTGTTGCGAGCCATCGACCATGAGTTGTCGCCAGTAGAAACCAAAATCGCGCGACGCTTCATTGTGCCCGTCATTCCTTCGCGTAACCCAGGTTCGATCAACCCAACACAGGAACAGCTTGACGATGCGTTTTATTCTTCCTGACATCAATGTATGGCTTGCTCTCTCAGCCGCCGACCACGCGCACTTTAAGCCAGCGTGGGTCTGGTATCAAGCGCTTGAAAACGAGGAAATTCTTTGCTTTTGCCGCCAAACCCAACTTGGCCTCCTGCGCTTGCTGACAACCAGGAGTGTGATGGGGGAAAACACACAGACCCAGCAGGATGCCTGGCAAATTTACGAGATGTGGCGGGAGCAGGAAAGCGCCGGTTTTCTAGATGAGCCGGGCGAAATGGACGCCCTCTTGCGTGCAAGAGCTCTGACAACAGAAACCTCACCCAAGCTGTGGAACGATGCCTATCTATCAGCATTCGCGGAGGCAGCCAGTTTGACTCTCATCACATTTGACCGGTCATTGGCGGGAAAATCAAAAGGAGCAGTACTGCTACAGTAAACATCTGCTCTTGATCTACTTTGCCGCTGAAACTTCTTTTCCAACACTCGTCTGTTCTGCCGTCTGCCTGTTCTTGTAGCTGGCAGCGATGAACGAATGGAAGAGTGGGTGCGGCTCGAGTGGCTTCGACTTAAATTCAGGGTGGAACTGGCACCCGATGAAGAATGGATGACTAGGATTCTCCACGATTTCAACGTACGTTGCGTCGGGCGTAGTCCCGCTGATGCGCAGTCCCGCGCCCGTAAGAAGCGCCTCATATTCGCGGTTAAACTCATAGCGATGCCGATGGCGTTCGCTGATCTCGGTTTCGTTGTTGTAAATCTTTGACGCTAGAGTCTCCGGCGTGAGGATGCAAGCCCATGCGCCGAGACGCATCGTGCCGCCCATCTCTTCAATGCCGAGCAGCTCGCGAAGCTTGTAGATGACGCGGTGTGGCGTGGCGGGGTCGAACTCGCTGGAGTTGGCGTCCTTAAGGCCGCAGACATTGCGCGCGAACTCGATGCAGGCGGTCTGCATGCCGAGGCAAATGCCGAAGTATGGCACATGCTTCTCGCGAGCGTAGCGGATGGCGTTGAGCATGCCTTCAATGCCGCGCTTGCCGAAGCCGCCAGGAACGAGGATGCCGTCGAAGCCTTCGAGCTGCGACTCGTAGGAGCGGTCGTCGGTAGATTCACTTTCGAGACCCTCGGACTCGATCCAGGTAATGTTGAGCTTCAGGTTTTCGGCGAGCGCGCCGTGGGTGAGAGCTTCCTTGAGGGATTTGTAGCTGTCCTCATATTCCACGTACTTGCCGACAATGCCGATTTTGACTTCATCCTTCGGGTTGGCGTAGCGATGAGCAAGATCCTTCCACCGGGTGAGGTCGGCCTCGGGAGCTTCCCGGTGGAGGTATTTCAGGATGAGGCCATCGAGGCCTTCTTCAGCAAAGTTGAGCGGGACCTGGTAGATGGATGGGACCGTTGTGGCACCGATAACGGCGCGCTCTTCGACGTTACAGAAGGCAGCGATTTTCTGCTTGATGTCGCGCGAGAGATTGACGTCTGCGCGGCAGAGAAGAATGTCGGCCTGGATGCCGATGCTGAGCAGTTCCTTGACGGAGTGCTGAGTGGGCTTTGTTTTGAGCTCCTGCGCGGCAGCGATCCAGGGAACGAGTGTGAGGTGAACGAAAACGGTATTTTCGCGGCCGAGTTCCTGGCGCATCTGGCGGATAGCTTCAAGGAATGGGAGCGATTCAATGTCGCCAACGGTGCCGCCGATCTCAACGATGGTCACGTCAGCGCCGTTCGAGGAGACCTTGCGCATGGCGTTCTTGATCTCGTTGGTGACGTGCGGGATGACCTGGACGGTTTTGCCCAGGTAATCTCCGCGGCGTTCCTTGAGAATGATCTGCTCATAAATACGGCCGGTGGTGAGATTGTTGTCGCGAGAGAGCGGGGCGTGGGTGAAGCGCTCGTAATGGCCTAGATCGAGGTCCGTTTCCGCGCCGTCATCGGTAACGAAGACTTCACCGTGCTGGAAGGGCGACATGGTGCCGGGGTCAACGTTCAGGTAGGGATCAAACTTCATGAGGTTGACGCGAAGGCCGCGGCTTTCGAGCAGACAGCCGATGGAGGCGGCGGCAAGACCCTTGCCGAGGCTGGACACGACTCCGCCCGTCACAAAGACATACTTTGCAGACATTGATGCGACCTCTTGATTTGAATGTATGGATTGGACGTACCTGGTGGGCACAATCAAGTATGCCAAGAATTTGCCATTCGGGCAACCGCGCCTTCGGCGCATTTCGTGCAGGAAGGTGTTTCGGCGGTAACCCCAGCCTTGCAGCAGAAAAGGCCCTAACGGAAGTTGTGGCGGATGGCCGCAGCTAATAACAACACGGCCTCCGCCGAAGCGGAGGCCGTGGAAGTGCCGGACCGGAATGAGCCCGAGGGTTGTTACTTCATGTTGCCGCTGGAATCCATGACAATGCCGCCGGGACCCGCGTTCTTCTTCTCTTCGTTGGCCTTGCGGGCGCCTAGCGCCTTGCTGGCCCAGTCCTTGGCGGTAGCGACGTCCGTCTTTACCGCGTTCGGATCCTGGAAGTCCAGGTCAGCCTTGCGGCGATAGACGAGGTTGATGTAGACCATCGCGTCATCGTAGTTGGCGCGATTCTGGATGGCCTGGTTGAGGAACTGAAGGCCTTCGTCGACCAACGCCTGGTTCTTATCCTTGATGTCCTGGAGGACCTTCTTGCCGGCCTTGACGTTGCCTTCGCCATCGTCGGTCTGGCCCGCGGCTGAAAGAGCGTCCTTGGCGTTCTTGTAAGCGACTGTGTAGTCGATCACGCCGATGGTGTAAGCAGCCTCCGCGTCCTTGGGATCGATGGCAAGAACCTTCTTCTGCCAGTCCTTGGCTTTGTCGAACTCATTCAGGCTGAAGTAGATGGCAGCGATCTGCTTGGCGCTGTTCACGTCCGAGGGGTCCTTGTCGAGGACTTCCTGGAAGAGCGAGATCGAGTGATCTGCGTTCGCCAGATTTTCCTTGGAGGTGAGCCCGGGAACTACGTTCTGTGCGAGCGCCGTGGCCAAATAGGTCTTTGCCATGGGAAGACTGGGATCAAGCTGTGTGGCCTGCTGGAAGTGGTTGATGGCCTCTTCGTAGTGCGCGCTCTTGAATGCTTCCACGCCTTTGTTGAGGTGGTCACGTGCGGCAAGCCGATTGCAGCCGCCTAACGTAAGCACCATTCCGCCCAGGGCAACCGCGAGCGCCATTATACGTGCGGATCGAATCATGTCTCTGTTCTTCTCCTTGCAGGGCGTACCTGGCGGTTGCGCGCCTGGAACCTCATAACGGCTGGCCGCGGAAAGGTTATTCCGCGAGCCAGCGTAAAATTTGTGACTCGAACGCGACGTTACTGACCAGCGAGGATCTTCGGCGTCATAAGGCCGATGTGATCCGCGTTGGCAGCGTGCCCCATGTCGATGATCTCCGCGATGTACGAGAAGTTCACGTCATCGTCGCCCTTGACAAACATGACGCGCTCGGCGCGGTTGGCATAGATGTCGGTCAACTTCTGCAGCAGCTCAGACTTGGCATAGGGCGCCTGGTTGATCTTGTAGATCGGAGCGCCGCCCTTGTTGGAGTTGACCTCCACGACGATGGTGCGGTCATTGGGCGGCTGCTGCTGTGGGTTCTTGGGCGGCTGCGGCACGAGTGCATCCAGACCCTTGGGGGTTACCGGAACAATCACCATGAAGATGATGAGCAGCACCAGCAGAACGTCGATCATCGGGGTGACATTGATGTCGCCCATCGCGCCACCCTTACCACCGGTTGTCATTGCCATGGCTTCAAACTCCTCGTTTTATGAAAAACGTATACAAAAATTACCGAAGGACTACTCGCCGCCAGCGCCGCCGGCGCCTTCCTTCTTGTTGGTCAACAGTCCAACTTCCTCCACTCCAGCGGTGCGCACAGCGTCAATTGCGTTTTCCACGTCAATGTACTTAGCGCGCGCGTCGGCGCGGAAGAAGACCATCTTGCCAGGCTTGTCCGCCAGCTTCGACTGGACGGTAGAGCCGAGTTCACTGAGGGCGATCTTGTTCTGGCCGAGATACACGCTGCCGTCGCGGGTGATGCCCACCACAATGGCGTCTTCCTTGTCGGCGTCCGGCATATTGGTCGGGTTCTCGACCGTGGCCATATCCAACTGCACCTTGTTGTTGAGCATCGGCGTGATGACCATGAAGATGATGAGCAGCACCAACATGACATCGACCATAGGGGTGACGTTGATGTTGGAACTGACATTGGCTGCTTCGTTACGAACTGCAACTCCCATCGCGGGGCTCCATCTTTTGGATTTCTTGAACCGTACTTAATACCGGTTCGGGTGCGCTTCAGGGAACCATTCAAAACTGGCAGCGGGGAAGGGAGACGATCCGCTCCCCGCGCCAAAATATCCCGCTCAGCTCAGGCAGATCCGGTTACTTCTTGTGGCTCTGCTTGATGAAGTAGTCGACGAGCTCGCTCGACGAGTTGTCCATCTCAACGTCGAACGACTCAACGCGGCCAGTGAAGTAGTTGAAGGCCATAACAGCCGGGATAGCCACGAGCAGACCGAATGCCGTGGTCACCAGAGCTTCCGAGATGCCACCGGCGACTGCGCCGATGCCGGAGGTCTTCTGGGTGGCAATCTGCTGGAAGGCGTTCAGGATACCGATGACGGTGCCGAAGAGGCCGACGAACGGAGCCGTTGCGCCGATGGTGGCGAGCACCGAGAGGCCGCGCTTCAGCTTGGCATGTACGATGGCCTCGGCACGCTCAAGAGCGCGCTCAGAGCTGGCAATCGTCTCTTCGGTCGGATTGCCACCGGAGACGCGGAACTCCTGCAGGCCGGCGGTGACGACCTCCGCAAGGTGCGACTTCTTGTTGCGGTCGGCAATCTTGATGGCCTCCTCGAGCTTGCCGTCCTTGAGAGCGCCGGCGACCTTGGGAGCGAACTCGCGGGACTGCTTGCGGGCTGCCGAGAAGTACAGGTAGCGGTCGATCATGACAGCCAGCGACCAGACGGATTCGATGAAGAGAATGATGGCCACACACTTGGCCATCCATCCCATGTTTCCCCAGAGGCCGAGGAGGCTGAAACTTACCGTGCCGCCCCCTTCCTGAAAGAAGGCCAGGCTGTTGACCGAGTGCGAAGCAAAATGTGCGAGCTGAGCGAGAATCACTGAATCGTTCCTCCTAGGGAGTTTGCTTTTTAGTACGAGGGTTACAAAGTTTATAAGCGCGTCTACAAGGGACTCCAACAGTTTGACGCCAGAAATGGTTTCCAGTGCCGCTGCTGCCGATAAAACCGATTGTAGCTGCAGTAAGGATGAGGTCCTATATGCCGATCCTCATCCGGCTGAAAAAACATGCGGCCCTTTCCCTATCGGAAAAGGGCCGCGGAAACTTCATCCACCGAGACTGAAGATCACGTTGACGGTGGTATCGACTTCGACCGGCTCATTATTGAGCAGGTAAGGGCGATAACGCCAGCTTCGAACGGCGTCCAGAGCCGACTGACGCAGCATGGGAGGACCGTCGACTACCTGGAGGTTCTCGATGGTGCCGCTTTTGGAGATGGTGGCGCGGAGCACGACAGTGCCGGAGACGCGGGCGGCCTTCGCAATAGCCGGATAGATCGGCGACGGACGGCTGATCGCCAGACCCTGGGCAACGCCCATAGAGATGGTGACCTTCTTCGGGGCTTCCTGCTTGACCTTGGGTGCGGGAGCGCCGGAGAAGAGACCGCCGATAACGCCGCCAGGCGCGCCGTTGCCGAGGCCTTCCATGCCGGCCACGCCGAAGCTCTGCGGCGGGGCTTCCTGCTCCTTGACGTTCTTGATGTCCTTAGGAATCTTGGTGGGAGCAACGAGCTGGTTGTTCATCATCTCCGACTGCACGTGAACAACATGCACGGGCGCTGCCGGTGGCGGCGGAGGTGGCGGCGGAGGAGGTGGCGGCGGCGCAACTAGAAGCGTCTGCATCATTGCCTTGGGCAGCGCCTCGGGATAGATCAGCGGAATCAAGATGATGACCGTGATGATCGACAAGCAAAATGGAAGCGTAACCATCATCCAGAATTTTGCTTTGCTCTTGATCTTGCCGCCTGATTCAAATGTGGAATCTTCAAACATAGCCAGCCTCGAATTGGGTGTTGGTTTCCTCTATTTAGACACCGCGGAAACCTTGAATGTTCCCGGAGCATCCCGCCAACTGCAATCAGCGTGCTCAACCTATATCAGACCGAACATACAGGTTGCAAAACGCTGCCTCAAAACCGGTGCAACTTTATACCAACTTCATGCGTGGCCAAAAAATCGATTTGCCGACTACACATGCCTAACGAGCGCGACGAGCAGCCGGAAGCACTGCCGCCTTGCCGTTCTTTCCCCGCCACTGCTGATATGCCACCAGCATGGGCGCGGCTACAGCGATGGATGAGTAGGTGCCGATCAGAATGCCGATCACCAGAGCGAACGAAAATCCATGTAAAACCTGACCACCGAAAATATACAACGAAAGCACAGTAAGGAAAGTTAATCCTGAGGTGAGGACGGTTCGGCTTAACGTCTGGTTGATGCTGCGATTGACGACGTCAACGAGTTCCTCACGGCGGTTCATGCGCAGATTCTCACGAATGCGGTCGAAGACAACGATGGTGTCGTTCATGGAGTAACCGACGAGGGTGAGAATGGCCGCGATGACGGTAAGGGAGATTTCCTTGCCCGTGAGCGCGAAAGCGCCGATGGTGATAAGCGTGTCATGGAAGCAGGCGATGACGGCGGCCACACCATAGATAAGCTGGAAGCGGAACCAGAGGTAGATGAGCATGCCGAGCAGCGAGTAGAGCGTGGCCATAATGGCCTTGTTCTGGAGCTGCTTGCCGACGGTGGGGCCCACCACATCGACCTTGACGCCTTTGGCCTCATCGAAGGGGTTGTTGTAGTGCGTCTTGAGGGCGCTGACGATGGTCTGGCGCCCCTGATCGAGTGAAGTCTCATTCTTCTGCTCCGGCAGGCTGATGAGAACCTCGTTGCGGCTGACGTCGCCGCCATACGATTGGATCTTGGCGTCGGTGATACCAGCAGAGCTGACGGCCGAACGGATCGCACCAATGTCCGGCGGGTTGGCAAACTGAATCTGTAGCTCTGTGCCGCCGCGGAAATCCACGCCCAGAGGTACCGGGCTGCCCGTTTGCGCGAGATGGATGCCCATGGAGATGAGGCCAGCGACGCTGAAGATCAACGAGAAGGCGAGGAAGTACCACTTCTTTCCAAGCCAGTCGATGTTGACACCGTGAAAAAGTTCCACTGATTGCTTCCCTCAGGGGCTAAAGCCCCGAAATCTTTTTGCTACTCGTTCCGGAGCCGGGGATAAATCCCCGGCCTACCAACCGTGCCCTGTTACAAAATTTCTCAACCTTGCGGCACGGATGAAACCATGCCGTTTCAAAACCAGTTCCGTGCCGTTAGATTGAGACCATCTGCCCGGACTTGAGCTTGTTCAAGTGCGCGTCAAAGATGGTGCGAGAGACAAAGACTGCGGTGAATAGGTTGGCCAGCAAGCCGAAGGTCAGCGTGGTAGCGAAGCCCTTGACCGGGCCGGTGCCGAAGAGGAACAGGATGGCTGCCGAGACGATGGTGGTGACGTGCGTGTCCACGATGGTGATCCAGGCGTGGCCGAATCCCTGTTCAATTGCAGCGGCTGCGGATTTGCCTTCGCGGATTTCTTCGCGGATACGCTCGAAGATCAGCACGTTCGAATCGACGCCCATACCGATGGTGAGGATGACGCCGGCGATGCCGGGCAGCGTAAGGGTGGCCGTGGAGAAGCCCATGAAGCCGAGCAGAATGAGAAGGTTTAGCAGGAGCGCGAGGTCCGCGTTGATGCCCGATCCCTTGTAGTAGACAAGCATGAAGAGCATGACGACGAGCACGCCGACGACGGCTGCCGTAACGCCTTCCTTGATGGAGTCCGCGCCGAGGGATGCGCCTACAGTGCGGGTCTCAATCTCCTCCAGCGAAGCGGGCAGAGCGCCGGTGCGGAGGAGCTTGGAGAGTGAGGCCACCTCATCTTCGCTGAAGGAGCCTGAGATATCGCCCTGATCACGGATGCCGCTCTGAATGTTGGCGACTTCGCGGATGGTGCTGCCCATGACGATGGCCATGGCTGAGCCGACGTTGTGGCTGGTGTACTCGTAGAAGGTATCGCCGGCATCCGTGGTCAGCGTGAAGCGAACCATGCGCTGGCCGGTATCGGGGTTGGTGGCCGACTCGGCGGAGCGGAAGTCATTGCCCTTGACCACTGCTGCACGCTGGAGGATGTAGACGCTGTCAGCCTCCGAGCGGGTGCCAATGGCGCCGGGGGCGTGGAGCATGACCTGGTCGGGCGGAATGACGCCGCCGGGAGATGCTGCGAGAGCAGCCTGCTCGGTTTGGTACGGGCCGCCGACGACAGCGTGAATCTCAAGACGCGCCGTTTCCTGCAGAAGCCGCTTGATACCCTCAAGGTCCGATACGCCGGGCAGTTCGACGAGGATCTGATCGGCGCCGAGGTTGTACTCCTGAATCACAGGCTCGCTGACACCGAGCGTGTCGACGCGATCCCGGATGGTCTCGATGGATTGCTGGAGGGTACGCTTCTCAAGGTCGGCCAGGTAAGTCGGCTTCATGGTGAGCGTGTAAGTGCCGTTTTCGCTCGAGTAGTCGTACTCTATGCCGTATTTTGTGTCCAGCGTGGTGCGAAGCTGGCTGGCGCTCGCGGCGGGCACGCCGTCGATGGTGATGACGGTGGGCTTATTTGGATCGAGCTTATGCGGCTGGCCGGCGATGTTGGCCTTCTTCAAGTCCTGCTGGAGTTGCGCGACGGTGTTGTCGGTCTCAGCGGAGACGGCTTCCTGCACCTTCACGCGGAGGATGAGATGCGCGCCGCCCTTGAGGTCGAGGCCCAGGTGAATGTTCTTGGTGAGTGCGTCACGCAGCGCTGAGCCGCTCAAACCTTTAGGAATGCCAAGGATGCCGTAAATGCAAACCAGAAGGACAGCGACAATCAGCAAAACTCTGTTTCTAACGTTTTTCATTTCAGTTCTCTAGTCCAAAGAATAAAAGCGCGGAGCGCCCTTAAGATGCCTTGTCTTCCGTGGTGACGGAGCCGATGGCGCTCTTGGCTATTTCCATCTTGATCCCGTCGGGAGCCACCTTGATGATGATGCCGTCGTCCTTGATGGACAGAATGGTGCCGCGGATACCGCCGGAGGTGGTGATCCTGTCGCCGGGCTTGATGTCGGCGAGCATCTGCTGCCACTGCTTTTGCCGCTTCTGCTGCGGACGGATCATTGCGAAGTACATGATCGGGATCAGGAGCAGAATGGGGAGCATTCCAAGAAGGCCTCCACCAGCCGGCGCCGGACCTGCATAAAGTGCCAAAGCGATTGCCACACTCATCCTTTACTGCCCTGCCTCTGGGAGGCACGGGGCTTCCGGCGTATCAGCCGGACTCGAACGCGAAATTTGTCTCCGGGAACATTTCCTCACCGGGCAGGCGGATGGCGCACCCGGGTTCAGACTCGGCAGATTCGGGCGCAAATTACGTCCCGCTCGCCGTCGGCTTCCTGTTCGACACGGCTTGCTCTGAGGAGACTTGTGGCCAGCAAGCGCGGTTCGCGCAGGCGAAAAGCTAAAGTTCTCCCGAAAGATTGCCTAGCACGATAAGAAACGGCAAGACGCTGGCGTGTCAAGGTGCTGAGAGCGCCGCTTTGCAAAAGCCTTATGGAAGCATTGGCGCGGGTTTACGGCGTGGGAGTTCTTCTTGAGACACCATGTTGTTGCATTTGGCCGCAGCGATGTTTTCCATGCCGTCGGAATTATGGTTGCTTCTACTGATTCCATTCGTGCTGGCAGAGGCAGCGATGTTGTGGATTCTGTGGCATCTGTGGCAGGACGGGCATAAGCGACGATAGGCAAATGATTCCCTGCTGAGACGAGAAACTGTGGGCATTGTGGACGGATTCAGTTGGATGGCGCTGAAGCAGCGGGCGTTTCCGGCTCGTCGCCGGAGTCTTCGACAAGAACAGCTGAGCCGGGGACGATCTCGTACATGAAGTCGCCTTTGCCCACCTGATGAAAGGTGATGCGTAAAGGGTCGCGCTGCCAGTCGGGCGGAATGCAGGCCGGATCGGAATGCGCTGCTGGATCGGAATCATAGGCGTCAAGCTTCTTGACGAGAATGGGTTTGCGGGCGGCTAACTGAGCCACGACCGCGTAGAGGCCTTTGCCGCTGGAGGTGAGGCCGCAGTAAGCTCCGTAGTCGCGAAACCATGTGACCTGGCTGACGCCGGGCTCATAGTCAGGGAGCCTGAGGGCGGTAACGCGGCCCGTGAGGCGGTCAATCATGAGCCAGGGGCCGCGCTGCCAGACCCAGTGCTCTTTCTGCGCGCCGGGCTTGTCACTCGGCAAGGCGTCATTGAGGCGCACGGCGCGGCGGACTACAAAGGTGCGGTCGGTGACGTCGTGAGAGTCGCCGGCAGTCCATTCCTTGATCTGGTCATCGACGACGAGAGGGCGGATTTTCAGCCACTCTTCGCCGGGGAGCGCGCCGGATGGATCTCCGGCTTTGGAATAAGAAACCTTTTTGGGTGCGCCGAGCGCGATGACATGCTGCTTGCGGGGCGCGGCAAATAAGCAGGGGCTAAAGATAACGGCGAACAAGGCTAATCGGATCCCAAGGCGCATGACTGCACGCTCCGGTTGCGGAGATTGCGCAGGAATCTGGGAAAAAATACTTGCTAAGACTGTGTTTTGTTGTTTGCGAGGAGTGTAGCAGAGAGGGTTAGTTTCAGGAAGAGGCTAACTTGCTTTCTGGCCTTCGGCCCAGAGCCAGCCCGTGATGGCTTCGCGAATATTTGAAATGGCCTCTCTTTCATTGCGGCCCTGGGAGACACATCCGGGCAGTGCTGGACACTCGACTACAATCCAGCCGTCCTCATCTTTTTCGAGAGTCACGTGGAAGATCATGTTGAAGTTTGAAAAGCAATTATCTCAGAGGCTAAAGTGTCAAATGTTTTTGCCGCTGGTTGCGGGAATAAATCCCCGGCCTGCCAATCGCGCCGTATCACGAAATCATTCAAATTAACTCACTACCCTCAACCCTGCGCGGTTTCTACAGCGCGTGCTACGCGGAAGGCGGTGCTCTCGCCGAGGTGCGTGGCGAGTACCTGCATTCCCACCGGCAGGCCGGACGAAGTGGCACCGCATGGCACCGTAACGCCGCAGATGCCGGCGAGCGAGGCCGTGACGGTGTAGATGTCGGCGAGGTACATGGAGAGCGGGTCGCCGGATTTTTCGCCTAGCTTGAATGCCGGCACGGGCGAAGTGGGCGTAACGATGGCGTCGACTTCTGCGAAGGCGCGGAGGAATTCTTCGGCCAGGAGGCGGCGAACCTGCTGCGCTTTGCCGTAGTAGGCGTCATAGTATCCTGCGCTGAGCGCGTAGGTGCCTAGGAGGATGCGGCGCTTGACCTCGGGGCCGAAGCCCTCGTCGCGGGAATGACGGTACATGGCGGCCAGGTTCTCGCTGGCTGGTGAGCGGAAGCCGTAGCGGACGCCGTCGAAACGGGCGAGGTTGGCGCTGGCTTCGGCGGTGGCGACGAGGTAGTAGACCGGAATGGCGTACTTTGTGTGCGGCAGCGAGATGGGCTTGATGGTGCAGCCGGCGGCCTTGAGTTCTTCGATTCCCTTTTCGATGGCGGCGCGGACCTCGGGATCGAGGCCTTCCGCGAAGTACTCGGCGGGGACGCCGATGCGAAGACCTGAAACGCCCTTGTCGCTTTCGGCGGCGTAATCGGGGACAGGAGCGGGAGAGCTGGTGGCGTCTTTCGGATCGTGGCCGGCAAGAACGGTGAGCAGCGTGGCGGCATCGCGGACGTTGGCCGCGAAGGGGCCGATGCGATCGAGCGACGAAGCAAAGGCGATGAGGCCGTAGCGCGAGACGCGGCCCCAGGTGGGCAGCACTCCGACAACGCCGCAAAAGCTGGCGGGCTGGCGGATGGAGCCGCCGGTGTCCGTGCCTAGCGAGGCGACGGCGAGATTGGCGGCTACTGCTGCCGCTGAACCGCCCGAGGAACCGCCGGGAACGCGCTCTGGATCGACGGGGTTTCGGACTGGACCGTAAGCGGAGTTCTCATTCGAGGAGCCCATGGCGAATTCATCGCAGTTGAGCTTGCCGAGAAGGACGGCCCCGGCGGATTCGAGCTTTGTGACGGCGGTGGCGTCGTAGGGCGGTTCGTAGCCTTTGAGGATTTTGGAGCCGGCTGTGGCGGGCGCGCCCTTCATGACGAGGACGTCCTTGATGCCGATGGGAATTCCAGCGAGGGCCGGCAGCGCGTCGCCTTTGGCGGCGAGCGAATCGATGCGGGCGGCCTGCTCGATGGCGCGGTCTTTGGTGAGGCTCAGGTAGACGTTCAGCGCTGGGTTTACGGCCTCGATGCGGTCGTAGTACGCGGTGGCGAGATCGGCGGCTTTGGTAGCGCCGGATGCGATTTCGCTCTTGAGAGCCGCCAAGGTCTTCGGCTTTTCGACGTATGATCCTGCTGAATTCGTCATTTCTAATCTTGCCTCAGGGGCTAAAGCCCCGAAAATCTTTTTCTCGTCTGCGGTTGCCTACCAGTCGTGCCCTGTTACAAAACTTTTCAGGCTCATGCACAGACGAAGCTGCGCCCTTTCAGCGTTCGATCACTTTGGGCACTTTGAAGAAGCGGCCGTCGGACTCAGGCGCCTCCGGCATGACGACGGCGCGGTCAAGTGAGGGCTGAACCGCATCTTCGCGCAGCGAGGCAGAGCCGCCCGCGCCAGGAAGCTCACTGATCTGGGCCAATGGAGCAATGCCGGTGGTGTCGAGCTCATTCAACTCGGCGATGTAGTCCAGGATGGCATTGAGATTGCCGACCATGCCGGGGATTTCCTCGGGGGTCAGCTCCAGGCTGGCCAGCTCAGCTACGCGGGCTACTTCTTCAGTGGTTACTTTGGCGGTCATGTGTTTTTGCCGAAGCTCCAGTATAGAGGGTGAGACGGAGGGACTATGGGACTGAGGGACTATGGGGACTTGGCCTGAGCCGATCATCCAGAAAGGACTGGAGGATGAGAGTGGCGGCGACCTGATCGACGATGGGCGCATGCTGCTGGCGGGCATGGCCAGCCTCATAGAGAATTCTGTGGGCTTCTTCCGTGGTCAAACGTTCATCCCAGAGATGGATGGGCAGGCCAGTCAGCTCGCCAAGCTCAGCGGCGAAGGCCTGGACTTTCGCGGCCCGAGCGCTCTGATCGCCTGAGAGGTGAAGCGGGTTGCCGACGACGATGCCGATGACGGAGAACTTGCGCGCCAGCCGGGCGATGGAGCGGAGATCATCCCGGCGATTTCGGCGCACTTCAAGCGTGAGCACCGGTTGTGCGGTCAGGCCGAGCTCATCGGAGACAGCGATACCGATGCGCTTTGTGCCGACATCGAGAGCAAGATAGCGGGTAGGCATAGATCAAAGATAAGGGACGAGGGATAAGGAACAAGGGATAAAGGAGGGCTTTGCGCCCGATACAATAAGACAATTCAGAAGCATCTCCCGGCTGTCCGGCGCGTCTGATGAAAGAAGGCTACGGAGGCAGATTGGGCAGCAGGCAAAATACGAGCAGAAATGGCGGCAAAAAAAGAAGCCGGTTTGGCCGGTTCGTCGGCTGGATGCTGCTTCTGCTGCTTTTGTGCGGAGCCGGCGCGGCGGCTTTTGTCTGGCTGGCGCCGTACGGGCCCGCGCAGGAGACGTTTGTGGAGATCGTCCCCGGCTCGCCTACACTGGAGATCGGCAAACAATTGCAGCAGGCCGGCGTGATTCCGAGCCAGTATGCCTTTGATGCGCTGCGCATCCTGAAGGTCGGAGTGCTCAAGGCAGGCACGTACCGCTTTGCGGGGCCGGATACTACGGCAAATATCTATGAACGAATTCATCGCGGCGACGTATACACCATTGCAGTGACGATTCCGGAAGGCTCAACGGTGTTTGAAATTGCGGCGCGGCTGCAGGGAGCGAAGCTGGGTCAGGCGGCGGATTTTCTGACAGCCACGAAGACCGAGACGGAGTTGATCAAGGATCTGGACTCCCAGGCCACGAGCCTGGAAGGGTATCTATTTCCCGACACGTATCGCTTTGCCCCGAAAACAAAGCCGATTGAGATTGCGGCGTTGATGGTGAAGCGCTTTCGTACCGCGGCCACGCAGCTTGGGCTTCATGGAAATGTTCACGATGTGGTGACGATGGCCTCGCTGGTGGAACGGGAGACGGCGGTTGACAAGGAGCGGCCACTCGTCGCCAGCGTGTTCGAGAACCGGCTTGAAAAGAATATGCCGCTGATGACGGATCCTTCGGTCATCTACGGGCTGCAACTGGCGGGTGCGTGGCGCGGAACTATCCGTGCCAGCGATCTGCAGCGCGATACGCCGTACAACACTTATCTGCATCAGGGTCTGCCGCCGGGGCCGGTGGCAAATCCGGGAATGAAATCGCTAAAGGCGGCGATGGAGCCGGCGGAGACAAATTATCTTTACTTTGTTGCGGCGGGGTCGAATGCCCAGGGCCAGAGCCTTTTTGCCGAGACGCTGGAGGAGCATAACCGGAACGTGAGCGAGTATCGCAACGCAGTGAAAAAAGCGGGTGCGCGATGGCGATGGCGATGACGATTCTTCCGCTCTCCGGATGCCTTTTCAGTACGCGAAAGCTGCCGGTGCCAACGGCGCCGGCTGTAACTCAGACAGCGTCTGCGGAAGACCTGGTGAAGAAGCTGAATGAACACTGGAACGGACTGAACACGCTGTACGCAAATGTGGACGTGCAGTTGACTACCACCAAATCCAAGGAAGGCGTGGCGAAGGACTACAGCACCTTTCCGGGGATCATCATGATGCGGAAGCCGGAGATGCTGCGGGTGTATGGACGCGTTCCGGTGATTAAGTCTCCTATGTTCGACATGGCGAGCGATGGAAAGACGTTTACGCTCTATGTGAATTCAAAGGACATGGCTTACAAGGGACCGAATGTTGTGACGCACAAATCGCCCAACGTGATTGAGAACATCCGTCCGGGATTCTTTCTGGATGCGCTGATTGTGCGCGGACTGGCTCAGAATGACGAATACATGCTGACGGCGGATACGGATACCGTGGAAGATCCCAAGCGGAAACATCTGCTGCTGACTCCCGAATATATTTTGAGCGTAATGGAGCACAAGCCGGGAAGCCAGGAACTGCGGCCTATGCGGGTGATTCACTTCCATCGAGATGACCTGCTGCCATACGAGCAGGATATTTACGACGAGCAGGGGAGCCTGGAAACAGAGGTGACCTACGGCAGGTATGCAGACTTTGGCGGCAGCAAATACCCGAGTACAGTGACGATTAAGCGGCCGCTGGAGGAGTTCCAGATTGTGCTGACTGTGAATACAGTAAAGGAGAACATGGACCTGAAGGATAACCAATTCCAGATCCAGATTCCGCCTGAAGTGAAGATTCAAACTCTGCAATAGCGGCTGCCAGAGCAGCTTCCAGCTTTCTAGTTGCGGGTGATATCGTCTTCCAACCGCCGGGTGGCAAGCACCAGGAAGGCAATGGAAAGCGAGACAACCAGCCAGCGTTTATAGTGTTTTTGCATCGCCTTTATGAACCTCTCTCATCTTCTATCGATATAGGCGCTGCTGTCCGCGTATAGTGCGTCCGGAGCGGCGGCTGCCTGCAACGGTTAGATGCATCTGAGACACCAAACGAATTCTGCTGCAACGGCAGAAGATACGGGTGTTAACCACATCTGGGCCCGTAAAAACTACGCGCGGCGAGAAAAATGCGCGCTCACGCGGAAGGCCAGATTTATGTAGCCGGATCTATGTGCTAGTATCCGGCCAAGTACGCGATTCCTGATTCCATTCTGCTTCGAAGGACGCCTTCATGGACACCCAGATGCGGCCAATGTCGCTCGGCGAAATTCTTGACCGCACGGCGCAGCTTTATCGCACGAATTTCCTGCTCTTTGCGGGGATCGCGGCAGTGTACGCCGGCGCGCTGATGGTACTGGGACTGGTGCGCATCGGGCTGGACGCGCTATTGGGCGCGATGCACTGGGCGCAACTGGTTCTATGGCTGAATATCGGCACGGTGCTGTTGCAGTGGGCGGTTATCTTTCTCATTGGCGGGTTGGCAATAGCTGCCAACAACCGCGCCGTAGCGTGGGTGCATCTGGGCCAGCGGGCCACCATCCGCGGCGCCTATATGAGCGTAGTGCCGCGGCTGGGGCGCATTCTGTGGCTGATGACGATCATTACGTTTGTGGTGTGGACGCCGCTGGCGCTTTGCTATGGGGGCTTCGCATCCCTGGCGTTCTTCTGGTACAAGCCACTGGCCAAGGCCGGCGGTGGGCAGGCGAACCAACAGGCGACCATTTTGTTCGGGATAATGGCGCTGATTTTCTTTGCGGTGGCATTTTTAGCGCTTGTGTATGCCGTATTGATGGGGCTGCGCTATGCACTGGCAATTCCGGTGTGTGTGGTGGAAGACTTGAAGGCGCGGACGGCTCTGAGGCGCAGCATCGATCTCAGCCTGGGATCGCGCGGGCGCATCTTTGTGCTGGGACTGCTGGTGGCTGTGATTGAGATTGCGCTGGTGGGCATTACGCAGTCGTTTTTCATCTTTCTCGCATTCAAAAATCATCTGGTGCTGCCCACGTGGGCGGCGGTGGCGCAGCAGATTGTGAGCTTTGCAACGACCTCTTTCATTGCACCGATGTTTTCAACGGGACTGACGCTCTTCTACTATGACCAGCGCGTGCGTATGGAAGGCTACGACATCGAGTGGATGATGCAGGCGGCGGGCATGAATGCCGGTCTTTACGCGGCTGCCGCGCCATTGGAACCGCTCGTGAGTGCCGCACCGGTAGAGAGCGTTGCGGAGACATTGCCGATTGAAGCAAACGGAGCAGAGCGGCAGGCACACGGAGAGCAACCGTGATCGATGCACTGCGCCCCATGCACCTGGGCGAGATTCTGGACCGGACGGCGCAGATCTACCGTCGGCAGTTTCTGCTCTTTGCCGGGATTGCGGCGGGACCGTCCGTGGTGGTGCTGGGATGCTTTGCGGCGGGGTTTCTGCTGTTTCTTTTTGCGCACGGTGAGGGTACGGCTGCAAACGTGATCCTGGGGTTGGGATTTCTGGTTCTGCTGGCAGCGGGGCTGCCGCTTTACATTGTGGCCAGCGCATTTGGCTTTGCGGCGCTGAGCGAGGCGGCGAAGAAGCGATTCTTCGGCGAGCAAGTGACGATTCGCGGCATGTACCGCGAGGCATGGCCGCATGGCTGGCGCTATCTTGGGCTGTTTGCGCTGGACTTTGCGATTCTGGGTGTGGCTCCGTTCACATTGCTGTTTTTCGGAGTTCTTGGATATGGCATGTTGTCGGTAGCTATGGGCCGCTCGGCCGGCGGTGCGGGCATGATTGCGGGTTTTGCTGTGCTGGTCTTCTTTGCGCTGCTGATGGTTTACGAGCTGTGGATGCTGCCGCGGTTGAGCATGTCGTTTGCTGTGTGTGTGGCGGAGAAAGCGGGCGTGGCGGAGTCATTGAAGCGCGGATGGTCGCTGAGCGGTGGAACGCGCTGGAGGATTCTGCTGCTGTTTGTCATGGGCGCGGTGTGCGGCTGGATGCTGACGTGGCTGGTGACGCTGCCGGTGATCATCGCGGTATCGCTGATTCCGGGCATGAACTCGCCGCAGCATGCGCAGATGATGGGGTCCATCATGCTGTTTGGCATATACGCGGCGGGATTTGCGGTGCAGGCGCTCGTGCGGCCGGTGTATGGCATCGCACTGGTGCTGTTTTATTACGATCAGCGGATTCGCAACGAGGGTTATGACATTGAGTGGATGATGGAGCGGGCCGGGTTGACGGCTGATGCGGCGGCTGCGAATCAGCCACTGCCAAATTCCGAGATTCTGCCGGGGGCGCAGGCATGAGCACATATCCTTACGGAGCGTTTGTTTCGACGACGCCGTTTCCGATCAGCATGGGCGAGGTACTGGACAAACTGTGGAAGACGCTGCGCGGCAACTGGAAGCTGTACTTATGGCTCGGCGCGCCGCTTGCGGCAGTTGGCATTCTGTTTATGGCGGCCTACTTCGGGGCTCTCTTTGCCAGTGGGGTCTTTCCGTTGCATCCGGGAGTAGCGCCTGACCCGACGCGCTTGTCTCCGTGGCTCTTCGGCGTCATGCTCATCGGATATGTTCCAAATCTGATCGTCTTTGCCTTGTATCAGGCGGCTACAGCATTTGCCACGCTCAGGGAAGCCAGCGGGCAAAAGACCACCGTGCGCGAGGCCTATGCTGCGGCATGGCGTAAGGCAGGCCGCAACTGCTGGCTGATGATTTTGCAGTACCTGTGCGTTGCGGGACCGATCCTGGTCTTCGCAGTAATTGCCAGCATCCTGACGATGGTATTTGGTTCCGGCGGTACTCCAAACCCGGCGGCAATGTTTGTGATCGTTCCGCTGATTTTTCTGCTCGTTTTGGGTGCATTTGCGTATGCCATCTGGATGGCGCTGTGCCTGGGAATGGCCTTTCCGGCCTCGGTGGCCGAGGATCTGCCCGCTATCGCGGCGCTCAAGCGCAGCTCGCGGCTCAGTTGCGGAGTCAAGGGCAAGCTGTTTCTGGCGCTGCTGGTGGTCCTTGCCATCAGCTATGCGGCTATCTTCGCGCTGGAAATCGGCGGTGGGGGCATCATTGCAGTGGGTGCACTGCTCTTCCAGTTGCTGCACCTGAGCGTAGCGCTGGGCATCGCATTAGGAGTGATTGCAGCTCTGGCTTTCCTCGTGCTCATGTTTGCATGCACATCCCTCATCTGGGCGGCGTACTCCATTAGTTTCACGATTGTGTACTGCGATCAGCGGGTAAGGCTGGATGGGCCTATCGGCGGATTCAGCCAGATTCAACCGGAGGCTCCGCTGGCATAATGCGAAGCAGGATGCAGGCGCGGATCACAATCTTTGTAACGTTGCTGGCTGTAACCGGCACGGCTCGATGTTTTGCGGCTGTGCCACAGCCGGTGCAGGCTGCGGCGCAAGGCAACACGGCTAATTCCTCGTTCGAAGACTACAGCAAACATCTTGAGGGGCTGATTTCGCTGACGCAGAAGTGCGCGAAGGGGCGCAACGAAGAGAGCTGTAATCCGCAGAGCATCGGGGCGGATGAGCACGTACGGCTTGGTTCCGAACAACGCGTCATGAGCTATGAGTGGCTACGGGTGTTGTTTGCTCACGCGCAGGAACCGGATAAGGCGCAACAGGCTGCGGGCGTGATGGGAAATGCTCAACTGCAGAATGATTCGTCTCTGCCGAAGCCGAGGACTACCACGCAACTGCTTGAAGCGGCGCAGATGCGGCTGGCGGATGATCTGCGACAGGCGGGTGGGCAGGTTTCGGCAGTTGCCGGACATCCCGCTGAGAGCGATGCGATGCAGAAGGTTCTCTCGGAGCGCGAGTTTCGCAGGCTCAAGGGGCGGAGCGCTACCGATTCGATCCTGGAGCATGTCAACGACTGGATCAACTCGGTATTTGGTGGAATCAGCCGCTTGACGCAAGGGGCAAAGTGGCTGGGGCGCGCGCTGGTATGGGGCTTTGTTCTTTCGGTGGCGATTGGATTGGCGTGGGCTTTGCTGCAACTGGAGCGGCGCTGGAGGGTACGCCTGGTTCCGGAGGCGGAAGCGCCGGCTCCCGAAGCGGCCTCCGCGCGAGACTGGCAGCTATGGCTGGCGGATGCGCACAAGGCGGCGGCGGCAGGGCTGTGGCGCGAGGCAATTCACTTTCTGTACTGGGCGGCAATCTCGCGGCTGGAATCAAAACGGCTTTGGCCCGCGGATCGGGCGCGCACGCCGCGTGAGTACCTGGCGCTGATGGCTCCGGAAGACCCGCGCAGGGCGGGGTTGGCTGCGCTTACGGGGAGCTTTGAGCGGACATGGTATGGCGGGCGGGCTGCGGCGGAAGCCGATTACCGGCAGGCCGATGAGTTAGCGGCGGCGCTGATTGGCGCGGGTGTGGCGGATGGGGGACGGGCGCGATGAAGTGGCTGTCTCGACTGATGCCAGGGCTAGACGCCGGCGACCGCAAGCTACTGCTCTGGTGCGTGGGGATTGCGCTGGTGCTGGCGATTGCCGCTGGAGTGCTGACGCCGAATACCGAGGACGAGAATCGTCTGCCTTCGAGTTACCTGAGCGGGCAGCATGGCGCGCTGGCGGCTTATGAGACGCTGCTGCGGTCGGGCTATCCGGTGGAACGCTGGGAGCGGCCTTTAAGCGAGTTGGCTGAGACTGCGGGACCGGAGACGGTGATCCTTTTTGCAGAGCCAATGTCACACGACATTGCGGACATACGGGCGATACGGCAGATTCTGGAGCGCGGCGGGCGGGTGGTGGCTACGGGTTATGTGGGAGGATTTTTGCTGCCACAGGGTACTCCGGCACCGCCATCCGACCTAACCTTTGCGGCATGCAAGCTGGAGCCGAATGGGCTGGACGCACTTGCCAGCACCGGCGAAATCTGGATGGTTCCGCAGGCGAGCTGGCAATTCGGCAATCCGACAGACCGCGTGCAGTACACCTGCGCGGGCAAGCCCGCAGTGGTGGAGTTCGTCTGGGGCAAGGGCCATGTGGTGTGGTGGGCGAGTTCGACGCCGCTCGAAAATGGTTCGCTGAGCCGCGCGCAGAATCTTGATCTGCTGCTGAACTCGCTGGGACCAAAGGCGGGGCACAAGTTTTACTGGGATGAGTCTCTGCATGGGGAGATTCGCTCGATATGGACGTTTGCGTGGGGGCCGGCGATGGCGATCCTGTGCTGGAGCCTTCCGGCGCTGGCCCTGCTGGTGATCTTCAGCTTTAGCCGGAGAAGCGGGCCGCTGCGCGCGCTGCCGCTGCCGGCGCGGGCAACGCCAATCGAGTTTATCGAGGCGCTTGGGTCGCTGTATCGTGGCGCGGGAGCGTCTTCAACGGCGGTGGCGATTGCGTGGGAACGCTTTCGGAGGCAGGCGCTGGCGCTGTGCGGCATACGAGCGCCGAAGATGGAAGCGGCGGAGCTGGCCGCTGTGCTGCGGCGGCGGTTTCCGCTGGCAGACGAAGCGCTGGAGGCCGATCTGACAGCATGTGAGCAAGGCGCAAAAGAAGAGGTATTGCAGCCTCGCGAGGCGCTGCGGCTGATCCAGCTGCTCAACGCACACTGGGATAAGTTGAAGGCTGCTGCCGGATCGCAAAGTGTTGCGACTGAACTCAAGATTAATAATGGGGTAGTTCACGAAAGGGCTTCATGAGCGAGGAAATCTCATTTACACACGCGGAGACGCTGCGCGCCACGCAGGAATTGATCTCACAGGTGCGCACGGAGCTGGGCCGCGTGATTGCCGGGCAGAACGATGTCATTGAGCAGGTCATCATGGCCGTGCTGTGCCAGGGCCATGCGCTGCTGGAAGGCGTGCCGGGCATTGCCAAGACGCTGACGGTGAAGACGCTGGGACGGCTGCTGGGACTGGGCTTTCAGCGTGTGCAGGCGACGCCGGACTTGATGCCGGCTGACATTCTGGGTACGACGATTCTGAAGCCGGGCACGGATACATTTACGTTTCATCACGGGGCGGTGTTTACCGATCTGCTCCTTGTCGATGAGATCAACCGCATGCCTCCGCGCACGCAGGCTGCGCTGCTGGAGTGCATGGAAGAGCGGCAGGTAACGGCAGATGGCGTGCGACACGCGCTGCCGAGTTGGTTTACGGTGTTTGCGACGCAGAATCCGGTGGATTTTGAGGGTACTTATCCGCTGCCGGAGGCGCAGTTGGATCGGTTTCTGCTGAAGATTCGGGTGTCCTATCCCTCGGAATCTGAGGAGTTGCAGATTTTGCAGCGTCACCATGCAAGCGGCGGAGCGGGATTGCTGGAAGAGGCTGCGATTGTGCCGGTTTCCGAGGGATTGCTGGCGGCGGCGCGGGCTGAGGTGCGGGCGATTCGCGTGGAGCCGGAGCTGTATGGCTATATTGTGGCGATTGCACGGCGGACGCGCGAATGGCCTACGCTGCTGCTGGGCGCGAGTCCGCGCGCGGCGCTGAGTTTGATGCTGGTGGCGCAGGCGGCGGCGGCGTTTGAAGGGCGCGACTATCTTGTGCCTGACGATGTGAAGCGGGCTGTGCTGCCGGTGCTGAGGCATCGTGTGATGCTGAAGCCGGAGGCGGAGCTGGAGGGATTTGACGCGGATCGGGTGCTGACGGATGTGATTGCCGGAGTGCCGGTGCCGAGGGACGCCGCGAAGTAATGATCTCGCCTTCGCTTCATCCTGAGTCTGTGCGGGCTGCGTGCGAGCCGCGGCGGCGGTGGGCCTTTGCGCTTACGCCGCGAGCCATTGTGCTGCTGGTGGCGGGATTTCTGCTGCTGATTCCCGGGTTTTATGTGGACCGATTGAGTTATGCGATGCCGGTGTGGGATGGACTCGTGTTGCTGGCGTGCCTGCTGGATGGAATGAGACTGCCGAAGGCCGGGAAGATTGTGACGGAGAGAAGCTGGTCGAATGCGCCCGCGCTCGACAGCGAGACTGAGATCGAGATTGCCCTTGAGAACCAGGGCCGCATGGTGCTGGACTGCCATATCGTGGACGATCTGCCTGCGGCGCTTGCCAGCGAACCTGCAAAGCTGAGGATGCAGGTATTTCCACGCGTGGCGGCGAAGAAGCGTTATCGTGTGAAGCCGCAGCAGCGCGGCGATTATGAGACTGGATGGCTCTACCTGCGCTACCGCTCGCCGCTGGGGCTGGCCGAGAAATGGGCCAAGGCGAAGCTGACGCAAACAGTGCGCGTTTATCCGGCGCTAAGGTCGAGCGAGGAGCAGCAGATATTTCTTGCGCGCAGCCGGCAGATTGAGTTGCTGCTCAGGCAGGCGCGGCAGCGCGGGCTGGGGCGAGACTTTGAGAGCCTGCGCGACTATCGCGAGAGCGACGATCTGCGCGATATCTGCTGGACTGCAACGGCGCGGCGCGGAAGCCTGATCACGCGGCAGTATCAGACAGAGCGCAGCCAGGCTGTTTGGATCGTGCTGGACTGCGGACGGCTGATGCGATCGCAGCCGGATGGGAAGCACTCAAAGCTCGATCATGCGTGCGCGACTGCGGTGGCTCTGGCACAGGTGGCGCTCTATTCCGGCGACCGCGTGGGGCTGCTGGCTTATGGGCAGAATGTGCAACAGAGATTGCTGCCGGGGCGGGGTGCATCCCACCTGAGACAGATGATTGAGTTGCTGGCGCAGGTGCGGACGGAGATTGGCGAGGCCGATCATCTGCGCGCTACGGCGGTGCTGAGCCGGTTGCAGCCACGGCGGTCGCTGATTCTGTGGATTACGGATCTGGCGGAGACGGCCATGCGGCCGGAGGTGATTGACGGCGCATTGCAGTTGCTGCGGCGGCATGTGCTGCTGTTTGTGGCGATGGCCCAGCCCGAAGTGGAGCGCATTGCACATGCCAGGCCGAAGAATGTTGAGGATATGTTTCGATCCGCGGCGGCGCAGGAGATGGCGGGACGGCGCGAGCTGCTGCTGGCGCAACTGGCTGAGCAGGGTGCGCTGACGCTTGATCTTGATCCGGAGGTTCTGACTTCGACGGTGCTGAACCAGTATTTGAAGGTGAAGGAACGGGCGATGGTGTAGCCGTTCTGATTTATTCAGGCCTGCGCAGGCGCTTTGCGAGCGCCCACTTGAGATCGTCAATTCCCTGCCCGGTGACTGCCGAGATGGCGTGGAATTCCAGTTTGCGGCGCTTGGCGTGCGCGGCAAGTTTTTTCAGCTTTTCCGGATTGGCCACATCGATCTTGGTGGCGACGACGATCATGGGCTTCTTGTCCAGTCTGTTTTCTGGATCGTTGCCAAAGCTTTCCAGTTCCTTGTTGTTGCCAAAACTTTCGAGTTCCTTGTTGATGACCTTGAAGTCTTCTACGGCGTCGGGACGGCCTGAGGCGTCGGAGACATCGACGAGATGCACCAGTACGCGTGTGCGCTCAATGTGACGCAGGAACTGTACGCCGAGGCCCTGGCCGAGATGCGCGCCCTCGATTAAGCCCGGAAGGTCCGCGACAACGAAGGATTCCTGATCGGGCTCTTCGCCAACGGTGACGACGCCGAGATTCGGCTCCAGCGTGGTGAAGGGATAATCGGCGATCTTGGGCTTTGCGGCTGAGATGCGCGAGATCAGGGTGGATTTGCCCGCATTGGGATAGCCGACGAGGCCGACATCGGCCAGCAGCTTCAGTTCGAGGCGAAAATTGTGCTCTTCGCCGGTGCGGCCCATCTCATGCTCGCGGGGAGCCTGGTGCGTGGACGTGGCGAAGTGCTGATTGCCGCGGCCGCCACGGCCGCCTTTGGCGACAACGACGCGCTCGTCCGGCTGCTGGAAGTCATGAATCAGTTCGCCGGTCTCCTCGTCGTAGACCGCGGTGCCGACGGGTACCTGGAGAACGATGTCATGACCATCGGAGCCGGAGCAGTTGGAGCCCAGGCCGTGCTCGCCACGCTCCGCCTTGTGCTGCGGATTGTAGCGGAAGTGGATCAGCGTGTTGTGGCGCTGCGAAGAGACCATGATAACGTCGCCGCCGCGGCCGCCGTCGCCGCCTGAGGGGCCGCCACGGGGGACAAACTTCTCACGGCGGAAGGCCATGCAGCCGTTGCCGCCGTCGCCGGCTTTCGCCAAAATCTTTACTTCATCGATGAACATGTTTTCTTACCTTGCGGCTCATTGGAGTTGCTCAGGCCGCGCTCACTGTCGGTTCCAGAACGAAAATGCCGTCATTTCAGTTTACCGGATGATTGATTCGGAATAAAATCGGAGCAACTTCCCAAAGTATTTCCCGGAGCCGGCCTTTAGAGCGGCCCGATCCTACATTTTTCCTTCCGATCTGCCACGCCCAGGACGGTGCATGGCAGTAACACGATTGAAGTGTATTCGATGGCTGGCAGCAGCGGCGCTATGTGGCGCAGCGTTGGCGCATGCGCAGACAGCGCCTACGGGCGGCGTGGCGGGCAGGCTCACGGACCTGCACTCAAAGCCGCTTGGCGGCATTACGGTGATTCTCCGAAATGCGCTTACGGGGGTCGAGACACGCGCAACGACTGCGCGGAATGGCGCTTATCGTATCTCCGGACTTACGCCGGGCGAGTACACGCTCGTAGCGGACAGTCCACAACTTGGGCAGGGACGCACAAGCGGCATTGAGATCAGCGCCGGATATGAAGCGCGGGTTCAGACAGCCGTGCAGTTTGAGGCCGCTTCTGCGTCATCGCGTGTTCTGGCGGAATCATCGCCGCCGATTTCGGCACCGGTGCAGCCGACTGCGACTTCCATTGCGTCTCCGCCACGCATGAGTCCGGCAATTGTTTCTGAAGCGCGAGAGATTCCCGCTGCGCATGCGCCGCCGGTTGAGGCTGCTGCGACATCGCAGCCGATCGAAGCGGTTCATCCGCAGACGCTTGCACTGGCTCCGCATATCGAGTCTGCCAAAGCGTCACCGACGGCACGGGCTACGGACACTGAGACGGCTGCATCGATTTCGAATGCGGCGGCTTCAGCTCCATCTGCTTCTGCGGAGAACGCACCGGTAGTTCCTGAACAGCCTGCGATTTTCATGGCGAAGGCAGCATTGGCGGCTCTGCCATTGCCGCGCATCTCGCCGGCGATGAGTGCGATTGTGCCGCAGCCGCTTGCAGTTGCCTCACTGGAACCGGGTAATGCGGAAAATGCTGCGGAGATGGCTGCGGCGTCGGATCGCGTGCGCGCGAGCTTTGCCAATCTGACTACAATCCAGGGCGCGCTGCGAGCTATTGGCGCGGCAGCTCCGGCTCTCGAAACGCCGCCGATCTCGGCTTCGCAGGCGACGTTGACTGGCGAGGAGATACGCTCGCTGCCTGTTGCCAGCCGCGATTGGCGACAGTTCACTTTGGATGCTCCGCCTGCCGGAAATCAGCCGAACGGGGCTGAGGGATCGGAGTTTGGCGAGGAAGCGCGCGGAGCCAGCCGGGTTCTGGTAGATGGAGCCAACACGCGCCTCGCCTTTAGCGCCAAAGACACGGGCAACCCCTCCGAAACCATGATGGGACCGGCAGGAAACGAAGCCGCAATTCATACCGTGGCGGTGACGGACCAGAGCGCAGCAGGCATGGGGCGCACAAATGTGGAGACCCGCAGCGGCGGGCGCGAGATCCACGCAGAAGCATCTCTATTTTCTCGCCAGAGCCTTTGGGATGCGCAAAACCCCTTCTCGCAGTGGACTCAGCAGAGCGCGCCTGCGACGCCTACTACTGTGCCGGTGTTCACGACAGTTCCCTACACCCCTGCCAATCACGAATTAACCTGGAGCGCGAGCCTGAGCGGCCCGCTGCGGCGATATCGGATGACGTGGTTTGCAGCAGTGCAGGGCGAAGATCGCAGTGACCCCGGCATGGCGACGGTGAAGCATCCATATCTTTGCGAGGATGATCCATGCACCGAACAAACCGGGTTCTTTGCCCAGCCTTCAAACGATGAGATGCAGGTGCTGAGCGCGCGGCTGAATATGAGCAGCACCAACCCGGTGGTTGAGGGGCTGTCGGCTTATTCCACGATACTGGATTCGCTTGCCGGATTGCTGGGGCCTGCGGCGCGCTCAACGAAGCGCTGGTCAGGTTTCGGGCGCATTGACTGGAATGCCGCGGAGCGGCACCGCTTTATGCTGGAAGGCAGCGGCTCACTGCTGGATGCTCCCGGCGGTGGGCTCACGAGCGCCGCAGAGAGCTATGGGAGCCACAGCTTTGGCACACAGCACGTAAGCGGCGAGTGGATGCTGGGGCGCTGGGAGGCATTTCTTACGCCGAACCTGCTGACCGTGACCCAAGGTTCCATCGGCCGGCAGATACTCTCGCACCCGGCTGAGACGCCTTCGCCATTCGAACAGACATTCAATATCAATACGTGGGGGCAACTGCCGCAGATCGTCGTGGATTCGCAGTATGGTTTCACGATCGGCAATCCTTCGCGCTTTGGCGCGGGCAGCTATCCGGATGAGCATCTCTACGAAGCACAGGAGGGTATCGACTGGGTGCATGGCAAGCTGCTGGTGAAGGGCGGCTTTGATCTGCGTCACAGCACCGACGCCACGAGCCTGCTGCGGAACCACACCGGCACTTATTCCTATTCACGTATCGAGAATTTTGCCTCAGACGCGCTGGTCTTTGCGCAATACGGTATCGCCGGACAACTGAATCCATACAACCAGCACAACTGCGATCAACGCGGCAAGGCATGGCGCGATGCAAGCGGACAGTTGGAGGGGCTTGGCTATTTGCCCTGCTATTCCTCGTATTCGCAGACTCTTGGGCCGACGGAATGGCACCTGAGCACGAACGATTGGGCTGGATTTGCGACGACGCAGTGGCAGGCGGCTAAAACGCTTGTGTTGACTGCATCCGTACGGTGGGAACTGGAGCAGATGCCGCCTCCGATTGCGCTGGTGAATAATCCGGAGCTTCCGCTCACGCAGAAACTTCCCGGCATGGGGAGTGAGTTTGCGCCGCGAATTGGGCTGGCATGGGGAATGCGCGAAAGCCACTGGCCGGTACTTCAACTGGGCTATGGAATGTATTACGGGCGCACTGGAAACTCGGTTCTGGAGACAGCGCTGACGCAGACCGGTTCTCCCAATGGCGATCTCAACTACTTTTTCCGCCCGACGGACAATTTGCCGGGAGGCACTGGCGGCGCGCCGCCGTTTCCATACGTGCTGGCCGGGCAGCCGGGCACGTTTGTGAAATCCGGCGCGGTGGAATTCGCGCAGCGATTTCGCAATCCGGAGATTCATCAGGCTGTAGCGGGCCTGGAAGAGGTGCTGCCCGGACATGTGCGGCTGAGCGTGAGCGCGCAGGCGAGTCTGGCGCGCCGGTTGCCGATTACGATCGATGAGAACTACGATCCCTCGGTCAATCCCGGCACGATTACGTATTCAGTGCTTGATGCGATTGGCGCTGGTCCGATCAAGGCGCCTACAATTACGGTTCCGTTTTATGCATCGTGGCCGACGGCGACGGGCGGCAATGGGCGGCTCAATCCCGATTATCAGCAGATCGTGCAGCTCATGAGCCGAGCCAACTCGACTTATGAGGCAGGCTCTGTGCGGCTTTCGCGTACCGTGGCGAAGGGCCTGAGCCTGCACCTGCTTTACACGTATGCGCATGCGATGGATTGGAACCCAAATGAAACTGCGCAGGTGTCAGGACCGAGTGTGCTGGACCCGAATGATTTTCAGCAGGAATATGGCACGGGCAATCTGGATATGCGGCATTCGGCCTCAGGGATTGCTCTGTGGGAGGCTCCATGGAAGCTGCGCGGAACTAGCGGCAGGCTGGCGAATGGATGGACGCTTGCAACAACCGGACATTACAACAGCGGACTGCCATATACCATGCGCGTGAGCGGTTCGATCCCGGAAGAGTTTCTCACTTCCGGCGCTACAATCGTCGGCCTCGGCCCCGGCATGAATGGCTATGGCGGAGATAACCGCGTCTATGGAGTGGGACGGAATACTTACCGCTATCCAGCCACGTGGAAAGCCGATGTGCGCCTGGGCAGGCGATTCACGCTGCGGCATGGAAGTGTATTGGAGCTGATGGCCGAGAGCTTTAATCTCTTCAACCACCAGAACGTCACTGAGGTGGAAACGACCGGCTACTTCATTGAGCCGGGAAGCACATCCGGCGGTCTGCCAACGCTGAACTTTATGACAGGCCTCACGACGGGCCAGACCGAGTTTGGCCAGCCGCTGAATGTGAACGCTACTGACTATTATCGTCCGCGGCAGATTGATTTTGGCGCGCGATTCCGCTTCTTCGTCGAGCCGGAGATTGTTCCCTAAGGGGAAACCCCGCACCCGGCCTGCGCTGTCACATTTTTTCCGTCGAGAGCAAAGCATGAGGCGCCGTGAATGTCGGTGCTAAGAGTCTTTACGCCTGCATCCTGAAGCTCCTGCAATGTCTCCTCGTGCGGATGCCCGTAGGTGTTTTGCAATCCGCAGGAGATGACAGCCCACTGCGGCGCTACGCGCGAGAAAAACTCCGGAGTTGTGGAAGTGTGACTGCCGTGATGGCCTACTTTGAGCAGCGTGCTGTTGAGCAGATCCGGTTGCCGCAACATGGCGCGTTCTTCTGGCGCTTCAGCATCGCCGGTAAGCAGTACCGAGGTTGCACCGTAGGCCACTCTCAGGACTAGCGAATCGTTATTCGATGGTTCATCCGAAGGCTGATAGTCCACCTGCGGAGCAAGAACGCGAACCTGCGCCGCGCCCAGTGGCATTTCATCGCCCGCATGAAGCTGCCGTATGCGGATGTGCAACTCTGCGGCTTCCTTCAGCAGCGCATCGTACTCCGGTCCATGCGGATTATTGCCGACCCATAACTCACCTGGATGAAAGTTCCGCAGCACTGCGGGAAGGCCGCTGATGTGATCGGCGTGCGCATGGGTGAGCGCCACCGCGTCAAGCCTGCGTATGCCACGCGCCCAGAGTACCGGCGACACAACCTCTTCGCCGATGTCGATCGGTTGCGCGGCGTGGGACTGGCTCGCGCCAAAGGCTCCACCAAAACCGCCGCCATCCTCAAGAAGCGTTTTACCGTCAGGTGTGATGAGCAAGAGAGAATCGCCCTGGCCCACATCGATGGCTTCCACCAGAAGCGCATCGTGAGGATGCTGAATTGCTCGCGGAATGACTGCGAAGAAAGCTGCTGCAACCATTGCTGCCCAGACTTGCGCTATCCACAAGTTATTGCGCTGCCTGCGGCTCCATGATGCGAGCGCGAGCGCAAGCCCCAGAAGCGCACAAAATGCCGCCACCTGCCATGCCTGCGGCGTTGCAATGCGCCAATCGCCAAGCGGAAACGAGCCGAAGAAATGTACGATGCCAACGCCAATATGCAGTAGGAGCGCGGTGACCGCAGCGGGGATTGAGGCTATGCCAGGCCCTGCGATCAACGCGGCCCAGGTGAGCATCGCCAGCGGGACCAGCAGCACAAGAAGCGGCAGAGTGAGGAGATTTACCGGCAGCGCAAACAGGGTGACGCGATGAAAATACACGGCCATGGGAAGCGCCATGGCAAGCTCTACGATTGCTGTGACGATTAGCATTTCTGCAACTCGCAGTGTTGTGCGGACGGCCCACGGAAAGACAGTCCACCCAATCCATTTGCCTGCCAGGCGTTGCAGTTGAACGGCAAACATGCGCAGAATGACGCGATACTGCGCGAGGTTGGGCGAGGACCGAGCATCGAGGACAACGGCAGAGAGATCTTCGGTTGCTATGCGGTAGGGCTCGATTGTGGCCTGCAGGATTGGCGCGGCGATGCCGCCGATGGAAATTACGGCAAGTAACGTCATCTGAAAGCTGGTTTCAAAGAGACTGCGAGGACTGGCTGCGAGCATGATGAGAGCGGCAAAGCCGATGGTGTTCAGCACGCTGCGATCGCGAAAGAAGAGCCTGCCCACCAGATAGAGGCTCACCATCCACAGGGAGCGCTGCACCGGCGCGGCAAAGCCTGTAAAGAGCGCGTACGCACATGCGGCCGCAATCGTGAGCAGTGTGGCCGGTATGCGGGGCGCTCGTAGTTTGCGCACAAGCCAGAAAATAAAGCCTGCGACCAAACCAAGATGAAGTCCGGAGACGACGAGCATGTGGAACGAACCTGTGCGCTCAAAGCCCGCTCGCAGAGAAGGGGTGAGCAGGGTGCGGTCGCCGGTGATCATCGCTGTCAGAAGGATTGCGTCGTTGTCGCTCAACCGCAGCAGAGCGGGAAAGCTGTGCGTGGCCGTAGGCAGCGCGAGCAGACGCGCACTGGACTCATGCTGCCACTGGCTCAGGCGGCAGGAAAAGAAATTGCCGGGAGCCGCACCTAGCCGCTCCACGCGCTCGATGCTCACGGATGCTGTCGATGTAATGCCCTGATCGAGCAGATATTCCTGACGGCTCCATGTGCCGGGATCGCGATACAGCTCAGGCGGGCTAAGGCGCACCTGCGCGCGAATGCTCTCGCCGCAGTGGAAGGTCAACGGTGGAGTTTCGGCTGCATCCGGCCAGCGCACGGTGAGACGCACGCCGCCTGATTCGGGTTGTTGCGCATCATGCGTATCATCGACAATTTCCAACGAGCTTATGCGCAGATCGATGCGCTGCGAGGGAGTATTCGATGTGGTGCCGGTCTCACTTTGCAGGGCTTCCGTTCGAAGCATGCCTACATCGGTGACGGCTCCCTCGACGGTACGCAGCAGCTTATCCGAGGCCTTGAGCAGCTCAGGCGCTGGCGCGGGTGCCGGCTGCATCTGGGCGCACCATAGGCCGAGAAGTATCCACAGCGCGCTGAGAGTGAGCCACCGGAGACGCAGCGCGGAAAATGCGGCCCATGCGCAGAGCGCCATGATGATGAGCAGGCCAGTAAAGAGAATTCCGGGGCGCAGCCATATTGCGCGGCTCAATAGAATGCCTGCTGAAAAGAGCCATGCCGCATGAAAGAGCGGCGTGCCGGTGCGCGGCGAGAGACGCAATGCGGCGGCAGGCTGTCCGGAGATGGGGGAATCCGGTGGCATGGCGGAGGATGAGTGGAATCTTGCTCTTGAGCGTATCAGAGATGGCGCAGGCGGACCACGGTTTCCAGATGAAATGTCTGCGGAAAGAGATCGGCCAGTGCGACGGATTCCATCGTGTAGCCCGAAGCTATCAGTGCGCGCAGATCGCGGACGAGCGTAGTGGGGTCACAGGAGACATACACGATGGATGGCGCAGCGATGCGGGCAAGTTCGGCGGTAACCTCTGCGCCTAGTCCTGCGCGTGGAGGATCGACGACGATGAGATCAGGACGAGTTTGGGAGCGCTGGCGGCGCAGAAAATCGAGAGTGCTGGCGCGGATGGCTTCGCTTGAGGTTCCGGCAAGATTGGCCTGCAGGGCTTGTATGGAAGACGGTGCGGATTCGACAGCGATGACCTGCTTAAACCGTGACGTGAGCTGGCGCGCGAAGAGGCCCACGCCTGCGAAGAGATCCCAGGCGAGCGCGCCGCTCTGGCCGTTCACGACTCGATCTACCAGTGCATCCACCAGCCAGCGATTGACCTGAAAAAATGCGCCGTGGTCTACGCGATAGGCGAAGCCGGATGCGTTGTAAAAGAGTGAGCCTGCGCCCCAGCGTGACAATGTGCGTGGTGGCTCGGCTCCGGTTGCTGTGATTGCGAGTTCCGCGCCTGTGAGTGCGGGCGCTTGCTTTTTCAACGTTGCGGCGAATTGATCCAAACGCAGCTTTGCCGGTGCTGCCAGGACGACCGTCGCGAGTAACTCTGTTTCTTCTGCATTGCAGAAGAGTGCGATTTCACTGACGCGTGGCTTCGGCTGCGTAGCGCGCAGGATTTCTGCTGAGGCTAACGCGGCGCGGACGAGCAACGGCGCGGCGATGGGACACTCTTCAATGGGTACGATGGCGTGCGAGCCGTGCGAGCGATAGCCGGGTTTGCCTGATGCGTCAAAGGCTAGTCGGATGCGATTGCGATAGGCCCACGGTTCGCCGGCAAGCACATCGATTTGTTCCGGAGCGGGTACGCCGCCGCGCGTAAATGTCTCGCGGAGAATCTCCTGCTTGTAGCGCAGTTGGGCGGCATACTCCGCGTGCTGATAGTGACATCCGCCGCAGGGGCCAAAATGCGGGCAAGTAGGCTGCACTCGCTCCGGCGCTGCGCGCACAATCTCATCGACTTCTGCAGTCACATAGCCGCGCTTGCTCCTGTCCTGCACGATGCGAATGCGTGCCTCTTCGCCGGGCAGCGCCGTGGGGATGAAGATTGCATTTCCTGCCTCGCGCGCAAGAAATGAGCCGCCGTAGATTGGCTTTTCGATATGGACGAGCTGGGTAGGGACTGAAGGCTTCATTGCTAACTCATGTAAAAAAGGCTAAGACGTGGAAAGTTGTAGTGCGCCAGCAGTTGTTTTTGTGTAAATTGGCGCTCCACCTGCCGCAACTGTACCGCGCCCATGCGGCTGCGATATGGCGCGAGTTCGCGCGCGGCCTGCTCTTTCAGCCCGACAAGCAATTCTTCCGGCGCGGCGGCGATGAGCGCTGTAAAGAATTTCTCTTCGAGCACGATGAGCGTGCGCTCGATCGATTCCATATCGAATTTTGCACCGCCTTCTGCGCGGAGCACCGATGCCAATTCGCTCAGCCGCGTAGAAGTGGATTGAGCGGCTTCAGGAGCGATACCCGATGCATGGTATGCAACGGCAACGGATTGCAGATGCGCTACGACCCGCTCGCGTTCAAAGCCGGTTTCGGCTTCAGCGGTGAATGCTTCGGTATTTGTGCCTGCGGAGGCTTCGGCGATCTCTTCGGCGGCTTCCATTACGGCTTGTGCGCACCATGCGAGGCCGTTGATGCGCCGCGCTCGTCCGCGCGTCTGACGGGTCTCATATTTGTCGAAAGCTGCATCAATGCCGCGCAGCACTGCGTCGAGTGGGATGCCGGCTTCGCGCCAGGTTTCAATCAGCGCCCAGTCAAGCGTGGATAACAGAAGCAGCGATCCGCGCCGCTTTTGAAAGCGTTCTTCGATCTCAGTGAAGTAGTTGAAATAATTACGCACTGCGTGCGCCTCAGTGCGGGCGCGTGCGGGGACGCGCGATGCGGTTGCGCTCAAAGAGAATCTTGAGCCCGTCGAGTGTGAGCATGTCGTCGATCTCCGTGATGAAGCGCGAGTCCTCGCTGATCTGGCGCGCGAGACCTCCGGTGGCGATTACCTTTGCCTCTGTTCCAAGCTCCGCAATCATGCGATCGAGAATGCCATCCACCAGGCCGATGTAGCCGTAATACAGGCCGCTTTGCAGATGGGTCACTGTGTTGGTGCCGATGACCTTTACCGGACGCTTGATGTCAACGCGGCCCAGCCGCGCTGCGCGCGCGAAGAGGGCATCTGCGCTGATGCCGAGGCCGGGCGAGATGGCGCCTCCGAGATATTCTCCCTTAGCTGAAACCACATCAAAAGTTGTCGCGGTGCCAAAATCGACGACGATACACGGGCCGCCGTAACGCTCGAATGCGGCGATGGCATTGACGAGCCGATCCGCGCCCAGTTCCGCTGGATTGTCCACAAGGACGGGCATTCCGGTCTTGATGCCCGGCTCCACAAAGAGCGGCTTCAAATGAAAATACCGCTCACAGACACGGCGCAATGTGCTCTCCACTGGCGGCACCACGGACGAGATCATGATGTGCTTCACCTCGTCCACACTTAAGCCGCTCATGGTGAAGAGATTTACGAAGAGAACGCCGTATTCATCTGCCGTCTGCGTGCGATGTGTTGTGACACGCCAGTGAGCGGCTAACTCGCCGGCCTTTTCATCTTCAAGGCGATAGAGGCCCAATACCGTGTTGGTGTTTCCCACATCGAGAGCAAGCAGCATTTCCGTGGTCTCCCTAAAATCTGCGTACTTCAGGCGGAGCGAATGCCGCCGGTCTGCACATGCACCAGACTTCCCGTTGTGCCGTTTGCAGCGCGGACGAGTAGAAAACCGTGCTCGTCCAGCCCTTCTGTCATGCCCACACAGGCCTGCGGGCCGTGTACTTCCACGCGCCGTCCGCGCACCCATGTCGAAGCCTGCTCTACACGCGAGGGAATGGCTGCGGCTGCGGCAGAATCGAGCAGTGCAAGCGCCTCGCGCTCCAGCGATTCTAGCAGGGCAACAAGCAGCTCCTGCCTGCTGATGTAGCGGCCAGATTCAAGATCGAGCGACGTGGCGGGCGTGGCTAATCCGGACTGAAAGCGGCTCTGATGCACGTTGATGCCGATACCGATTACGGCATAGCTCAATATGGCAGCGCCGGGCGTGTTTTCGGTCTGGGCTTCCGCCAGAATGCCGCCGGTTTTGCGTTCATCGAGGAGCAGATCGTTTGGCCAGCGCAGATCGACGGCTAGCCCACTGACAGCGCGAATGGACTGTGCGGCGGCTAAACCTGCAGCAAGCGGCAGTAGCGGCAGGCGCTCGACAGGCAGCGCGAGCCGAAAGAGCACGCTTACATAGATGCCTTGCGCGGCCACTGAGAGCCATGCATGATCGCCGCGTCCACGCCCGGCTGTCTGCTCATCGGCAAAGTAAACGGAACCATGCGGAGCGCCGCTACGCGCGGCAGTCAATGCGTCTGTGTTGGTGGAACCAGTAATAGGCGCGTAATGCAGTTTGCCGGCGTAGATGGAAGTTGCGAGCGAGGCCTCAAGGGCGGCGAGATCGTACATAGGGCCTGTTCACGCTCCTGGGGTTACTCCGCCACGATGCTCATGGAAATATCAGCGGCGATGGCGGAGTGTGTGAGCGCGCCGACGCTGATGAAGTCGACGCCGGTCTCCGCATAGGCGCGGATGTTTTCGAGCACGATGCCTCCGGAGGCTTCGGTGGGAATCCAACGCTTTTCTGTCTTAATGCGATCGATGCAATCCTTCACCTGCGCCGGCGTCATGTTGTCGAGAAGAATGGCCTCCGCGCCGCCTTCAATAGCTTCATTCAGCTCATGCGCGCTGCGCACTTCTACCTGCACGCGCTGCGTACCTTCGCGCTTTTCAAGGGCGTTGCGCAAGGCGACGGGCAGACCGCCGCCGAGCGAAATGTGATTGTTCTTGATGAGGATTCCGCTTGCCAGATCGAGCCGGTGATTGGTGCCTCCGCCGCAGAGCACGGCGTACTTTTCCAGCGCGCGCAGGCCTGGGACGGTCTTGCGCGTGTCGAGCACACGCGCGTGCGTGCCGCGAATTTCGTCCACAAAACGGCGCGTGTTGGTGGCAATGCCGCTGAGATGCTGCATGAAGTTGAGGATGACCCGTTCGCAACTCAGGAGCACTCGGGCATTGTGACGCGTGACGGCCAATACTTGGCCCTTTTTGACGCGCACGCCATCAAACATCTCCGGATGGCTTACCACCTCAAAGCGCGTCTGTGCCTGCGGACGCCTGTCCTGGCGAGCAAAAATTTCAAGAATGCGTGGCACGGCCCCGAGACCGCAGACAACCAGATCCTGCCTGGCAAGAATGGATGCGGAGGCGCGCAGGTTGGGGTCGATGGTGAGGTTTGTCGTCAGGTCGCCTGCCGCCCTGTCTTCTACCAGGGCCTGCTCCAGCACGGCATCGATGCGGCTGCTCTTCCAATCCATGTTCGTTCAATTCACAAGTGAAATTCCTGTTGCGCTGAACAGGTAAGGGCCGCGTTACGTTAAGAAACGCGACCCTTGAAACATTAGAGCAGATTCGCTTAGAAGGGATTCAGCTTGGCAAGACCCTTCTTTTTCTTCTTCTTGCTGGACGACTCGTTGTTCAAATCGGTCTTGGGCTTGGCGTCTGCTGCTGTGGCGGGAGTCTGCTGCGCCGTTCCGGGCTTGATTTCATTGACCTGCGCCGGAGCAGCTGCCGGAGCTTCCGCTGCCGGGATATTTCCAGGATTGTCAGGAACAACGGGCCTGACCAGCGCGTTGGGGTCTGCTGCCACGCCGGAAGGAGCATTCAACACCTGCACGCCTACACCTGAGCCACCACCCGGCGCACCGCCACCCTGTAAAGGAGCCGTGGAAGGCTGATCGCTGCGCGGAGGCTCATTGGGGCCGGTCGGCGTTGCGGCTGTTGCCTCGGCTGCGGGCCTGCCGGCGTTGCGCGCTTCCGTAAAGAGAGCGATATTTTCCTTGGTGATATCCGGAGCCACCGTGCGCTTGGGCGTTTCAAGGGTCGGCTCGCCTACGTGCGCTGCTTCCACCGTTGTAGGACCGTGCTTGATGATGTCCAATGTGCGATCGGTGAAGCGGATCGGCTGACGGCTGGCCTCTTCGGCCTCGTTCTCGGCGACAACCTCTTTCGTGGGCTCAGGTACCGGGCGGTTCATCGCCACCAGGCGATCCTTTGCGTCTTCCACGCGCGGAGCCATGGGATAGTGCGTGATCACCTTGTCGTAAGCGGCGGCGGCCTTATCTGAGTACAGTGATGCGAGCCGTTCGCGCATCGCGCCGGGCATCGCAGTCGCGGCACGGTAAGCCTTGGCCTCGCCTGCATAAGCATCGCCTATGGTCAGCATCGCCAGATCGCTCTTGGAGTAAAGCGGATATGCGTCCACCACCGTCTGCAGGCGAGCAATGGTAGCTGGATAATCCGCGCGGCTCTGGTAATAGAGGCCAATCTGCATCTCGCGCTCGCCCAGAACCTCCTGCACGTTCCGCAGCTTCTGCTTGGCACGCGGAATCAGTGTGGAATCCGGGAACAGGTTGATCATCTGGCGGTAGGCTTTTTCGGCTTCGAGCGCATTGGTGAAGTCCCGGTCGGGCTTCTCCATCTGCTGGTAGTAGATGTCGCCCACCTTCATCTGCGCCTCGGCGGCCTCAGGGGCGTCCGGAAAGAAGGTGATGAAGTCCTTGTACTCGGCCTCGGCCTGGGTCAGCGCAGCTGTGCCGCCTTCCTTAAACCATGTGTCGCCCACGGCGAGCTTGGCGCGCATCCGGTACTCGGAGTCCGGATAGGTATTCAGCATGGTCTGCAGGTCCAGGCGCGCCACGTCGAACTTGCCCTTCTTCAGGGCGGCCATTGCCTTGTCGAAGAGCTCCTTGTCCGGCTGCTTTGAATTCAAATCTGCCAGCGGATTGGCGCTTAAGTCCTGATCCTTCTTGGGCTTCTGATCGCTTGCAAAGGCAAGCACGCCTGGCACGATGAGGGCGGCCAGCGCGGCCGCGACAATCCTGTTGGACAACCGGTTCATAACACCTCTTTGCAGCAGAGCATTGCTTCCGCTCCGCCTCATTTCATCCACCCATTTCGGGCAATTCGGGGAAAACTAAATCTTACTCACCGGCAGCCTTGCGCGCCACTGCCAGCAGCGCCCGGGCATCCTCTTCCGCCCTGCCTGCGCCAAAAACAGCGTTGCCTGCGACTAACAGCTCCGCACCAGCTTGGACGACTCGCTCCACCGTATCGTGAGCCACGCCGCCGTCCACTTCGATTTTAAACGCCAGGCCCAGCCCTTTTCGCAAGTCGGCCAGATGCCGGATTTTATCCAGCGAAAATTCAATGAATTTCTGCCCGCCAAAGCCCGGATTGACGCTCATGATGAGGACGTGATGCAGCATGGGCAGGATGTCGAGGATCAGATCCACGCGGGTAGCCGGGTTAAGAACAACGGCGGGCTTCATTCCGTGATGGTCGATCAGTTGCAGGGTCCGGTGCAGATGCCGGCAGGCCTCGTAATGCACGCTTACCCAGTCCGCACCCGCATCGGCAAAGGCGGGGATGAACTCATCGGGGTTTTCGATCATCAGATGGCAATCGAGCGGCAGTTTGGTGTGCTTCCGGATACTCGCCACCACGGGCGGCCCGATTGTAATGTTGGGGACAAAATGCCCGTCCATCACATCGACATGGATGACCGTGCCGCCGCCGCGCTCTGCCGCGGCGATTTCGTCCGCGAGCCGCGCAAAGTCTGCGGAAAGAATGGATGGCAGCAGTTCAACCATGGTTCGGGATCGAAACTCCATTAGCAGGGTTAGTGTATCAGCCGGAGGAATTCTGCCGTGGCTACCCGAAATAGAGAAGTCCTGAGAAAAGCATATGGTAAATTGCCGCGCAATTTGCCAGAGCCGCAATCAGGCTTAGGCAGGCGTCTATGCGAGTGGCTCGTATTTGTTTTCCAAGAACGAAGAAGAAAATTGACCCGACCAGAAAAAGCGGGATGGAAAGTACGATCCATACGAAGTCTGCTCTGAAGCCGGAAAACCTGAGACTGGCAAACAAATGATCTGCGAAACCAGCGTGTTTTTCGTTCCCCTCAAACCACGTTGACCAAGTTAAAGCGGCAAGAAGTACATTCCCAAATGCAATGATGCGAAATAGCCGAATCATTGCGCGAAGACTCGTTCTGCGCCGCGAAAGAGGCTCTTGATTGCCTTCCAGATCAATCCGATGAGTAAGACGGCTACCACTACACCGGCGAGGGCAATGCCGCCTGCGACATAAGGATGTGCTGTGGCGAGCCAGGTGAGTCCCACGGCGCCTATATCCTCAACTGAGCTGAGGGCGATATTGGAGAGCGGCTCGGGTGAGGGTGTGATTGCGGCGCGAACCGCGGTTTTGCCGCCGTGCGCGGCGAGGGCGATGGTTCCGCCAATGGCGGCGGCGGCAGCCTGCTCCAATGGCGAGAGGCCGGAAGCGGCCTGGTACGCGAGCAGTGCGGCTACCGGCACGCGGATGAAGGTGTGGAGGGCGTTCCAGACGAGATCGAAGGCCGGGACTTTGTCCGCGAAGAATTCGACGGCGAAGAGTGCGGCGGCTGCGCCGATGATCCACCAGTTGCCGAGCAGTTGCAGCGAGGGCGGCAAGGCCAGCCAGTGCGTATGCGCAAGCAGGCCCAGTGTGGCCACGGTGGCGTAGACGTTCAGTCCGGCGGCAAAGGAGACCGCTATCAGCAGGGCGACAAGTTCCTGCGGGGGAATGGCCAAAACACTCACGGAGCAAGTATAGGCGCGGTTGCGTTCCAGCTAAGAAGATTTTGCGACAGACAGGCCCTTTGCTGCGATGCGGCCGACGCTGCGCAGCATGGCTTTGATGGGCCAGTGGCCTTCGGCGTCTGGAAGACATATCTCTCCTGGGCGCTTGACCTCTGGGCGGTAGTACCAGCGCTTCAGCAATGCGAGATGGCCCTGGCGGGTTGTTGAGTCAGGTTGTTCTGCGGGCGGGGTGAGTTCCGTCAGAACCGTCTGCATGCGCTCTTCCAGCATGTTGCGCGATGCCAGTTGCGGAATGGCGACGCCTTCGGATGGGTTCTCTGGAGTGGGTGCGAGCGCCATTGGCTGGGCGAAGAGCGAGCTTGAGCCTGACTGCTCGTTTTGAATGCGCATTCCGAGTGTTGAGAACGCGGCGGGGCCGCATAGCCGGCCCTGGTTAAAGAGGAAGACTGCTACCTCGTCGGGCTGGGCGGATTCCTGCAGGATTATGGCTCTTAGCTGGTTTAGTGGCCGCACTAATTCGGGCGCGAGGGCGCGGACGCTTTCGACCTTTTGCACCTGCGTGTGAATGGCTGCTGCCGACTCGAAGTCGAGAGTCATCGAAGCCTGCTCGCGTTGGGTTTTGAGGGTCACCAGACGGCTCTCTCCACGTGTGGAGAGGAAGTTTTCTACCTCGCTGGACTCTTCGGCATAGCGTTCATCGCTGCAGCCCTTGTAGCAGGGGGCAAGACACATCTTCATCTCGGAGTAGACGCAGCCGGGGTGGCTGGGATCGGGGTTCAGATCGTCTGTGCAGCGGCGGAGAAGAAAGAGCTTGAGCATTTCGTCAGCGAAGCGCTCCGCTGAGGCTCGCGAGGCGAATGGGCCATAGGACCACTCCGCTTCGCGCAGGCTGGGGCGGTTGGTTATGGTGATGCGCGGATAGGGATTGCCGCCAAGAAACCTTACGAAGGCGGGCATGCGCAGGTGCATCCGCTCAAGGGCCTTCGGACCATATATCTTTTGGAGCAGATTGAACTGGATCAGGAGCGACTCAAAGTCCGATCCGGTCAGCCGCCATTCGATTCGCCGGACGCGGCTGGCGAGTTGTAATCGCCTGGGGTGGTTTGGCGATGGGATGAGCAGGCGTTCGAGACGTCCGCGAAGGTTTGGCGTGCGGCCAATGTATGGCTCCGCGTGCGCGGCTTCGCCATAGAGTGCGAAGACTGCTGCTTCATGCGGAAGATCGCTCAGCGCCGCTTTCGGTTCCGCGGGATTGAAGGCGATGGATTGGAATTCAGCCTGCACGACTTTAGTTTGACCTACGCGCCTGCGAGTGTCATGCCGTCTATGCGCAATGTGGGCGCGGCGACTGAGCTGCGGAAGAGGAGATCGTTGCCGATGGCGGAGATATTTTGCAGCATTTCGGCCAGATTTCCGGCGATGGTTACTTCTTCCACGGCATGGGTCAGCTCACCGTTTTCAATCCATAGGCCGGTTACACCGCGCGAGTAGTCGCCGGTGACGAGATTGACCCCTTGCCCCATGAGGCTGGTCACATAGAGGCCCTTTGGGATGGCGGCGATGATGGATTCCGGCGTTTGCGTTCCCGGTTCGAGATACAGGTTTCCTGCGCCGATGCCAGGCGTTCCGGCGAGTCCGCGGGCTGCATTGTGCGTGGACTTCATGCCGAGCTTGCGGGCGGTGTAGGTGTTGAGCAGGTAGCTTTGCAGGATGCCGTGCTCGACGATGACGGTGCGTAGTGTTGGCAGGCCCTCGTCGTCAAAGGGCGAGGTGCCGAAGCCGCCGACTCCGCTGGGAAAGACCATGATGTTGTCGTCCACAATGGTGAGGCTGGATGCGGCGATTGTTCCGCCCAGCTTGCCTGCGAGGAACGATGCACTGCGCCAGACGGAGTCGCCGGAGGCTGCATTGAAGACGGAACCGATGATGGTTTGTGCTGCCTCTGGAGCAAAGACGATGGGAACCTGCTGCGTGGGCATGCGCCGCGCGCCCAGGCGGCGCAGAGTGCGCCGGGCGGCTTCGCGGCCTACGGACTCCGGTGATTCAAGATCGATGAGGCGGCGGGCGCTGGAATGCCAGAAATCGCGCTGCATCTGGCCGTATTCATCCCTGGCCAGAGGAACGACCGAAATGCCTGCGTAGCTGGAGCGATAGCCTCCCACGAAGCCGCGTGAGTTGGCGAGCACCTTGCGTCCGGTGGATGCACTGAAGCTTGCGCCATTCGAGTTGGTGATGCGCTTGTCGTAGGCGAGCGCTGAGGACTCAGCCGATCGGGCCATCTCGATGCGCTGCTCATTGGGCAGCGAGTAGACATCCTCGAAGTAAAGGCCCAGATCGCCTTGGATGACACCAAATTCATCCGTTTCCGGCAGACCGGTGAATGGATCCTCTTCGGTGATGTGAGCCAGCGCCACTGCGCCATCGACGAGCTGGCGGATTCCGTCCGCTGTGAGGTCGCTGGTGGAGGCCGAGGCCGACCGCTTGCCGAAGATCACGCGCAGGCCGAGTGCGCGCGAGCCGGATTCGGTCAGCGTTTCCACCTGGCCCATGCGCACATCCACGCTGAACTCGTCGCCCTCGCGAGCTACGGCTTCTGCGTCGCTGGCTCCAGCCTTCACGGCCATTGCTACGACATCCGCGGCCAGCGATTCGAGGTTTAATTCCGTCTGCTCCGACTTTGCAAGCATTTCCGGCATGAGTTGAAGCTATCAAATGCGGCGATGCGGGTGACGATGCCTAGATGTACAGGTGTTTACTGGATAATTAACTGAAGCAGGTTACCAAATTTATAAAAAAATTTGCACTTGCGCCTGCAAGTTGATGATTTTCATGCTACTTGAGGGTGAAAATTCGTGCGCCCGGATGTGTTCTCCTTTGATTCGCCTTATTCCATGAAATCAATACGTTAGGACGTCGCATAAGTAATTTCCGGCGAAATGTTTGTGGCCTGTATCGTTTGCATGGTCACTCCAAGGACTGCGGTGATTGGTGCGTTTTGCATCGATCCTGGTGCAAGGGGGATGGGGGAGGGGTACCGTACCGTCCCTGAACGAAACGGCCCGAATCCCAGAGGATTCAGGCCGTCTTTTGCTGCTGAGTATGAGTGTGGCACAAAACCCCTTAATTTTATGCAAACTTTCTGAAGGGGTGGGACGGTACGAAAGGACAATGGACCAAAGTAATGTCTGTCGGTCAGCTCTCGCACGCTACGGCCTGACAGTTTGAACGCGGAGGCCAGGTAGTGCCTGATGAATCCTTTTCGTGTGCATTACCACGCAGGAAGCATCCCTCAGGGGCTAAAGCCCAGCCAATTTTGGCTATTTCCGGCACGACTGAAGTCGTGCCCTGTTACAAAACAATTCAAATTGAAACCTGCCGATTTTCAATCGCGTCTACTTAAATCTGTTATCGTGGTGGGCGCAGTTCGTCAGGGTCTTTCTATGGCGGAGCGGTGACTTGAAGATTCGAGCATTCATCCCGATCGCTATGTTGGCTGCGTTGAGTGCAGCGGTTACAGCTCAGAGCATTCCGGCGAGCGTTCCGCCGCCTATCTCAGTGAGTGAGCTCAAGCTAAAGGTTGCGGATTTCCTGCCGGCTCATTCCAACCAGGGGACGGACCCGGTTGCGAAGCTTGAGGATGACAACGTGGCAGAGAAGATTAACCGCCTTCAGCTCTCAGAACGGCTGACTGGTGCCACGCTCAAGGATATCGAGGCAAAGAACGCGGTGGGGCCGCAGGCGAAGCAGGCGCTGCGGCTGCTTGCGGATCGCTCCGCTCTGCTCGATCCGCCTACAAGCGAGTGGCCGGATATGCCGCCGCCGGATGCGAGCCATCAGCAGCAGATGCTGGAAGATGCGCGCGTTTATGTTGCGCAGACACTGGCACGTCTTCCGAACTTCTTTGCCACGCGGACAACGGAACGGTATTACGGCATTCCACCGGGATTGAATGAGGCCAGCCGACCGGCGCTGACCGGCCTGTTTCCACGCGGCAGCTATAGCCGGGAGAT
>NZ_JBEKYX010000054.1:0-77668 GCF_049510455.1 Occallatibacter sp. | reverse complement strand
CGGCTCACCTCGAACCGCCGCGCAATCTCCGTGGGACGATCCCCCCGATCCAACGCACCCAACACACGATCCCGCAAATCCTGCGAATAGGCTGGCATCCATACCCCTTCAAAAATACATGAGAAGTATCGCATACAATGTATATGACTAAATTAAAAATTCTCTAGCCAAACAACAACGGCCTCCCACGCGGGAGGCCGTTGTTGTTTGTATTGCAGTATTGACTAATCGCCTTCCTGAGCGGTGGGCAGTGCCTGCACCTTGCTGTGCTTGATCGAATAGGTGAAGTAAATCACCAGGCCGATCACAAGCCAGACGAGCATCACCTCCCAGGTGATCGCATCGAGCCGGGACATGAGGTAAAGCGCCGACACGATACCCAGGAGCGGCACCAGGGGCACGAACGGCGTCTTGAAAGGCCGCTCCATGTTGGGATGCCGCACGCGCAGAATCCATACACCGGCAGAGACGATGGTAAAGGCCAGCAGTGTGCCGATATTCACCAGTTCGGCAAGCTTGCCGATAGGCAAAAATGCCGGCATGATGGCCGCGAATGAGCCGAAGATAATCGTCGTGATCCACGGGGTACGGAACTTGGGATGAATCGCTGAAAACGCCTTGGGAAGCAGTCCGTCGCGCGACATGGAATAGAAGACGCGTGTCTGGCCAAGAAGCATTACCAGCATCACTGTCGCCAGGCCGAAGACTGCGCCTATCTTTACCAGCACAGAGCCCCAACCCACACCGGTTGCGTCAATGGCCAGAGCCACTGGAGCGGAAACATTCAGCGTCTTGTAGCTGACCAGGCCGGTCATCACCAGTGAAACCAGGATGTAGAGAATGGTGCATACCACCAGCGAACCGAGGATGCCGATGGGCATATCGCGCTGCGGATTCTTGGCCTCCTGCGCGGCGGTGGAAACGGCATCGAAGCCGATATACGCGAAAAAGATGGATGCGGCTGCGACGGGTATTCCGCCCCAACCGAAGTTTCCGTGCCCATCGGGCGGCGGAATGAAAGGATGCCAGTTGGCATGGGCCACCTGCGGATGGTGAAACAGGAACAGGCCGCCAACCACGATGAAGATGCCTACAATCGCCAGCTTTATAATGACGATGGCTGAGTTGAAGTTGGCCGACTCTTTGATGCCGATGACGAGGATTGTCGTCACCACCAGCACAATGCAGACCGCGACCAGATTGAAGAGTCCCGTCACATGCGGCAGGCCTGCGTCCGTAATGCCCGCCGGAAGTGACATCCTGTCAATCCAAAACCCGTTGTACTTCACAAGCACATTGCCTGTGGTCGTAGTCAGTGCCGGCGGAATGACAATTCCGAACTGCTGCATCAGGCTGTTGAAGTATCCCGCCCAGCCGGATGCCACGGTAGACGCGCCAAAGGCGTATTCCAGCGTCAGGTCCCAGCCGATGATCCATGCCACTAACTCACCCAGCGTGGCATAGCCGTAGGTGTAGGCTGAGCCGGCGATCGGGATGATGGAGGCGAACTCCGCATAGCACAATCCGGCAAACGCGCAGGTTAATCCCGCGAGCACAAAACTCAGCGCCACAGCCGGCCCAGCGTGCAGCGCGGCAGCCTGCCCGGTAAGCGTGAAGATGCCGGCGCCGATGACGGCGCCGATGCCGAGTGTGATGAGGTTCAGCGCTCCAAGCGAGCGCTTGAGCGTGTGTTCGCCCTTTTCGCCGGCTTCCTGCGTAAGCATCGACAAGGGTTTTATGCGAAGCAGCCTAGACATAGATGAGGGTGTTCCTCTCCGGATGAGTTAGTCGGGATTTGAAACTTGCCGGTCAACGGAGTTCCGCGACCAGATGAAATAAACCGGTATACCAAGCAGGACGATCACCAGGCCGGGCCATGTATATTGCGGCTTAAACCGCAATAATACGATACAGACCCATGCAGCCATCAATATGTAGACGGCGGGCAGGATTGGATAGCCCAGCGCTTTGTATGGCCGCTCGGCGTTGGGCCGTTTGGCGCGAAGTACAAAGATGCCCGCGATGGTGAGAATGTAGAAGACCAGCTCGGCGAAGATGATGTAGTCGAGCAACTGGCCGTAGGAGCCTGAGATGCAGAGCGCTGCCGACCAGATAGCCTGCACCACAATGGCCGCGACCGGCGTGCGCCACTTGGGATGCAGCTTGCCGACGGACTTAAAGAAGAGGCCATCTTTGCTCATGGCGTAGTACACGCGCGCGCCGGCCATTGTGAGGCCATTGGCACAGCCAAAGGTGGAGATGAGCACGGCCGCGGCCATAAGCGCTGCGCCGCCGGTGTGGAAGATCTGCTCCAGCGCCGCCGTGCCTACGCGGTCCTCCGTTGCATGCTGGATGCCGCGCGCGAGAACCGATGTGCCCGCGGGATCGCCATGCATGGGCAGCACTACGAGATATGCGAGAGACGCAAGAAAGTAAACGGTAACCACAAAGCCCGTTCCCAGAATGAGCGAGAGCGGGATGTTGCGCTTGGGGTTCTTGACTTCGCCCGCGGTGAATGTGATGTTGTTCCAGGCGTCGGCTGAGAAGAGTGAACCCACCTGCACCACGGCGAGGACGATGAAGAGATTCACCATCGCGGTTGGTCCGCCCACGCCTACCTGTACCGGATGCAGATCGTGCCAGCCTGCATTTTGCCAGAAGTTATGCCAGCCGGGACCGAAGTTCGACGCAATCGCCGTGGCGCTGATGCCGACAGTAAAAGCCAGCAAGATCAACGCGGCGAGTGAAAGCGATTTGGCCGTGGTGAAGATGTTTTGAACGATGGAGCCGAGGCGAATTCCGAAGAGGTTGATGAAGGCGAGCAGAAAGACAACGACAATGCCGGCCAGATTTGCGGTATTGACGCCGATGTCCATGTTGCCGAGGACCATGGGCCCTACGGGAATGGACGGAACGTGGGCGATCTTCCAGAGCCAGTGCGTTGTGGAGACGGATGGAAAGAAGACGCCCAGAAATTTGCCGAAGGCGACGCAGACGGCGGCGATGGTTCCGGTCTGGATGACGAGGAACAACGTCCAGCCGTAGAGAAATCCCCAGACCGGGCCGAGCGACTCGCGCAGATAGACGTACTGGCCGCCGGCGCGGGGCATCATGGCGGCAAGCTCGCCGTAGCTGAGCGCGGCGATGGTTGTCATCAATGCGGTCACAACCCATGCGCCGAGGTAGAGCGCGGGTGAGTCTGTGACGCGGGCAATCTCCGCATCGACCAGGAAGATGCCTGAGCCGATCATGGAGCCAATGACGATGGCGGTGGAGCTGAACAGGCCAAGGCTCTGCACGAGCTTGTTGGACGGCTCTTGTGGCAGAGCCGCTTCTGAGGATTGCGCGTGGGTTGGGCCCGGATTCGGAGTGGTCACTGGGAAGAGTTTTACCCGATTTTACGTAGCTTTGTCTCCCAGATTGTATCCGGCATGGTGTGAATGCGGCATAAGCAAATTCCTGTATGCGGATTCGCCCGTATCTGGTGCGGGTTTATGTGATGATTTTTCGCCAGCGGCGGAACTCTGCCGCCGGATCGGGAGCGCGAAAGATTGCGGCTGCGACGGCAACCACGGTGGCGCCGGCGTCGATCACCTGCGGCGCTGTTTCCAGCGTGATTCCTGCTGCGGCGCTCAGCACAACCTCCGGTCCGGCTTCTTTGCGGAGATTCCGAATGCCTTCCAGGCCAATGGGGGGCTTATCCGTTTGCTTGGTGGTGGTCATGAAGACAGGACCGATGGCAAAGTAATTTGCGGGCTGAGAAAGAATGCCGGGGATCAGCGAATCGCTGCCTGCGAATGTGCCGATGATCCGATCCGGACCGAGAACCCGGCGGGCCTCTGAGACGGAGACATCGCCCGCATCGACGTGAACGCCGTCAAAGCCAATCTGAACGACAAGATCGGCGCGGTCGTCCAGGATGAGCTTTGTTGCAGGCAGTGTTCGACGAAGGATTTCGGCGTCTGAAGCAAGTTCCGCATCTGTGCCCGTTTTGTTGCGATATTCGAGCAGCTCAACTCCGGCGTCTGCCAGGGATCGGCCCAGCGATTCGAGAAACTCGGCACGGCCTGTTTGCGGGATGACGGAGGAATCGAGAATCGGATAAACGCGAGGGAACGAAAAGGCCATGCATCCAGCTTAGTGTTCCGGAATACTTTTCGTCCCTCGCCGTGAAATCGACTTCCTTGCTCTTACATCTCGTCGCCGGATGGGCCGTAGCAACCGGGCAGCTTACCGCCGAGGATGCGGATATAGACGCCGAGTTGCGCGCGGTGATGCACCAGATGGTTCATCACAAAGGATCTCCACACCTGATACTTCGGCTGATCGATAAAGACCTGCCCTCCCGCAGCAAAGATCCAATTGCGGTCCCAGTTCACAGGATCAAAGCCTTCGATCGCAGCCTTGGACTTGGGCAAGCCGGCCTCAAATGTCTTGAGAACCTCTGCCTTGTTCTCAGGAACTTTGGGCCGCTGTTCGGGATTCCAGTCGAGGCGATCCTTCTCAAGCGTCATCAGCGGCCAGTCTCCCGTGAGCTCGGCGACATGGCCGGCCAGACGGCCCAGTGTCATCGACTTTTCATGCGGCTTCCATGTGAAATCGGCGGTATCGGGGATGGCGTTCAGAATCTTGCGAGCGTTCTCCACTTCCGTATTGAACTCGGCGATCAGCTCTTTTTGAATATCCATTCGGCAGCCTCCTTGCGGCGCGGCAATCAGCATATCGCGACTGGTCTACTTCAGGCGAAGAGAAAGCGTAAAATCTTTGCGAATTTCTGATGCTGTGCGAACTTATTTGTGCCGGGGCAATGCAAAGGCAACATAAATTCCGCCTTGAGGCTCATTCGGCGTGCGGGCGTTGCTGGTGGCGATCACAACGTATTGGCGGCCATCGACCATGTAGGTTGCTGGAGTCGCCACTCCCGAAAAAGGAAGATCGGCGCGCCATAGCAGCTTGCCTGTGGCTGTATCAAAGGCGCGGATTGTGTGGTCGTAGACTGTGGCGCTGATGAAAAGAACGCCGCCTGCGGTCACAACCGGTCCGCCGTAGTTCTCTGAACCTGTATTGGTCAGTCCCTGCTTTGCCAGCGCGGGATACTCGCCGAGATTGACCTTCCACAGATACCTGCCGGTAGTGAGATCAATCGCATTGAGCGTTCCCCACGGCGGTGTGAAGGCCGGATAGCCGTCGGGATCGAGAAATTTGCGATAGCCGGTAAAGACATAATCATGCGGAGCTTTCTTTTTCTCATTCTCATCGTTGCTGCTTACGCCTAAATACCGCAGCAGGGCTTGCAGTTCCGCGCCTTCCATCGGCATGGGCGGCATGCGGCCTTTGCCTTTGTGGATCAGATCCGTTGTCTGTGCGTTGGACAGGCGGCTGCCGAGACCGATCAGCATAGGAAATGAAGGTGGAATTCCTTCGCGTTTTTCTCCGTGACAGATGGCGCAGCGTTCCTGATAAACAGCCAGGCCGGCAGCATCTGCAGGTGTTTCCGCGCCCAGGGCTACTGCCATCTCCTTCTTGTCCGCTGTTGAAGGCTTGGTGCGGAGAAAGGCGATCAAATCCGTCAATCCACTGCCATCAAGATTTGGGAAGGACGGCATTCGTCCGGTTCCCTGCCGAATCGTCTGACGGACCTTATCTTCGCCGAGGCGCGGCATGGCATCCACCAGCGCGGGAAAAGCCGGCGGCGAACCCGTGCGATCGAGGCCATGACAGATGGCGCATTGCGAGCGATAGATGCCCTCGCCGGGGCTGCTTGCGCGTCCTGCAGCCGCCAGACCGCCTGTCCACACCATCTCGTTGGCGTTGACGTAAAGAATCCTGCGCACGGGATCGATTGCCGGGCCGCCCCACTCCGCGCCGCCATCGAAGCCAGGGAAGATCACCGTCTGCTTGTCCACAGAAAACGGAATGAACTGGCCGTCGCTCTTGAATTCGCGGAAGGTCTTCACGGCCCAGTCATGTGCGGCGGGGGTGCGCGTGGTCAGATCGGCTTCCGTAAGCCGCTGGCGCGCGAAAGGTTCCGGCCAGTCCGGCAAAGGCTGCGTCTTCGATGCCTGCTCGCCGGGAACATTGCTCGCAGGATACTCGCGTTCGTGGATCGGAAAAAGCAGCTCGCCGGTGAGCCGATTGAAGAAATATAGCCAGCCCTGCTTGGTGGTCTGCGCCATGGCTGGAATGGTTTTGCCATCGCGCAAGACGGTGAAGAGCGCAGGCGGCGACGGAAAGTCGCGATCCCACATATCGTGATGCACTCCCTGAAAGTGCCAGATACGCTTGCCCGTGTTCGCGTCCAGAGCCAACAGCGTGTTGGCGTAGAGGTCGTCGCCAATCCGGTCGCCGCCGTAGAAGTCCATCACTGCTGAGCCGGTTGGGACGTACAGAATTCCACGCTCCTCATCGAGCGCCATGCCGGCCCAGTTGTTTGCCGCGCCTGCTGTCTTCCACGCATCCGCGGGCCAGGTTTCATAGCCCTGTTCGCCGGGATGCGGAATGGTATGAAAGACCCAGCGCAGCGCGCCGGTATGCACATCGAAGGCGCGCACATCGCCGGGCGGCGCGGGATGCGCCTCCGGATTGCGTCCGCCGACAATGATCATGTCCTTCCACAGCATTCCCGGCGTGGTGAGCACAATCGACTGCTGCTCCCACGGCTCGCGCAGGCCTTTGCGTAAGTCAATGCGGCCTTGCTCGCCGAAGCTCGCTATCGGCTTTCCTGTTGCCGGATCGAGGCAGTAAAGAAAGTTCATGATGCCGACAAGAAGGCGGTTCTCCTTGCCGTCCGTCCAGTAAGACATGCCGCGCGCAGGCTGCGTACCTACTACGCCGGAATCAAACTTCCACTTCAGCTTGCCTGTGGCCGCATCCAGCGCAACAATCTTCTCTGTAGGCGTGTAGGCGTAGAGCGTGCGACCGATGATCAGCGGGTTGTCCTGCATCCCACCCTGCTCGCCCGTGTCGAAGGTCCACGCAACTTGAAGCCGATTTACATTTGCGCGATTGATCTGCGTCAGCTTCGAGTAGTGATCGCCATCGCGTCCGCCGTTGTACGAGGACCACGGAACGTCCTTCTGCGCCGCGCAGATTCGCGTTGCGAGCGCTGCTAGCAAGAAGGTTGTCGTAATCGAACGCATCATATTCTGTTTGATTTGCCGCTCATCCCACATATTTGATCAACTGCATGAAGCCCAGGTCCATGTGCAATTGCTGATGGCAGTGCCATAGTGTATCGCCGGGGTTGTCCGCGACAAAATCGATAGCGACCGTGTCGAGCGGCATCACGTTGATGGTGTCCTTGCGAAGGCCGCTCATCTTCTGTTTGCCAATTTGCGCGACCTCAAAGGTGTGTCGGTGCAGATGGATCGGATGCTGATCACCGCTGCCGTTGCGCAGCAGCAGCCTGTATCGCTTGCCTGCTCGGACTTCAATCGGATCGATCTTTGGCCACGACTGATTGTTGATCGTCCAATAGTCGAACTGGCTTCCCTTTATTGGGCCAATGTCGCGGAAGGTCAGCGTAATCGTCTCATCCGGCGCTGTGGCCGGAGTCGTGTTCGCAAACTGTGCGTAATCCCACTGCGCCGGCGCGGGATCGCGCCATACGGGCGCGCCTTTGCTGCCGGCGTATTCCACCACTACGCCAAGGCCCATCTGTCGCGAGTCCGCAAGCGTGGAACCAAGCACCCACACGCCGGGTGAGTTCATCTCCACGATTGCATCCACGCGCTCCGCAACAGCTACGCTCAAACGCTCCACGGATTGAGGGCGCGGAACGGGATTTCCGTCCATCGCCAGCACTTTGAAAGTGTGTCCCGGCAATGCAAGCTCCACGTTCTCTGTCGCGCTTGCGTTCAGAATGTGCATCAGCACGCGCTGGCCTTGCTTCACGCGAAGCGGCTCACCAGCGCCGAGTTTATGCGCGTTGATCGTGGCATGCTGGTAGCCCACATCTGAACCTGCGGTCAGTGGAGCGTTCGCGCTCACCTGCCGCATCGTCTCCACCATGGGAACAAAGCGCGGCTCCCAGTGATGAATCGCCAGAAATATCTCCTGATCGAATTTTCCTTCGGCTTGAAATCCGTTCCGGCCTTCCACCATGAGAAAGCCGAATTGTCCGCTGTATGTTGCCTGGCTCAGATCGCTGCCAGCGCTGGCATGTGTGTGATACCAGCGCGTCCCGGCAGGCTTTGGCGTAAACGCGTAACGCTGCTGCCCGCCCGGCGCAATCATCGGCGAGCCTTCTTCCATCGCGCCATCATTGAGCGAATCAATCGCGAGCCCGTGCCAATGGACGATATCCTGGTTTACGCTCGCATTTGCCACATCGATCGTGACGGGAACGCCCTCACGCAGCCTCAGAATCGGCCCGGGGACCTGGCCGTTGTATGTCGTGGTTTTCACCGTCACGCCGGGAGCAATCTCCAGCGTGCAGGGCTCAATGCGAAGCGAGTAGCCAGCTTTGCCGATTGCGGCTTTGGGAGCGGCGCGCAAAGGTAAGGCCGTGGCTGCAATAGAACATGCTGCTGTCTGGAGAAATTTACGCCGTGTAAACATGAGTTCGATTTGAGTCGATGCGATTGTTACACGGCGATGCGTTGGAGTGAAAGCAACTATAATCGCATCGGCCTGAACTGTTCGCCTGCGTACAGGTTCCATCATTTCCGCACAGAGCCTCAACGTACTGCAGGAGTTAAACGTATTGAAAACCTGGAGTTGCTCCGTCGTTCGATTGGCACAGCGATTGCTCGAAATCCTTAAAGATTACTATCCCGGATATGAAAATCCGGGTATAGGAGATATGTTCATGGTCCGTCGATTAACCGTTGCGTGGATTTTAGTGGCAGTTGCAGCATTCACATTCCATTTGAAAACAGCGGCACAAAACACATCTCCGGCGAAGTTTGCTCTCGACCGGGTTGACGCACTTGAGATTCACAATGTAAAGGCGGAGGTTGTCACATATCGCGACAAGAAGGCAATCAAAATCGTGGACGGCGCTCCCGCATCCGGAGACGATACAAACAGCATTGCGATCGTGAAAGGCACTCTCTTGAAAAATGGCTCGATTGAAGTAAGCCTGAGCGGGGATACAGTCCCCGATGCACCTGCGAATCTGCGCGGCTTTGTGGGGATTGCGTTCCGTGTAAGCAGCGATGCCTCACGTTATGAGTGTTTTTATCTGCGGCCGAAGAATGGACGCTCGGAAGATCAGCTTCAACGAAATCATTCGGCACAGTACATTTCGGTTCCCGGATATCAATGGGACAAACTGCGCAGCGAGCATCCCGGTCAGTATGAGACGTACGTAGATCTTATGCCGGGAGAATGGACGAAGTTACGAATTGAATTTAATGGAAGCACCGCGAAGCTCTACGTCCATGATGCAGATCAGCCAGCGCTGATTGTTCACGATCTGAAACAACCTGTAGCGGCTGGCTCCGTAGCGTTGTGGGTTGGCCCAGGAACAATTGCCCATTTCTCAGATCTCACGATCAGACAAACGGGCGATTGATTCACCTGGTATGTGTGGAACTACTGGCTTTGCCGAGCGGCCAGAAACCGCTCCATGAACTTGGTGTCGAACTCGCCTTTGCGGAAGTCCTCATCCTCGAAGATTGCCTGATGCAGCGGAATCGAGGTCTCGATTCCCTGCACCACAAACTGGCTCAGCGCGCGCTGCATGCGGTTCATGGCTTCCTCGCGGGTGTCGCCGTGAACAATCAGCTTGGCAATGAGAGAGTCGTAATACGGCGGCACTACGCCTTCAGCATATTGCGCGGTGTCCACTCGTACGCCATTGCCGCCGGGAACATTAAATGCCGTAATGCGCCCCGCGGAAGGCGTAAACTTCACCGGGTTTTCGGCATTGATGCGGCACTCGATCGCGTGTCCACGAATCTCCAGTTTGGCCGGCAAAATATCGCTCAGCTTCTCACCGGAAGCAATTCGCAACTGCGCCTTCACCAGATCGATGCCCGTGATGAACTCCGTCACAGGATGCTCCACCTGGATGCGCGTGTTCATCTCAATGAAGTAAATCTGTCCGTCCTCATCCATGAGGAATTCAACCGTGCCGGCGTTCTGATAGCCGATCTCCGTGAGGCAGCGGCGAAGAGTTGCATCGATCTCCGCGCGAATCTTCGGCGTCACCTGCAGCGACGGCGCTTCCTCAATCAGCTTCTGATGCCGCCGCTGAATGGAGCACTCGCGCTCAAAGAGAGTTCTGACGTCGCCGTGCTCATCGGCCAGCACCTGGAACTCAATGTGCCGCGGCCGCTCGATGAACTTCTCCATGTACAGCTCGCCGTTGCCGAAGGCATTTGCTGCTTCGGTCGATGCGGCGTGATAAAGATTCGGCAGCTCTTCGGCAGTGCGAACAATTCTCATGCCGCGCCCGCCGCCGCCGGCCTTGGCCTTGAGAATCACAGGAAAGCCGACCTTCGCAGCCCATTCGAGCGCGTCTTCTTGTGAATCCACCACGCCATCAGAGCCCGGCAGAATCGGCACCTTGGCCTTCTTCATCGCCTGGCGGGCTTTTTCCTTCTCGCCCATCAGCCGCGTTACTTCAGGCGGCGGTCCGATGAACTTGATATTCGATGCGCGGCAGACTTCGGCAAAGTTCGCGTTCTCGCTCAGCAGGCCATAGCCCGGATGGATCGCATCCACATTGGCGATCTCTGCGGCGGAGATCACCGCGGGCACATTGAGATAGCTATCCGCTGGGCGCGGCGGGCCAATGCAGATGGCCTCATCGGCAAAACGCACGTGAAGCGAGTTGCGGTCCGCTTCACTGTAGATCGCAACCGTGCGGACGCCGAGTTCCTTGCAGGCATTGATGACGCGTAGCGCAATTTCACCGCGATTGGCAACCAGAACCTTGCGAAACATTCTTATCCTTTAGAACAAAGGGCGCGCTTACGCCGTGCGAACCGAAAATAACGGCTGGCCGTACTCTACCGCCTGGCCATTGGTTACCAGCATCTTGACGATCTCTCCGGCAGCGTCGGACTCGATCTCGTTCATGAGCTTCATGGCCTCCACAATGCAGACCACCTGCCCCTTTTCCACGCGCTCTCCGGGTGAAACAAACATCCCCGCTCCAGGCGAAGGCGAACCGTAAAAGGTTCCCACAATCGGCGACTTGATGATATGCAGGTTTTCTTCTGCAATGGGGGCAGGAACCGCTGCTGGCGATGGGGACGTTACTGAAGCGGCAGCAGACACAGGAGGAAACGCAGCCACGGGCGCGACCGATGGAGTAAATGCAACCACCGGAGCCACGGGCTGCGCAAACTTGAGCCGGACCTTCACATCTTCGCGCTCAAGCTCAAACTCGGCGACACCATGTTCCTTGAGGAACTCGATCAGTTGCTGCAGATCCTGAATATCTTCTTGTTTCATTCGTTCCTTCTATCTTAGTGGCCCACAAGGGCAAAAATCTCTTTAAAGCTCAATCAGGGTCTTGGGCGCAGGGGTAAAAATCTCACCTCCCGCGCGCGTTACTGCCACCATATCCTCAATGCGGATGCCGAACTGCCCTGGCAGATAAACACCCGGCTCGATTGTCACCACCATGCCGGCCTCAAGGCGAGTGGTTTGCCCGGAGGCGATGCGTGGCGGTTCGTGAATCTCAATACCCACGCCGTGGCCTGTCGAGTGCGAAAACGCCTCGGCCAGTCCGGCATGTCGCAGCACGCTTCTTGCGGCTTCGTCCACGTCGCCGCAGCGTACTCCTGCCGCGACAGCTTCCACCGCAGCCTGCTGGGCTTCGAGAACCGCCTCATAAGCGGCTCGCTCATTTGCCCGTGGCGTGCCAAAGTACACTGTGCGGGTCATGTCGCTGCAATAACCCTTGTGGATTATACCGAAGTCGAGGGTAAGAAAGCCTCTGCGAGGGAGGCGTGCTTCCGACGCATGTCCGTGCGGAAGCGCCGACCGTGGTCCCGAGGCCACGATCGTGTCAAACGACATTCCTTCCGCGCCTGCCATGCGAGCCGCATGTTCCAGCTCCGCCGCAACTTCCACCTCGCGCAAGCCGGGCCGCAAAACACTGAGAATGTAATCGAAAAGGCGCGACCCGATCAGCGCCGCCTCGCGCAGGATTGCCAGTTCAGCTTCATCCTTCACCAGGCGCAGCGGCTCTATCAGCGGATTTGGCAGCGCAGCAAAAAATGTTCGCCGCAGGCGTGCCGGAAGCGCTTCTCGCCATCGCGCGAGCTCTGCCACCGTAGTATGCATCGGATCAAATCCCGCGGACTCCGATGCCGGTTGCGCAGCCAGCCATTCCACGGCGGCAACAGCAGCTGCGCGGGTAATAATCTCCACGTCCACAGCCTTTACTTCCTCAGTTGCCTGCGTACGATAGCGCCCATCGGTAAACAGCCGTGCCCTGCGGCCTGTAATCGCGAGCGCCGCACTCGATCCGGTAAAGCCGCACAGATAGCGCACATCCGGAAGATGCGTTATCAGCAGCCCCGACAGTCCGGTGCGCCTCAGTTTGCGGCGCAGATTTCCGATACGGCGCGAGTAATCCACCCGGTCAGTTGTATCACGCGTGGCCTCCTTTACAATCGCAGCCATGCGTGCAGCCAGCACCGGCCCAGCCGGAACAAACCAGCCGAACAGCTCTCCGCAACTTCAGCGAAAGCTCACGCTGCTGCCAGCCACCGCTCTCAACATGATTGACATGGTCGGCGTAGGCCCTTTTGCCACGCTGCCGCTGATGGTCAAAGCGATGGGTGGATCGCTCGCATTGCTCGGTTGGATCGCGGGCGCCATCATCGCCATTTCCGATGGGCTCATCTGGGCGGAACTCGGTGCGGCACTGCCTAAAGCCGGCGGCACGTATGAGTATGTAAAGGAAATCTACGGGCGCGAAAAGTTCGGCAGGCTGCTTGCGTTTCTCTTCACCTTCCAGCTCATCTTCACCGCGCCTGTCTCCATCGCTACCGGCTGCGTTGGCCTGGCCGGGTACGCCTCTTATATCTTTCCGTCCCTGCGGCACGTATTCTTCAGCCGCTCGCTTGGCTTTCACTTGCTCGGCGATGTCACACTGAAGCTCGAGATCTCCGGCGCCACACTGGCCGCAATCGCTGCGGCCTTGCTCGCCACCATCCTCGTTGCGCGCGGCATCGAAGGCATCGCGCGCATCTCAAAATACCTGTGGATCGGCGTTCTCGCCACATTGCTTTTTGTCATCTTCACGGGACTGACGCACTTCCGCGCCGGACTTGCCTTTCCGCAGGGTTGGGCGCATCAAGCTCCCCCCAATGGATTCCTGATTGGCTTTTCCGGCGCTCTGCTCGTTGCCCTTTACGATTACTGGGGCTACTACAATATCTGCTTCCTTGCGGAAGAGGTCGTCGATCCTCCGCGCACCATCCCGCGCTCCATGATTCTCTCCATCCTGATCGTGGGCGTGCTCTACCTGCTCATGAACATCGGCATCCTCGGCCAGTTGCCGGTTGCTGAAATGATCCGCATGACCGATGCGACCGCCGGGAACTATCCCGCGGCGCGAGCCGCACAGATAGCCTGGGGCAACTGGGGAGGCAATCTTGTTGCGCTTGCCGTCGTCTGGACTGCGTTTGCGTCAGTCTTCGCGCTGCTCACTGGCTATTCCAGAATTCCCTTCGCCGCCGCGCGCGATCACAACTTCTTCTCCGCCTTTCAGCGCCTGCATAAAACCAAAGGCTTCCCTGTTGTCAGTGTCGTGTTCATGGGCCTGCTTGCCGCTGCTCTATGCGTCTTTCAGCTCGGCAGCTTGATCTCCGCGCTCGTCATCGTGCGGATACTGATGGTTTTTCTCGTACAGGCTCTCGGTGTTGTCTACTGGCGCATGACAAAACCCGCCGCGGAGAGGCCTTTTCGCATGTGGCTTTATCCGCTGCCCGTGATCATCACGCTCGTCGGTTTCGCGTTTGTCTTCACAGATCCTGAACGGCAAAAGATCATGGCACGCGGCCTGGCATTGGGGCTGGCCGGAGTTGTCTTTTTTTTAGTGCGCGCATTTCTCCGCAAGCAATGGCCGTTCGCGCCGAAGCAAACGATTGTAGCGGAATAGGTATCGCTTCACCACGTGAAGCTCTTATTATTGCGCGCCGCGGCCCATCGCCTTGTCCGCCCACTGAATAAACCACTTCATATTCGGCGCGTCCGTATGACCGCCGTCATGCTGCCGCCAGGAAAGCTGTCCATCCAGCCACCCGGTGTTTACTGGAGGCATCTTCGCGGTGTGGTAATCCTCGGTCACCGGCAATCCCTTGGCTCCCAGCAGCCCAAATACGCGGCTCGCATCCACCGTCGCCATAAAGCTGCCCTCGTGGTCCAGCCAGTGCGCGTCGCCTTTCTCAGGAATGCCGTAACTGATAAAGGTAAGTCGTGGCGCACAGAGCGCAATCAGCTCATTCGAGTCCACCGGCAACTGGCCCGGATTGCCTGTGCCAAAGCTCGCATCAGACGCTCCGTACTTCATGAAGTTGCCGGCCATCCAGTGATACTCGCCCCCGGTCAGGCTCTCCACGGCCTCGCCGTAGTTGCGGCGCAGCAGAGTGGCTCCGCCCTTGCCGGAGGAGCCGACCAAGACCATGTAGAAGCGCTGATCGAAGGCCATCGTGATCAGCGCGGCCTTGCCGTAGCGAGAAACGCCGTCAATGCCCACATGCTTGGCATCGACTGACGGATCGGTCTCCAGGTAATCCAGCGTCCGGCCGGCTCCCCACGCCCATGCGCGCAGCGCGCCCCAATCCTCTGGCTTGCGCGGCTGACCTTTGTTCACCAGGCCAATGATGCCCCGAGTCAATCCAGCACCATTGTCGGCTTGTACCGACGCGGGATCCAGGAGAACAAAGCCCCATCCCGCCGCTACAAGCTGCCATGGATTCGGCGGACCGCCGTCTTCATTTAACTGTGGAGGCGTAAAAAATGGCGAGTTACTGAACGGCATCCACGCCGGATGCTCGTCGAAGACCTTTTGCAGGCGCGGGTCTTGCTGAATCAGGACTGTCTTCATTGCAGCGTTCAGCTCAGTCATTGCTTCGCCGCGTGGCTCATTGGGTTTGGGAAATCCCGCAGGCCCGAACATGATCAGCGTCGGCACCGGACCCTTTGCATTGGCAGGCACCACCAGCGTGGCGTGAATCTTTACGCTGATGTCTGGATATGCCGAGCTGTCCACCGTGCCGATCAGATCCTTGGCAATCACTGGCGTAAAGCCGATCATCTCGTGATCCACCGTTGCCGACCACGTGACCTTCGGTACATTGTTCGGGACCCGGCCATAAACATACTTCGAATACAGCTCTACGATCTCAGGACGACGCTTATCCCACCATTGCTGGGCCGTCGTCACCTTGTCGCCGTTGTTCATCGTCAGTGGATCGGGAATATTCGGATACGGATTGGCCTTGGACTCGTCGTAGTTGGCGTGATTGGGAGCCTTTTCATTCCCGCTCGGTCCAGGGCGCAGAGCCTTGATGCCGAGCTGGTCCATCATGTTCTTCTGGTCCTGGTCCGATGTGAACGTGACCGGTGCGGGACTGCTCTGGCTAAATGCAGCAGTTGTAGAGACAAGCATCAGCAAAACAGGTATCGATTTCAGCACCAGACGCACGACAGCCTCCGCGAATGATATTCTTTCTGCGCCTTCAGAAAAGCGATTTATTCAGGCGATTCATCCTACACGGTCCTACATGAAAATTGCACATCACGCGAATCAATCGTTGGCAGCGGTACTGCTGCTCCTGTTCGGCGCAGCCTGCGGCAGAGCACAAGCCGGTAACTGGATCGTCTCATGGGGGACTTCGCAGCAGATCCCCGAACCGGCAAACGCGCTACCTGCGGATGATCTTCGCGACGCTACGGTGCGGCAGATCGTCCATCTCTCGGTTGGCGGTCCCACGCTGCGTGTCCACGTCTCAAACGCGTTTGGTACAGACGCTCTGCACCTTACCTCCGTGCATATCGCGCGTCCTGTCTCGCCGTCCGCCTCGGCCATTGACCCGGCAACCGATAAAGCGCTCACCTTTGCCGGAAAGAATGACGTCATTGTCCCGCCTGGAGCGGATTTTGTTTCCGATCCGGTCGATTATCCCGTTGCTCCTCTTAGCGACCTTGCCGTAAGCCTGCACCTCGACACGCCGCCTGCCCGCCAGACCAGCCATCCCGGCTCGCGCGCCACCACGTATTACGTCCACGGCGATGCTGTCGCCGCGGCAAATCTCCCGGACGCTAAGCACGTGGACCACTGGTATCTGCTTTCGGATATTGACGTAGCCTCGTCAGCCAGGGGATCGGCTGCAATTGCCGCGCTCGGTGACTCCATTACCGACGGCCACGGCGCGACGACCAACGGCAATGATCGCTGGACTGACGTGCTCGCCGCGCGCTTGCAGGCAAACAAGAAAACGCGCGATATCGGCGTTACCAATCAGGGCATCGGCGGCAATCACCTGCTCACCGATGGCAGCGGGCCCAATGCGCTGGCCCGCTTTGATCGCGATGTGCTTGCGCAGGCCGGCGTGAAGTGGGTCATTGTCTTTGAAGGAGTCAATGACCTCGGCGGACTCACCGTGCAGCATCCGATTTCGCAACAGGAGCATGACGCCTATGTAGCCCGCGTCATCGCTTCCTATCAGCAGATGATTGCCCGCGCCCATGCGCACGGAATCCGCATCCTCGGCGCGACCATCACTCCCTATGTCGGCGCCGGGCACTACCATCCGGATGCAATCAACGAAGCAGACCGCCAGGCTGTGAATTCATGGATTCGGGCGGCGGGACATTTCGATGCGGTTGTCGATTTTGACGCTGTTCTCCGCGATCCGCAAAACCCCGATCGCATGCTTCCCGCTTACGACAGCGGAGATCATCTGCATCCAGGGCCAGCCGGTTACAAAGCCATGGGAGAAGCGATACCGCTCAATCTCTTCAAAAAATAGTCCTCCGCGGCACGGAGGCGGATTTTACCGGCGCTGTTCTGTTCGATTTTGAACACCGAATGCGGCTTTGAACAGTTACAGAACGTAACACTCGCGTAAACGGCTGATTATAAAAGAGAATTTCTCTCCCATAAGTGGAACTTCGCGTGCTCTCCAGCGTACGTGCAACTGTGCTTTCTGGAGGAATGGATGAGAGTTCTCATGCAGGATGTGATGTTCGCGCTGCGGCAGCTTCGTAAAACGCCGGGTTTTACCATCACGGTTCTTTTAACTCTGGCTCTCGGCATCGGCGCTAACTCGGCCATCTTCACGCTGGTCAACGCCATCCTCATGCATGATCTGCCGGTCACCGATCCCAGGACTCTAGTCCGTATTGGCGACAACGATGACTGCTGCGTGAACGGCGGCTGGAATGACAGCGGCGATTACACTCTTTTCGACACCGACAGCTATTACATGTTCAAGAAGAGCCTGCCGGAGTTCGAGGAGCTGGCGGCAATGGAGTCCGGTTACGCATGGCGGCCCATCACCGTTCGTCGAGCCGGACCACAGACCTTGGCGAAATCCGTCATGGCAACCTTCGTCTCCGGCAACTACTTCCGCGTCTTTGGCCTTTCGCCCGCCGCAGGCCGCCTATTTGTGGACTCCGACGACCAGAAAGGTGCGCCCGTCACTGCCGTGATGAGCTACGAAGCCTGGATGCAGGATTACGCAGGCGATCCCTCCGTTGTCGGCAGCAGTTTTTACATCAATACCAAGCCTGCCACCGTCATCGGCGTTGCGCCGAAGGGCTTTTACGGCGACCGCATCGACACCAATCCGCCCAAATACTTCCTTCCCATGAATGTAATGGACCCCGTTATCGGTGCGCCGTACTTCAACGATCCCGACTCCCGGTGGGCCTACATTATTGGCCGTGTAAAACCGGGAACCTCCCTGCCCGCGCTGCAGTCCAAGGCCAGCGCACTCCTCAAACAGGAGTTTGCGCCGCTCAAGACATTTACCGATCAGCGCGCCCAGAAGGCTCTTCCTCATACCCACGTAGTGCTCACGCCCGGCGGAGGCGGCATCCAGAATATGCAGGATGACTACAAAGACCACCTCAAACTGCTCAGCTGGATCGCAGCAATGGTGCTTCTGGTCGCCTGCGCCAATATCGCCAATCTGCTTCTGGTCCGCGGCATGAGCCGCCGTGCGGAGCTCTCCATCCGCTCGGCCCTCGGCGCGCAGCGCAGCCGCATTGTAGGCCAACTGCTTACGGAAAGCGTGCTTCTCTCCGGCCTGGGCGGCCTGCTTGGCCTTGCAGTCTCCTACCTTGGTGCGCGCGCATTGCTCATGCTGGCATTTCCCGACCAGCACAATATGCCGATCAACGCTTCGCCGTCGCCGTTGGTCATCGGCTTTTCCTTCGGGCTCTCGCTTGTTACAGGCGTCCTCTTCGGCCTGGCTCCGGCACTGATGGCCGCACGCACGCAACCAGCCGAGGCGCTTCGCTCCAATGCCCGCACCACCGCGCAGGGCGCATCTTTACTTCAGCGCGCTCTCGTCGTGCTGCAGGCTGCGCTCTCGCTCGTGCTTCTCGTCGCCGCCGGCCTCTTTGCGCAGAGCCTGGGCAAGGCTGAGGGTGTGGACATGAAGCTGGATACGACGAACCGCTACATTGCACACATCAATCCACAGGCGGCCGGCTACAAAAACACTGAAGTAGGGCCGCTTTACCAGACCATAGTGGACCGTTTTCACGCCATTCCGGGCGTGCTCAAAGTCGGCCTGGCCACCTATACCCCCATGGAACAGAACAACTGGAGTTCCGGCGTAAAAATTCAGGGCGAGAATGACACCAACAAGGGCGCTTCATGGGTGAAAGGCACCCCAGAATACTTCGATTCGGTGGGCACGCATATAGTCGCGGGCCGCGGATTCACTTCACAGGACACCCTCAACGCACCATCTGTGGCAGTCGTCAATCAGGAGTTCGTGAAGCAATTCTTCGGCAAGCGCAACCCGATTGGCCATCGCTTTGGCTTCTCCGGTCCGAACAAGACTCCGCAGGATGGAGCGCATGAAATCGTGGGCGTGGTGGAAGACACCACCTATTCCAGCATCTACTGGAAGAACCATGCCATGTACTTCCTGTCGCTCACACAACCGGCCGGCATTCCCGATGCCGACAATCCTCTCGACAAAGACCAGTCCACGTACGCCGGCGCACTGGTCATCCAGACGGCCCACCCCATTCCCGGCTTTGAAAAAATTGTCGGCGATACCCTGGGGAGCATCAATCCCAACCTCACTATTGTGAAGTTCCAGACCTTTCAGCAGCAGATCGACGATCGTTTCACCGAAGAGCGCCTCATCGCGCGCCTCACTTCCCTCTTCGGCCTGCTCGCTTTGCTGCTCGCCGCCATCGGGCTTTATGGCGTGACTGCGTACACCGTCGTTCGCCGCACGCCGGAGATCGGCATCCGTATGGCTCTTGGAGCCGCACGCACGCGGGTCATCGGCATGGTCATGCGGGGAGCCATGCTGCAGGCCGTCATCGGCCTCGCCATCGGCGTTCCTGTTTCGGTCTTCTGTGTGCGTTACGTCAAATCGCAGCTCTACGAGATCACCAGCGTCAATACGTCCGTCATGGCGGGCGCCATCGGCGTACTGATTCTCGCCGCGGCAATTGCGGGTTTCATCCCTGCGCGTCGCGCCGCCTCCATTGACCCTGTGAAAGCGCTGCGCGTCGACTGAGTTCGACGCGCGGCGTCTGCAACCAACAGATACACTGAATGTCACCAGCGAACCATTCAACCCAGGCGCAGGCTTTGGCCAATGGTTCGCTGCTTTCCTGGGAAAGGGAGACATTCATGAAGACGGACAGGTTTGTAAAGCTGCTTTTACTGCTGATCGCGGTCGCAACCTCGGCCATTGCCATACGCCCGTACCTTGCTCCAGCAACAGTCAAAGCGCAGGATGGCACGAGTCCGTATCCGTTCTATATCGAACCCGGCACTTACATGCTGCGAGCGCCTGACGCCAGCCGCCAGCTGCTCGGCAAGGTTGTAATAGATATGCGCAATGGAAACGTGTGGGGATTTCCTACGAACACCTCGGACCCCTATCCCTCAAGCCCGGCAAGCAGCGCCCCGCTCACATCGCATCCGTTTCTGCTGGGCAAGTTTGCGTGGTCCGATGTCGATAAGGCGAATCAGTCAAAATAGACAGGCGGAAGAAATTCGCCTGTCTAGAGCATCTCTCCCGAAGATATAAAGTTCGTGCGCCCCACCCTCGCCGCGTATTTGTCTTTGCGGCCAGGCTGGGGTCGCTCTACTGCAAGAGGAGAAATGCCCTATAACACGGCCTTTACCGGCTTTTTCTGATCCGGACCCACGGCTCCGCTGACATTCATGCCGGACTGCTGATCCATCCATTCATCCAGCCGCGAACGCTTGAAGCGCCAGCGATTGCCCAGTTTAAAGGCAGGCACAAAGCCCTCGGATGCGTACTTATACAGCGTATCCGGAGATATGCCCAGGTAGTCAGAGGCCTGGCGGATGTCCATGACCTCGCGCACCTCGGGAACCAGTAGATTGGAACGACGTGCTGCCGCATTATTCATGGAATTCCTCCAGAGTAAGTTGCGCCAGACGGGGAGCCAATTCGCTTTCTGGCCGGTGTTCTTGTATATAACGCGGTTTCATCCGGTAATTCAAGGATTTTTTCCGGCTTTTCCAGTAATTTTTTGCTGGATAGACCGCAGCAGCCGAACCATGGATCGGCCAGAATCCGGGAACCCCGGCTATCTTGAGATGCTGCATCGGGCGAGCCGCAAGATATTGGGCTGTTATGTCGAATGGTGCGTCTTTCGGGCGGGCCTATAGTACGTTCCGCCACCAGGCGGACGGTTCGCTGCTCAGGTATTTGGTCTTGTCGCCGCGCGAAAGGTAAAAGTCCAGGTGCTCGTCCGGGCGGTAGGTCGAGCAATCGGGCCAACTGGCATCCTTTTCGAGATGGGTGCGGTCGTTGTGGCCGTCAACCAGCGTAATCTCTACCGGGGAACACTGGATCACGCGCTGCGCCTTCAGAGCAAACGCCGTTCCCGGCGGTGCTGCCGGAGGCACCTGATTGGCAATCTTTGTGAGCAGAAGGATAAATGCGAACACTGCCACAAGAATGGCGATTCTCTTCATAACCAAGGTCCAACTGTCTCGCAATATACCGCTTCAGCCTGAATATCGGCTGTTTTTTTGATCTCTCAAGTCAGAGCGGGGAGACACGTACAGAGTACCGCATTTGTCTGAAACAAATGCGGTACGGAGGGGGTAGAAACTTGACACAAGTGTGTTACGAGCCCTAGTTTTGCTGGTTTGGCTGCTGGCTCCCGCCGTTACTGCCAGTAGTGCTGCTGCCGGTAGTACCGCTGCCACTATCGCTTCCGCTACCCTGCTGGCCGCTCTGCTGCCCCTGATCGTCGCGACGCTTGAGCGTCGGGCGATCATCGCCGCTGCCCGATGATCCGTCGCTTGAATTCGGGTCGGAGCCTGATGCTGTGCTGGCGCGGCGCAGCGATGGCTTCTTGTCCTTCGTATCCGTCAGCCTGCGCTTATTCTCGATGCGGGCCAGGCGCGCCTTCACGTCGTCAAACTCCGACGTGGTAACGGTGTACTCGTCGCGCGGCGGCAGAATCCGGGCAATCTCTTCCTGAGAATGCAGAATGCGGTCAGGCGTCTGCGGATGGTCGGAGAATGCCTTGGCCACCAGTCCGGGCTTGCGCTTCTCCAGCGCTTGAACCTTCTCAAAGAAGGCGATAAACGCCTGTGGATCGTACCCGGCGCGATACATATACTGCAAGCCCAGGTAATCCGCCTGCGCCTCAAACTCGCGGAAGAAGTGCAGGAAGGTCATCGGTATGCCGATATTGGCCGCTTCGTAGATGCCGTATCCCGTCCAGCCGCCGATAAAGATCAACGGAATGGTGCCGATCTGCGCGTACTCCGCCCTGGTCATCTCGCGCGCCGTATGGTGTGCGCAAACATGCGCTGTCTCATGCGCCATGACACCGGCCAGTTCGGCCTCCTCATCGGCGTTGAGAATCAGCCCGGAATTGACGTAGAAGAAGCCGCCGGGGAGCGCCATGGCATTGATCTCGTCCGAATCGATAACCTTGATCGTGAACGGAACCTTGCAGTCTGAGTTCTTTACGATGTTCTGGCCGATGCGGTTGACATACTCGGTCACCACCGGGTCGGTAATGAATTTTGTGCTCTTCTCGATATCCATCGAGGCGGCCTTGCCCATCTTGATCTCGGTATCGGTGGAGAACCAGTTGCCCAGGCCGCGTCCGCCAATATCGCGATTGCCGACCGCGCTCACGTCGTCGATGCTGCCCGGCTTGACATTGATCTTCTGGCTGCCCGGCTCCACTACTTTTTCCGGATCCACGTTGACCGTGGGGGATACATCGCCATTCACAGGCGCGGTGCCGGGCGCGGGATTCTTCTTGTCTTTATCCTTGTCCTGAGTCTGAGTGCTCTGGCCGGCGCTCTGATTGGCGGGCTGTGCCGAGGGCTGCGTATCTCCGGCTACCGGCGTGGTGCCCGGATCGGGAGCGGTGGATGGCGTAGGAGTAGTGGATGGCGTGGAGGGAGGCGGGCTCGGCGGCTGTGCCGGAGTCTGCGTTTGAGGAGCCTGCTGCGCGTATGCCGCTGTAGCCAGCAAGACTGCCAGCGATAGAACAATTCTTTTCATTGCCCCGTGCCTCATGGCACACCTCCGCTTGAGAATACACCCTCTTCGCTCGACACGTTAGACGTTAGTATCCCCCTTTTGGCATGCATGCGTGGAATATATTCGCACCCCTGAAGTCTTCATTTCGATCCTGTGAAACCAAATACGGCTCATTTTCGTTTTAGCTTGTAAGGAACTGGCCAATCTGCCCGGAGTGGATGAATCTGATTCCTCACCCTGGCTGGCATTTTGCGTCGCAACCTGTCTGTTAGAGTGGAGTCCACAAGGGAAATGAAGCGAAAGCCACTTCTGTACCTATGCTTGCTCGCCCTCGCACTGCTGGCTCTGTGCGGCAGTAGCAGTGCGGCAGCGCAGGCGTCATCGGACCCTCCACAACCCCATCCGCATCCTCACGGCGGACCACCGGGGCCGATTCATGCCTTGAATCATCTGCTGGCTCCGCCGCCTGGGCAACGTTCGCCCGGCAAGGGTAAAACCGACACGCCGCCCGATGAACCGATCCTTCTGGACGCTACCCACATCGGCGTCCCGGTGATGTTGGCCAGAGGCTGGCGCGTGGGCGTATCGGGCAGCGAAGCCTCCGCGTCTGACTTTGACGATTCCAACTGGGCGGTGCGCAATGCAGCCGAATCTATTGCCGATGTCGATGACAACTCCGATAAGAACAACGATAAGGGGCCCAGGAGACAGGGTCCGACTGACTTTGTCTGGTTCCGGCTGCATGTGAAACTCGCGCCAAACCACGGCCCACTCGCTCTGCTCATTGAGGTGCCGGTCAAGGAAGGCGCGTCTTTGAATGGAGTCGGCAACTTCAGTTCCGACGCGGTCGTTTTCGCCAATGGAGAAGAGATTCGCCCCGATGGACCGAATAATGTAACTCCGGAGCGCTACCAGTCCATTTCCCGCATGTACCACTTGCAGGTGCCTCCGGAAGAGACCGATCTCACTTTAGCCATTCGGACATTACATATTCCCTTTGGCTTGACGGCGTACACGCACTTCTTTGCCGCGCGCACGCTCCTGCTGGGCAGCCCGGAATCGCTGAATCGCTCGGTGGATTTATGGCGCGATCATAGCCTCTTTGAGCTGCTGCCCAAGCTGGTGAATTCGATTCTGCTAGTGGTCCTGGCGGGGTTTCTTTTTGCACTTTATTTCACGCAAAAAGGGCACCGGGAATATCTCTGGCTGGGTTTGTATGAGCTGGTGCAGGCGCCCATCAGCATCATCGACACGGCAGGAAGTTTTGCGTATATCGAAACGTTGCTCTATGCCGCCACCTTTGCCCAGCTCGTGACTATTTCTGCCTACCTATATTTTGAATTTCTGGTGGCATTCCTGGACCTGCATCGCCGCTGGACGGGCAAATTCAAGCGATGGTTCATCTATCTGCTCCGCTTCATCGCGCCTGTTCTGCTCGGCGTGGGTCCGCTCCTGTTTTTTGTTGAGCACGGCCGGCTCATTGACGTTCTGCTGGTAGTTGACCTGGTGGCAAGCATCTTCTGGATGCTCCTCTGGCTGGTCTTCTGCCTGGTTGTGCTCATCGCTGCCACTGCCCGGCGCAACTATGAAGCAGGTCTGCTGTTGATTCCGCTGCTGCTCTCGTTCGTTGGACGGATCGAGCCCATCTTTACCTCAGGCATGATGGACACCAGCGGCCATCCTTATCATTCACCCCTCACGGTTTATGCCGGCCCTGTGCCCATTCACTTCGCTTCGATTGCAGATTTTGTCGGCCTGCTCACCATCGTGCTCATCATCTTTGGCCGATTCGTCCGCATTCAACGTACCCAGGAGCGTGCCTCAAGTGAACTAGCCGCGGCACGCAGCGTGCAGGAGTTGATGATTCCCCAGGAGAAAGTCCAAACACCTGGCTTTGAGGTGGAATCGGTCTACAACCCTGCTGCCGAGGTTGGCGGAGACTTCTTCCACGTCGAAAACACCCCCGACGGTGGAATGCTGGTTGTCATTGGCGACGTGGCCGGAAAAGGCCTCAAAGCTGCCATGAACGTCTCCATGCTGGTAGGTGCTCTACGCGGCGTGGATGTGCATAGTCCCGCCAGAGTTCTGCAATCGCTGAACAGGGCAATGGTCGGCAGCGACAGCTTCACTACATGCCAGGCGGCATGGTTCGGCCCAAACGGCGAGCTTGTCATAGCCAATGCGGGTCATTTGCCGCCTTATCTCAACAGTCAGGAGATTGCCATTCCTGGTGGCCTGCCGGTTGGCGTACTCGCCGACGTCACGTATGACGAGATACGCCTCTTTCTGCATCCCGGTGACCGAGTGCTCTTTCTCTCGGACGGTGTCGTCGAAGCTCGCAGTTCTTCGGGTGAGCTTTTTGGTTTTGACCGCGTGCATAATCTCAGCAATCAGTCAGCTTTCTACATCGCTGATGCCGCCAAGGAGTTCGGCCAGGAGGATGACATTACTATCCTCACCGTCCGTCGCCTCGCGCCTGCTGCTGTAGCTGCGTGATTTCAAGGCCGTGCTAGACTAGCTTAAGCTAGCTTAAATTGAGGTTTCCATGCTTGAAGTCGGCGCATTTGAAGCAAAGAATACCCTCGGGACACTCCTCGACCGCGTCGAAGCCGGTGAAGAAGTCCGTATCACGCGCCATGGCCGGCCAGTGGCAAGGCTTGTGCCGGACGCGAAACGGGATATTGACAGGGCGCGGGAAGCCGCGGCACGCATACGCGAGCGGGCGAAAGAAAATAACCTGGGTCCGTTCAATTGGGAAGAGTGGAAGGCCTATCGCGATGAAGGCCGCCGTTGAGTCTCGTTCTGGATGCTTCCGTTACACTGGCCTGGATTCTACCCGGCGAAAGAACGCTAAAGATTGAATCCGTGCTTAAGACCGTTGTAACTCATGGCGCTGTTGTTCCGGAACTCTGGCGTATTGAAGTCGCTAACATTCTGTTAGTAAGTGTTCGCCGTTCAAGAATCACGCCGGTATATAGAGATGAATCGCTGGAAGACCTGAACGACCTTGCTATCTCCGTTGACAACGAAACCAACCTACATGCGTGGTCGCGCACCCTCTCCATTGCTGACAAGCACAGCCTCACACTTTATGACGCGGCCTATCTGGAACTTGCACTGCGGCTCGCATTGCCGCTTGCTACGCTTGACATTCAATTGCGGCGCGCTGCGGAAACGGAAAAAGTTCAACTTCTCGGCGCATAAATGACGGATTGAAAAAGCAAAAGCCCCATCCGAGCGAATGGGGCTTTTCTACTTCATGTCACGCGGCTCAAATCAGTCGTAATACTCCAGCCCAAGGTGCGTAATCAACCCTTCGCCCTTGATATGCCGCAGCGTGTTCTTCAGCTTCATCGACTGAATAAACAGATCGTGCTCCGGGTACAACCCCTCAGCCGTCTGCGGCGATTTCAGGTAGAAGCTCAGCCACTCCTGAATGCCAAGCGAAGCCAGCTCCGGCGTACGCTTCGCCAGGTCAAGGAACAGCACCAGGTCAAGCGCAATCGGCGCGGCAAGAATCGAATCGCGGCACAGGAAATCCACCTTGATCTGCATCGGATAACCGAGCCATCCGAAGATGTCGATGTTGTCCCAGGCTTCCTTGTCGTCGCCCGCCGGCGGATAGTAGTTGATGCGAATCTTGTGGTAGATGTCCTTGTACAGATCCGGGTACAGATCCGGCTGGAAGATGTATTCCAGTGAGCCCAGCTTCGACTCTTCCTTGGTCTTGAAGCTCTGCGGCTCGTCCAGCACCTCGCCGTCGCGGTTGCCCAGAATGTTCGTCGAGAACCATCCGCGAACACCCAGCATGCGAGCCTTGAAGGCCGGTGCCAGCACAGTCTTCATAAACGTCTGGCCGGTCTTGAAATCCTTTCCGCAGATCGGCGCGGAGTTCTTCTTAGATAGCTCAATCATCGCGGGTGTATCTACCGTCAGGTTCGGCGCGCCATTGGCAAACGGCACTCCCTCGCTCAGCGCTGCGTAGGCATAAATCTGCGAAGGCGCAATGCCCTCGTCGCTGTTCTCGAGACCCTTCTCAAACGCCTCAATCGACTGGTGAACCGCAGACGGCTCGAGGAAAATCTCCGTCGAACCAGCCCAGATCATCACTACGCGGTCCACTGTCTTCCTGAAGTTGCGAATGTCTTCAATCACCTGCTCTGCAAGGTCCTTCTTGTTCTTGCCCTTCTTTACGTGCGTGCCGTTCAGGCGCTTCACATAGTGCTGATCAAACACCGCGGGCAGCGGCTTGATCGTCTCAAGATACGGCTTCAGTTGCAGCAGCAGATCCTTATTGAGCACCGCCGCGTGCGCCGCGGCCTCATACACGTTGTCTTCAAAAATATCCCAGCCCGTAAAGACCACATCGTTCAGATCCGCCAGAGGAACAAAGTCCTTAATCAGCGGCGAGGTGCCATCCGTGCGCTTGCCCAACCGGATCGTACCCATCTGCGTCAGCGAGCCGATCGGCTTCGCAATCCCGCGCCGCACAGCCTCTACACCTGCAATCATCGTGGTGGCCACGGCGCCTAGGCCCACCACCATTACTCCCAGCTTGCCCGTCGCGGGCGCTATGCTCTGCACTTCCTTGCTCGACATCGTTACTCCTCGTCCTTCCTGTCTATTCCAGCGCGGCTTTTTCGCATACCGTACTGTTTCAATTCGCCTTCATGGCCAAACACGTTAGTGTATCGCGTCAGGCCCCTTGCTTTCCCTGCGGGCGCGCTGCACATGCGTCCATACAAACCACACACCGGCCACCAGGATCAGCACAATGATCGCCGTGTGGAAACGATGAAAATATTCGTGAAATGGTGAGTGCGGATCATCCCACTGCTCACCCAGCTTCATGCCCGCATACGCCAGCGCCAGGCACCACGGCCACGATCCGATAAATGTGTACAGATGAAACTTCCCCTGCGGCATCTTCGCAATACCTGCGGGAAACGCAATAAACGTTCGGACGACCGGCAGCAGCCTGCCAACCAGCACGGTAGCCGAACCGTATTTCTCAAAAAACTGCGTCATGCGGTCCAGGTCGTGCCGGCTCATCAGCACCCAGCGCCCATAGCGCTCCACCAGCGGCCGTCCGCCCTTGGCGCCAATCCAATACGCCACCACAGAGCCCAGATTGCATCCGATCGCACCCGCCGTCGCCGTCCACCACAGGTTCAGGTGTTTGAGGTACACCAGGTAGCCCGCAAACGGCATAATGATCTCAGAAGGCAGCGGAATGCACGCCGATTCAATTCCCATCAGCGCGGCAATTCCGGCATACCCGCCGGCATCTATCACACTCGTTACAAAGTGAACAAGAAAGGCAACGATCTTATCGCTCATGCGTAGTTTTCAGTATAAAGGGTTCTTCGCGGACGGCGAATGCCCGCCTCACGGCAGGTTGTGTGAAAAGGACAGACTCGTTGCGGGTACTGGCTCGGTTTGAATTGTTTTGTAACAGGGCACGCGTTTACAGCTTGCTGAAAAACTAAATCGCACCAGCTTTGTAACAGGGCACGACTTTAGTCGTGCCGAAAATCCGGCTGATAAAGTCTTTGGGCTTTAGCCCCTGCGCGATTTTTCAAACTGAGTCATTACCTCGTTGCGCTGTTACGATGAATAGTCACATAAAGATAAAGAGGTGCTCGTTTTGTCCGACTTTCCTCCCGTTCCGCTCACGCTTGAGGGCTCCGCCGTACTCCATCAGTTCTTCCGCTTCGACTGGAAATCATGGCGGGCCTTCGCGGATACCTCTTCATACAGCGAGTCCTACTCGGAGAGCGAACGCAAGAAGATCGTCGTCGAGTTCATCGCGGTATTGCACAACCTTGAGAAATCCGCCGACGGCAAAGTTCAGTCCGCGCTGTTTTCGCAACTCGGCCATAAGGGTGACCTGATCTTCATGCACTTCCGCGACTCGCTCGAAGCATTGAATCAGGTAGAGCTCACACTAGCGCAAACCCGCTTCTACGACTTTCTGACGCCGGTGCACTCCTACGTCTCCGTCGTCGAACTAGGGCTATATGAATCCACGCGCAAGACGTATGAGGCCGCCGCCGAGAAGAGCCTCGTACAACACTCGCCGGAGTGGAACGCTGAAATTGCGGAATCGCTATCGCGTGCAAGCGCGGCTATGGCTCCACGCCTCTTCCCTGCCGTGCCTGATGCGAAATACCTCTGCTTCTACCCCATGGACCGCAAGCGTGACGAGCAGAAGAACTGGTACACCATCCCTTTTGCTGATCGCCAGCGCATGATGCACGACCACGGCATGATCGGCCGTCGCTATGCGGACCAGGTGCGCCAGATCATCACCGGCTCCATTGGCATGGACGACTGGGAGTGGGGCGTGACGCTTTTTGCAGAAGACCCCGTCGTCTTCAAAAAGCTCATCTACGAGATGCGCTTTGATGAGGTCAGCGCCGACTATGCGCTCTTTGGGCAGTTTTATATTGGGCTACGGTTGCAGATTGATAGGCTCAGCGACTGGCTCAGCGGAAAGCTCTAGTTCTTTGTTATGAGAGGTCAACGATGGCGCTGACGGTTGACGAACTCGAACGCGGCAGATGGATAGCCGAGAAGCTTCAAACTCTGATTAAGTGGCACGAACGGTAGGTCACGGCTTCAGCCGTGACATAAATGCAGCAAAATCAATGCGGCTTTAGCCGCTGAGGTATGCTTCACGGACTTAATCAGACCTTCCCTAGCTGACTTGTGGGGTGCGATTTGCGGGTATGACAAACGACCGGAGACCGAGCAGAAGCACATCGCAAACGCGTTTCTGCTAGCTTGTCTCCTCGATTATCGGAGAAGAGACAAGATCGACGATCCGTGGAATGCCGTCTACAAATTTTTTGAGAACGGCCCTGAATTCCGGGATGACCTGTGGCGTAAGATTTACGAAACTCCCGAGGAGGAGTGGCGCTCAGATTTCGCCTTCAGGCGACACAAGCTCCACAGGGAGCGCCCGCCGCACAACCGCCTATGGCCTATTGCTGAAGCAATTACATACTGGTTCGATGGTGATGCCCGGCTCATCTGGAAGGACAAAGATGCTTTCAGCACGCTGGCTCGGCTTCACTGGATTGGCGCTGGAGAACAAATCTCCCGCATGATAGTTGGTGCGCTCAAGGACTGCGGCTATGTCAAAGGCAAGGGCGACCCGAAGGCCGACGTTCGTATCTGCCGCGTCATCGGCCGCAGCATTCTCGGCGAGGCAATTCCAACCTCCAGGCCATTCTCTGCTATCCGCATCTGCCGCGAGATACATCCAGACGACCCATGGGAGTTGGACGGCCCACTCTGGCTCTTGGGCGAGAAGACCTGTACTTCGATAGCGCCAGACTGTGACCGATGCTATCTGCGCGAGAGATGCGCATACTTTCAAAAAAACCGCACTATGTAGCAATCATGGCAAAGCCTACGCCGCATTCAAAATAAGCTTCTTCCCCAGCGCGCGCAGCGCAGCATCGATGCGATCAATCTTCGTGGCGTGTTTCAGGTCGGTCAGCCGGTTTACTTCCTGCTTTGTTGTTCCGATGCGCCGCGCCAGCTCAATCGGCCTCACCTTCTGGCTCAGCATTTCATTCAGCAGCAGAACCTTTGCCGCTACGCTCACAGGCAGTTCCACCAGAACCTGTCCACGCTTGGGCTTCGACGGCATCGGCACCGGGCGCTGGTCCTCAAAATAGAAGTCCATTGCCAGTTCCAGCACTTCTTTCGCCATCTCCAGCGCCTCGGCGCGGTCTTTGCCACAGGTAATTGCTTCCGGAATATCTGGAAACGTAACCAGAATCGATTTCCCGTCCTTACGAAGATTTGCCGGGTAGCCTTGCATAGCTCTAGAGTACACAATTTTGTTTACATGCATATATATGGGTACTGGTTTCCCGGAGGGAGCAGGGGCCTTCAGGCCCCTGAAACAGGGATGCAAAATAACGCGGCTTTAGCCGCGGGCCTTTCGTTTATCCTTCCGCCATGCGCCTCGCACCGCAGGAAATCCGCACCTATCTCGTCACCTCTGTTACGGCTCAACGCCGCTCTCTCTTTCAGGTCACAGCCAGCGCAGAGATCTTGCAGCAAACAATCTTCGACTATCGCGCACAAGGCAAGTTTTTACTGCATGCATTTGTCATCATGCCGGACCATTTCCACGCGATCATCACACCCGCTCCGGAAATTTCTCTGGAAAAGGCCGTGCAGTTCATCAAAGGTGGCTTTTCGTTTCGATTTAAAAGCAAACTCGACGTGTGGATGAAAAGCTTCAACGAGAGCCAGATTCTTAATGAAGATAAATTTAGGAATGCCGTCCTATATATAGAGCAGAATCCTGTGCGGCGCGGGCTTACATCGTTACCGGAACAATATCCCTATAGCTCTGCTGCGAGAGTTTCTCTCGATCCTATGCCTGAACATTTACAAGCCCGGGCCTAAAGGCCCGGCATACTGCCGCATCCATTTCAGGGGCCTGAAGGCCCCTGCTCCCTCCGCTGAGATAGCATGAACTCAATCGAGATCATCATGCCCGCAACCAGCACCGCCGAAAAAAAATCCCCCTCTAAGAAAACTGCTCTGAATAAAGCCGTTGCCAACCACGGCGACCTCTCTCCCGAACGCGTTGCCGCGATCTTGCACGGCCTCGATGAAGCCTATCCTGAAGCCATCTGCGCGCTCGATCACAAATCGCCTTGGGAGTTGCTGGTGGCGACGATTCTTTCGGCGCAGTGTACCGATGTGCGGGTAAATATGGTCACACCCGCTCTCTTCAAGCGCTTCCCTACTCCTGCGGCGATGGCGAAGGCTACGCTGCCGGAGCTTGAATCCCTGGTGCGGACCGCCGGGTTTTATCGCAATAAGGCGAAGTCGATTCAGGGCGCGGGAAAGACCATTATGGAAACATTTGGCGGCAAGGTTCCGCAGACGCTTGCCGAGCTGATCACCGTTCCCGGCGCGGCGCGCAAGACGGCGAACGTGGTGCTTGGCGTCAGCTTTGGCAAGGCTGAGGGCGTTGTTGTGGACACGCATGTCTTTCGTATCTCGCGGCGTCTCGGATTGGCGAAAGGCGATACCCCACAGAAGGTGGAGCAGGAGCTGATGCACATCATCCCGCAGGATCGCTGGATCAGCTACTCGCACCAGATCATTCATCACGGACGCAAGGTCTGCATCGCCCGCAAACCCAAGTGCCATGAGTGCAATCTGGAGCAGCTCTGCCACTCGAAAGACAAAACCTGGCATTCCTGAAAAATTCTTAAAATAGTTTGCACAATATATAGTCCGTTTGTGCCACAATGATTTCAAGTTGAAAAAGGCCCGAATCCATTGCGGATTTGGGCCTTTCGCTTTTGAGGCTGTACAGTTGCACAGTTCCGGAATGAAGATCGCATAAAGATTCAAATAAGGACTGTGCAAACGTCTCCAATAACCACAAAATAAATTACTTAGGATTCAGCATTGCACAGGATAACTCAGCAATTTCTCTCAAAAAACCGCTTCACCGCAGCGATAAGGCCGGGAATGTCGCTGGGATTGGCTTCAGCGGCGGGAGGCCAGTTGTGCTCGCAGAGAGTCTGGCTGGTGATGGGACCGATGGAGATGGCGGCTATGCCATCCAGCGGAAATGGAATTCCTGCCTTGGCGGCGGCTTCCGCCAAATGCGTCACGCTGGATGAGCTAGTAAAGGTAGCAGCATCGAGTTTTTTCGCTAAAGCTGAGCGCAGCTTTTCAGGAGCGTCGGTCGGCATCACATTGCGATACGCATCGACGACATCGACCTGGGCTCCTGCGGTGCGGAGAGCATCGGGGATCACGTCGCGGGCCTGCGATGCCCGGGCCAAAAGGACTCGTTGACCGGGCCAGTAGCTGGCGAGACCTTTGATGAGGCTTTCTGCCACATAGCTAGTGGGAACGAAATCGACTTGAAGGCCCGCATTTTGAAGCGCAGCCGCAGTGGATGAACCGATGGCGGCGATCCGGGTATGCGGGGAGATGGAGAGTGCTGCTATCCCATCCATTTCGCGGTGAGACTGCGAAATGGATGGGGCACCCACGGTTGTGGCCCGCTCTATGAGGGCATGGACTGTATTGGTGCTGGTGAAGATGAGCCAGTCATAAGAGGCAATGTCGTGGAGTGCAGAGTCGAGGGCGGCAAAACTTCCCGGAGGACGGATTTCAAGGACGGGGACTTCGACGGGTTCGGCTCCGAGGGTTCGGAGGCCTTCTGAGAGTTTGCTGGCCTGATGCGCGGCTCGGGTGACCAGGATGCGGCGACCGGAGAGAGCCGTCATCCTCCTATACCTATGCGTTTTGCGGCGCCGGACTGCATCAGGCGTTTGGCGGCCAGGAGTCCGAGGGAGTGCGGGTCGGTTCCGTCGCGCAGTTCACGCTCGTGGATGCGGATGGCAGTGCCGGTGGCGGGGTCGGCTACTACGCCAAAGATTTCAACGTGTGCGGCGTCTGGGAAGCGGCAATGGACGCCGATGGGAACCTGGCAGCCGCCGCCTAAATCGGAGAGACAGGCGCGTTCGGCGATGATGGCGTAATGCGTGTCTGCATCATTGAGGAAGCTGAGGGCTTCGATTGTGGCGGTATCGCCTAAGCGAGTTTCGATGCCGAGTGCGCCCTGACCTGCGGCTGGGCAGAACTGGTCGGGTTCGAGGCGCTGGCGGATCCAGTCGGTGCGTTCGAGGCGGTCGAGGCCGGCAGCGGCTAAGAGGATGGCGTCTACCTGGTATTCTTCCAGCTTGCGGAGGCGGGTATCGACGTTGCCGCGAAACTCGATGGCTTCGAGGTCGGGACGGAGAGCTTTGAGCTGAGCGCGGCGGCGCTGACTGCTGGTGCCTATTCTGGCTCCCGGCGAGAGTGAGGCGAGGTTTTCGTACTTGATTGATACGAAGACGTCGCGCGGATCGGCGCGGCGGGGTGTGGCGGCCAGCTCGAAGCCTTCGGGAAGTTCCGTGGGCAGGTCCTTCAGGGAGTGGACGGCTAGGTCGACTTTGCCTGCGGCGAGTGCATCTTCGATTTCTTTTGTGAAAAGGCCCTTGGTGGTGCCGGATTGCTCGGCTACCTGCGCGAAGGTAATGGACTGGAGGCGGTCGCCAGTAGTTTTGATGATTTCGATTTCTACGGAGTGGCCTTGATCGCGGAGAAGTGCGGCGATGTGATTGGCCTGCCAGAGAGCGAGCTGGGAGCCGCGGCTACCGATGCGAAGGTTCATTTGCGGGACTCCGCGTCAGAATAAGCATTGAGCGGAAGCATTTGCTCCGTGACTGCTTCCGGCTGCGCTGTGATGACCTCCGGGCCGCCTTCCGTGATTACGGGAAGCGAGTACGTCTCGCAGATGGCGTCGAGGCGAGTGGCGTCGTTGTCGCGGGCGGCCTGCTTGAGCGCCTGCATGGGCGGGTGAAGGAACTTGTTGACGAGGCCGCGCGTGAGGGCTTCCACAGCTTCCAACTGATCGGGAGTGAGTGGACCGAGGCGGGAAAGAGCGCGCTTGATTTCAGACTGACGGAGTTCTTCGGCCTGCTTTTGCAGCGCGACGATTGCGGGCGCGGCGGAGACGGCGCGCTGGCGCTCGTGGAAGCGCTCGACTTCGCGGGCGATGAGGGCTTCGGCGTCGGCAGCCTCACGGCTGCGTTCGTCGAGATGCGAGGCGGCTACCTGCTGGAGATCGTCGATGTCGTAGACGAAGAGGCCTTCGAGCTTGTTGACTGCGGGGTCGACGTCGCGCGGGACGGCGATATCGATGAAGAACATGGGGCGGTTGCGGCGCTTGTGTAAAAGCGCCTGGCCGTGTTCGCGGCGGAAGATGGGATGCGGCGCGCCGGTGGATGTGATGACGATGTCGGCTTCGGCGGCGGCTTCATGGAGGGCTTCAAACGGAATGACGCGAGCGTTGAAGGGCTCGGCCATTTTGTGCGCGCGCTCGGCGGTGCGGTTGGTGACGAGGACGGCGCCTGCGCCCTGCTGGACCAGATGGCGCGCGGCGAGCTCTGACATTTTGCCCGCGCCGACGAGAAAGACGGTGCGGCCCTGGAGCGAGCCGAAGATGCGGCGGGCGAGCTCGACGGCTACTGAGGCGATGGAGACGGAGCTGGAGCCGATTTCGGTTTCTGTGCGGACTTTTTTGGCGGCGGCGAAAGTGGATTGGAGGAGATGGTCAAGCTGTCCGCCGATGGTTCCTGTTTCGCGAGCGATGGAAAAAGCCTCTTTGACCTGGCCGAGGATCTGCGGCTCGCCAATGACCATGGAATCGAGGCTGGAGGCGACTCGAAAGAGATGTCTCACGGCCTGCCTGCCGCTGTGTTGGTAGACGTGGCCTTCGAGGGATTTGGGGCCGAGGCTGAACTGGTTGCGCAGGAACGCGGTGAGATCGGGGCTGCTGCTGTTCTGGTTATCGAGGGCTGTGATGAGTTCGACGCGGTTGCAGGTGGAGACGATCATGCACTCGGCGACGCCGGGTACGGAGGCAAGTGCGCGGGTGACGGAGGCCAAGTCGTCACGGGAGATGGCGATGCGCTCGCGCAACTCAATGGGGGCGGTTTTGTGATTGACGCCTAAGACGCCGAGGACGGTTTTGTGATTCTGCTCGGGTGCGAGGTTGGGCTTCATGGGGCACCGTACCTGTGGACCGAGCTGAAGACGTTGGCTGCCCAGACGGCGAGCATGACCAGGAGGACGGCTCCGGAGAGATATGCGGCGCGGCGGCCTCGGAGGCCGGCTGTATTACGAACGAAGAGCAGCAGCACGTAGACTGCCCACATGATGAAGGAGGCGATGACCTTGGGGTCGCGGAAGTAGGCTGCGCCGAGAGCGGAATCCTGAGCGAGGACCACACCTATGATGAGGCCGACGGTCATGCAGGGAAAGCCGAAGAGCAGCGTGGCGTGCGCGATGCGCTCGAGGTTGTCGAGGGGTGGGAGCCAGTCGAATGTGCTTGGACCGGTGCTGGAAAGCTTGGTTTTGATGCTGCCGGACTTGATTCGTCTTTCTTGCACCAGATACAGCAGCGAGGCGAGGACGCTGAAGCCGAGGGCGGTGTATGCGGCGAGCAGGGCCACAATGTGCGCTACGAGCCAGCTGATGCGAACGCCGGCGGAGGGAAAGATGTATCGATCTACGCCAAGCGCGGGGATGAAGATGATGAAAAAGGTGACGGGCAGGGCGAAGATGCCGAGCGAAACGGCTTTGTACAGCCACCAGACGAGAAAAAACGCAGCGGCGATGAGCAGGGCGAGGAGCGATTCGGCGTCGCGGACGCCGACGGGAAGCCAGCTATGGGCGGCGGCGAGCATTTCCACGACGGAGACGAAGTGGAAGAAGAAGGCCAGGCCAGCAAGGTAGAAGGTGGCTTTGCGCCAGCGCTCGCGGGCAAAGAGCACGGCAGGAAAGACAGCGACGCCTCCCGCTGCGTACAACACCGCCGCTACTCTGAGCCAAAGTAAATACATTCCGCCGACCTCTTGGGACGCAAGTATCAGTATAGTTTGCGTTCTTGTTGTGCTGCCTGAGGATGGCCTGGGGAGGTTAAGCGCGGCATCCTCAATAGGGTTGATTTGGGTGGGGTGGGTCGGTGCGCAGGCTGGTTCGCTTTGCGGGGCGAAGGGGTGGAAGCACGATAATCTTGTTATCAATTGTGATTAAGGATGAAAGTCAATCCGTGGTGGAGACGTTTGCGCTGACTAGCCCTGGTGCTGAGGTGGGTGAGGGTTTGAGCGCGGAGCCGGCTGTGTCGGGTAAGGCTGCCGAGCTGACGCCGTTTATGCGGCAGTGGACGGCGGCGAAGACGGAGAATCCGGATGCGCTGCTGTTTTTCCGCATGGGGGATTTTTACGAGCTTTTCTATGACGATGCGGTGACGGCTAGCCGCGAACTGCAGTTGACGCTTACGGCGCGGGATCGGGAGCGGCTGGTGCCGATGTGCGGGGTTCCGTATCACTCGGTGGAAGGCTATCTGGCGCGGCTGTTGAGGCGGGGGTTCAGGATTGCCATCTGCGACCAGATGGAAGATCCGAAGCTGACGAAGAAGATTGTGCGGCGCGAGGTGACGCGGGTGCTTTCGCCGGGCACGGCGCTGGATGCGTCGCTGGCGGCGGAGCAAAATAATTTTTTGGCGGCTTATTTTGAATTTCACCCTGGCAATTCCCACCCTAGCGACAAGGACAAAGGCGTCGCGAGGGCGGGGCACACGGTTTGTGCCGTGGCGTTGCTGGATATTTCTACGGGGGAATTTAGGACGGCGGAGTTTGCGGGAGCGAATGCTCGGGCGCAAGCGGCGGACGCGATTCTGATGGCTGGTGCGAATGAAGTGTTGCTGGGGGTGAGTGCGGAGGTTCCGGCGGGGTTGGAGCGCGTCGCGGCCAGGACTCGCGTGGAGGATTGGGTCTTTACGCATGATTTTGCCGTGCCGCTGGTGGAGCGGCAACTGCATGTGAAATCGCTGGAGGGATTTGGGCTGGTTGGGCATGAGGCGGCGGCGATTGCGGCGGGTGCGGTGCTGCACTATGTGCGGACGACGCAGAAAAATGAGGCGCTGCATATTGATTCGCTGCGGTTCCAGGAGCACTCGACGGCGCTGGAGTTGGACCAGGTTTCTGTGCGGAATCTCGAATTGATTGAGCCGCTGTTTCAGGGGCAGAACTCGCGGGTGACGCTGTTTCATACGCTGGATGAGTGTTTGACGCCGATGGGCAAGCGGTTGTTGCGGGCTACGATTCTTCGGCCACTGATTGAGGCGGCGGAGATTGATGCGCGGTATGAGGCGGTGGGTGAGGCTGCGGGCGATTTGATGCGGCGCGAGGAGTTGCGGCGGGCGTTTGCGGGGATTCTGGACCTGGAGCGGCTGCTGGCGCGATTGTCGCTGGATTCGGCAGGGCCGCGGGATGTGAGGGCGCTGGCGGCTAGTTTGGCTAGGCTGCCGGGGCTGAAGGTGGCGATTGGCGCGATGAATGCGCCTCTGTGGAGGGCGATTGCGGCGAGGCTCGATGCGCTGGAGGATGTGACGGCGCGGGCTACGGCGACGCTGGTGGATGAGCCGCCGCTGACGTTGGCGGATGGCGGTGCGATTGCGGCTGGCGTGGATGCGGAACTGGATGAGTTGCGGACGATTTCGACGAGTGGGCGACAATCGATTGCGGCGATTGAGGAGCGTGAGCGGCAGCGTACGGGGATTGGATCGCTGAAGGTTCGGTATAACTCGGTGTTTGGCTATTACATCGAGATTACGAAGGCGAATCTTTCGCTGGCGCCGGTGGATTATGAGCGTAAGCAGACGCTGGTGAATGCGGAGCGGTTTACTACGCCGGAGCTGAAGGCGTATGAGGTGAAGATTCTTACTGCGCATGATCGCTCGATTGAGATCGAGAAGCGGATCTTTGCTGAGCTGAGGCGATTCGTGCTGGAGGCGGCTGGGCGGATTCGGCGTATCTCCGCTGCTGTGGCTGAGGCGGATTTGCTGGCGAACTTTGCGCATCTGGCGGCCGGACGGAAATATGCGAGACCGCAGTTGAGCGAAGAACCGATGATGGAGGCTGTGGGGGCGCGGCATCCGGTGATTGAGCACTGGATGGAAGAGACGCGTGAGGGAAGGTTTATTCCGAATGATATTTTTCTGAATGCGAATGGACTGGATTTGAACGGAGTGGGTCCGAGCCTGCTGTTGATTACCGGGCCCAATATGGGCGGCAAGAGCACGTATCTGCGTATGGCAGCGATGCTGGTGTTGATGGCGCAGATGGGATCGTTTGTGCCGGCGACGAGTTTACGGCTGGGATTGGTGGATCGAATCTACACCCGCATTGGGGCTAGTGACAATGTGGCGCGCGGCAGGTCCACTTTTATGGTGGAGATGACGGAAACGGCGACGATTCTTAATACGGCTACGCAGCGATCGCTGATTCTGCTGGATGAGATGGGGCGTGGCACGGCGACGTTTGACGGACTGAGCCTGGCTTGGGCGACGGTGGAGTATCTGCATGCGGAGACTGGCGCGCGCACGCTCTTTGCCACCCATTATCACGAGCTGACGATGTTGGCTGAGAAGCTGCCGCGTGTGCGAAATCTGCGTGTTGGTGTGAAGGAAGCGGCGAGCGGAATTGTCTTTCTGCATACGATTGAGCCGGGTGCGGCGAGCAAGAGCTATGGTATTGAAGTGGCGAAGCTGGCGGGGCTGCCGTCTGCGGTGATCGAGCGCGCGCGGCATGTGCTTAAGCAACACGAGAAGCAAGAACGGCAGAGCGTGCAGGTAGAGACTGAGCCCGAGCCGATGCAGTTGACGATTTTCACGCCGCTATCCCAGCGCATTGTGGACCGGATTGCGGAGGTAGATGTGAATGCTTTGACGCCGCTGCAGGCGTTGAATCTTTTGGAAGAATTGAAGAATGAGATTAAGGGCAGGGACTAAAGAACATGACTGTCTTTGGAAAATCATCATGTTTTATGAAACAAAAGCAAAACCTCAGGGGCTAAAGCCCAGCGAGTTTTTTGCGTTTCTTACGGCACGACTAAAGTCGTGCCCTGTTACAAAGCTGGCCTACGCTGAGCGACCGAAAATACTGAGCTGAGGAGTTGAAGGGACGGGATGGCTACGAGTATTCGTCATGCGGCGGGGAGCTTGATTGTTGTGGGGCTGAGCAGGACTGAGCTTAGTGGCCTGGAGAGCGCGTGGCTGAAGCTGGTGCGGCCGGGTGGAACGATCCTCTTTCGAAGAAATACTGCCGATGCTTTGCAGACGCGGGGGCTGCTTGGCGAGATCACTTCTTATTGCGCGCCGCGGGCGCTGCGGTGTGTCGATCTGGAGGGTGGCACTGTTGATCGGCTGCGCGATGCGCTTGCGCCGATGCCTGCGGCGCAGTTGGTGGCGAGGGCAGATGCGAATCTCGCCCTAGCGCCAAAAGCAAAAACGGCGCGAAGGTGGGGCACCCGGTCATTGGCTTTTGAGCATGGAGAATTGATTGGACGTGGGATTAAGGCGTTTGGGTTTAACGTTACGCTTGCACCGGTACTTGATTTGACGCTTCAAGACTCAGCGCAGGTGATGGGCATGCGATCCACGGGCAGTAATGCGGATGAGGTTGTGGCCTTTGCGCGGCCATTTCTTGCAGGGCTTGCGGCGCAGGGAGTGGCTGGGTGCGGCAAACATTTTCCGGGGCTAGGCGGAGGTACGAAGGATTCGCACTTTGATACGCCGGAGGTTGAGCGCACGTGGGATGAGTTATGGCAAGAAGACATTGCGCCATACCGCACGCTGCGGAATGAGTTGCCGATGGTGATGGTGAATCATGCGGCTTATCCGCGTACAAAGGGAAAGGATTTGCCTGCTACGGCCTCATCCTTCTGGATCAATGAAGTGCTTCGCAAGCGGGTTGGTTATCGCGGGTTGATTTTTTCAGATGATATGGAGATGGGCGGCATTCTGAAGTTTCTTTCGATGGAAGAGGCTGCCGTTGCTGCGATTCGCGCGGGGATGGACATGATTGAAATTTGTCATAGCCCGGAGTTGATTCTGCGCGCGTATGAGGCGCTGATTGCGGAAGCGGAGCGGTCGACTGCTTTTCGGACGCTGCTGTTGAAGCGGGCGCAGGAGGCGGCAAAGAAACGGGCGCGGATTGTTACCGCGCAGACTGCGAAAGCTCTGACTGAGAAACAGTTTGAAGCGCTGCGCGTAAAGATTCGCTTGTTTCATGAGAAGGTTGTTGCGCTGGCGGGAGATACTGCGTTGGATTCGGTGGGCAGCGCACTGAAACCTTTGGCGGAGACAGCATGAGCACGAAGGCAATGACGATTGCGGGCGTAATGAGCGGCACATCGGCGGATGGGATTGATGTGGCTGTTGTGAGGATTCTGCCGGGAAGACAACGCGCTAAGTTGACGCTGCTGGCGCATGAGGGATTTCCCTACCCTGCTGCGCTGCGCAATGCGATTCTTGCGGCAATGAATGCAGCATCGATTTCTACGGCGGAACTTGCGCGGCTGAACTGGCGGTTGGGACTTGAGTATGCGGATGCGATTCGCAGGACTGTCGCGAAGCATGGGGCCAGGATCGAAACTGGGATTGATCTGATTGGATGCCACGGTCAGACGCTTTATCATCAGGCGCGCACGAAACGTTATGCAGGACGAAATTTAGCCTGCACGTGGCAGCTTGGTGAGCCTGCTGTGATTGCGCAGGCACTGCGTGTGCCGGTGGTTTCTAATTTTCGGCCTGCGGATATGGCTGCCGGGGGACAGGGTGCGCCTCTTGTTTCTCTGCTGGACTATGTGCTCTTTGCGGATGCGAAGCGTGGGCGTGTGCTGCAGAATATCGGCGGCATCGCAAACCTAACGGCGATTCCTGCGGGGGCTGGGGCCGATACGCTGATTGCCTTCGACACCGGGCCGGGCAATATGGTCATCGATGCGCTTGTGCAGAAACTCTTTGACAAGCCGTACGACCGCAATGGAGCGATTGCGGCGCGCGGCAAGGTAATTCCGGCTATGCTGAGTGCGGAACTGAGGCATCGCTATTACCGGATTGCGCCGCCGCGCACGGCGGGGCGCGAGGAGTTTGGCCGTGAGTATGCGGAAAGCTTCGTGGCGGCCTGCAAAAAGCACAGCAAAAATCCGGAAGATGCAGTTACAACTGCGACGGCGCTGACTGCTGAATCGATTACGCGAAGCTATGCGCGGTTTGTTGCGCCAAAGATGCAAGGCGCGAAGGTAGACTACATTGTTTCCGGCGGGGGTGCGCGCAACCGCACGCTGATGATGATGCTTGAGGAACGGCTTACATCGCTTGGATGCGAGCTTGCTTCGATTGATGGTTTCGGCTTGCCTGCGGAGGCTAAGGAGGCTGCGGCTTTTGCGCTGCTGGCGTGGCAGACATGGTATAGGCTTCCGGGGAATGTGCCTGCGGCTACGGGGGCAGAACGGGCGGTTGTACTGGGACAAGTGACGTATGTTTAGGTGTGCCGGCTTTATGTCATCCCACCCCAGGCGCAAATACAAAGGCGCGCCGAGGGTGGGGCGCCCATTGTTGTTTGTCTGCGTAATTGCTCTTGCTCTGGCTGGATGCAAGACTGCGCAACGCGATCCGCGCACGGTGGTGTTTCTGATTGAGAGCAGTCCGACGAGCCTTGATCCACGCGTGGGCACGGATGCGCAGTCGGAATATATTGACGAGTTGATTTTTGATGGCCTCGTTCAGCGGGATGCGAACTTTCACTTCACGCCTGGGCTGGCAGAACAGTGGGATCAGCCTGATCCGAAGACGGTAATCTTTCATCTGCGCGCGGGTGTGCGTTTTCATGATGGGCGCGCATTGACCAGTCGCGATGTGATGTGGACGTTGAATTCGATGCGGAATGGCACGCTGATCACGGCCAAAGCCGCATCGTATGCATCGATTGACACGATGGAGGCGCCGGATGATCGCACAGTGGTTCTGCATCTGAAGCAGCCGGATAATTTTCTGCTGACGAATCTTTCAACGGGCGCGATGGGCATCGTTCCGGAAGGCAGCGGGAAGGATTTCTGGCGGCATCCGGTGGGCACGGGGCCGTTTCGCTTTGAGAGTCAGCAGATTGATCAAGATGTGGTGATACAGCGGAATCCACAGAGCTGGTCTGTGGCGCCGAAGATTGAGCGGGTGCGATTCGCGGTCGTGCCGGATTCGATCACGATGTCATTAGAGCTGGAAAAAGGTTCGGCGGATGTGGAGAGCAATGCGGTGCCGATGGATGCGCTGCCGGTACTGGCGAGCCGGGCGAATCTGGAAGTGACGGATGCGCCGGGAACGCAGGTGCAATACCTGGCGTTTAATTTGCGCGATCCGCTGCTGAAGGATGCGCGTGTGCGGCAGGCGATCTCATGCGCGATTGACCGGGATACGCTGATTCGCACGCTCATGGGCGGACGCGCCAGGCCGGCGAAGAGTTTGCTGCCGATGACGCATTGGGCATGGAATAACAATGGGCCATCGTTTAACTATGACCCAGCGCGAGCAGAGCAATTGCTTGACGATGCCGGTTATCGGCGTGGCAAAGATGGTGTGCGACTGCATCTGACGATGAAGACCAGTACGGTGGAAGATGTTCGGCTGCTCTCGGCAGTTTTTCAGCAGCAACTGGCGCGTGTGGGGATTGCGCTTGAGATTCGCAGCTACGAATTTGCGACGTTTTATTCCGATGTGCTGCACGGAGCTTTCCAGCTTTATTCGCTGCGCTGGATTGGCGGCAACGAACAGCCGGATATTTTTACCTATGCATTTTCGAGCTCGCGATTTCCGCCCAAGGGAGCGAATCGCGGACACTATGCGAACCCGCAGGTAGACGCGTTGCTGGATGACGCGTGGCAGAGTGGGGATCAGGAACGGCGGCGTGCCGATTATGCTCAGGCACAACAGATGCTGGCGAACGATCTGCCCGCAATCAATTTGTGGTACCGAGATGCAGTGGTGGTCCACAACAAACGCCTCACGAATGTGCAGCCTTCACCTTCCGGTAGATTTACCTTCCTGGAATCAGCCGAGTTAACCCAATAGCGTTCATTTCCGGCCATTTCAAGGCTGTTTGTCGTCTTTTTGGCGGCCTTGTTCGTCTACAGTAATGAGCAATGAATTCTTTAGTTGCAGGTTGGAAGACCTGCAAGCGGGGACGAATGACACGCACGACTCAAATTCGGATTCGCGTTGCAGCACTGGCTGCGCTGGTTCTCTCTCTTGTGGTTTCACTGGGCGCGCAGGCGGCCTCACGCTCGCTGCGCGGCGTGATTACCGCCATCAATGGCAGCACACTTACGGTCAAGACTGACTCGGGCGAATCGCACCAGGTAACGGTTGCCGCTGATACCGATCTCAAGCGCATTGAGCCGGGCCAGACGAGCCTGAGCAGCGCGGCTGCTATTACTCTTGCCGATCTGGCTGTGGGCGACCGCATTCTGGTGCGCGGCCTGGATGCCGACGCAACGGCGGACCCGTTGCAGCCGAAGCAGATTGTTGCGATTAAGGCGGCCGACATGGCGCAGAAGCAGGAGAAAGACCTGGCCGACTGGCAGAAGCGTGGAGTTGCCGGACTGGTGAAGAGTGTGGACGCTGCGAACGGAGTCATCACGGTATCGACCGGCGCGGGACCGACTGCAAAGACGCTGGTAGTGAAGACGACGAGCGCCACGATTCTCAAGCGCTATGCGGCAGGTACGGTGCGGTTTGACCAGGCGCAACCGGCACCGATTAACGCGATTCAAGCAGGCGACCAGCTTCGTGCCCGCGGCGAAAAGAATGCTGACGGTACCGAGATTGCTGCTGAGGAAGTTGTTTCGGGCAGTTTCAGGAATGTTTCCGGAACGATTCTGTCTGTGGATGCCGCGGCGTCTATTGTGACGCTGAAGGACCTGACTACGAAGAAGCAGGTGACGATTCATATTGGGCCGGATGCGCAGATGCACCGCATTCCCGACCAGATGGCACAGGCTATTGCTGCGCGGCTCAAGGGCACTGCGGGTGCGGGTGGTGGAGGACAGCGTCCGGCTGGATCGGGCGCAGGTGCCGGCTCTGGCGGTGGACGCGGGGCCGGTGCTGGTGGTGGCGATCCGCAGCAATTTCTGAGCCGCACACCTGTGATAAAGATTTCGGATCTGCAAAAGGGCCAGGCCATCATGGTTGTGGCCACGGATGCAGCCGGTAGCGGAGCTGCAAGCAACTCCGGAGACGTAAATGCCGTTATGCTTCTTGCCGGTGTAGAACCGCTGCTGGAAGCTCCCGCTGCACGTGACCTGCTCTCCAGTTGGAGCATGGGTGCCGGCGGAGATGCAGGCGGCGGAACACAATAAGTTATGGCCGATTTCGCTAGATCAAAAAAATTGTACTGAACTCATCGACTACACAAAGTCAGATCACAAAGAGGATTACTTTGCATTCCGCATTTCATCGATCTTTTTTTCTCTTGATGGCCCTTGGCGCGGGCTCCGCTATGATGCTCGCCGCGCAGGTTAGTTCTCCCCCGGCGGCTTCTGTAGCTGCTGCGACGCAGGCTGCGCCCGGTGCATCGACTGTCACGATTCGCGGACGTATTGCCGACCCTGATGGAGCATTGATTCCGGGCGCCAGGGTTGTTGTGAACGGGCCGGACGGCAAGGCCGTGGCAACGACGACGGCGGATTCCGCAGGCAACTATGAGATTCGCGGGTTGAAGCCGGGCAGCTACATTGTGATTTCGAGCTATGCGGGCTTCGCGCCATTCCAGTCGCAGATGATTGCAATTGCAGCCGGACAGGCCAAGCGCGTTGACATCGCCATGGCGATCCAGGTGGAGCAGCAGAATGTGGTTGTTACCGATGAAGCGCCTACTGTAAATGTGGAAGCCAGCGGCAATTCAAACGCAATCGTGCTCAAGGGCAAGGATCTTGAAGCTCTCTCGGATGATCCCGATGAGCTCTCGAATGAACTACAGGCACTGGCCGGTCCTGCGGCGGGCCCGAACGGCGGGCAGATTTATATCGACGGCTTCTCCGGCGGCCAGCTTCCGCCCAAGTCGGCCATTCGCGAAATCCGCATCAACCAAAACCCGTTTTCCGCGGAGTATGACCGCCTGGGCTACGGGCGCATTGAGATTCTGACCAAGCCCGGAACCGACAAACTGCACGGACAGGCATTTATCCAGGGCAACGACAGCTCATTCAACACGAACGATCCGTTCAACAAAACTCTGCCTTCTTATTACAGCTATCAGTACAATGGAACGGTCAGCGGCGCTTTCAACAAGAACACTTCATTCTTTGGCAGCGCGGAGCGGCGCAACATTGGCGACGTGCATTCGTTCCTGTTGTCGGAGGCTGTTCTTCCTGATGCAAATGGGGTCTACCAGGTACTCCCGAATTACTCCGTTGCACTGCCTACCCAGCACAACCGCACAAATGCTTCTGGGCGCATCGACTGGCAGATGGGACAGAAGAACACCTTCACGGGGCGCTACAGCTTTTACGATGACTCGCAGCAGAACGACCTGAATTCCGCGTCATTGCCGAGCGCTGCCTACAATGAATCCACTACCGACCATACAGTGCAGATCAGCGATGCGTACGTGATCAACGATCATATTGTGAACGAGAGCCGCTTCCAGTACGAGCGCACGAACGCGTACATTACACCGGCATCGACGGACCGCACGGTCTCCGGTGCTGGCGAATTTACAGCGGGCGGGTATTCGGCGCAGGCGAGTTCAGACCATACGACGAAGCTTGAGTTTCAGAACCTGACGACATGGAGCGTGAAGAACCACGCCATCAAGTTCGGAACACGGCTGCGCGATGGACGCGACGCGAACTTCACCAGTTCAAATTTTAATGGTGAATTGGGCTTCAGCAAGAGTTCGCAGATTGATCCAACAACGAACTCCGACTACACTGCCGGGGATGTTTACGCAAATTTTGCCAACGGCCTGGCGAACGGCGAGAGCTACCTGCAATTACAGTCACAGGGATGGACCCCAACCACCGCCAGCTACACCACCGGTAATGAGCATGCGCTCGCGAATATGTTCGATGCGGCGCTTTTCTTCCAGGACGATTGGAAGGTGAATTCGCGGTTGACGCTTTCCGGTGGCGTGCGCTGGGAGGCACAAAACCACATCTCCGATCATAACGATTGGGCACCGCGTGCGGCCCTTGCTTATGCGCTGGATGGCGGCAAAGGCAAGCAAGCTAAGACTGTGGTGCGCGCGGGGTTTGGCTTTTTTTACGATCGCTTTACTGTGGCCGATTTACTGACGATTCAGCATGCCAATGCACAAAACCAGTATGTGCTGAATCTGCCTGTGTGCAACGAGACTACGCCATCGAGCACCACTTCCTGCGCGGCGACCGGTGTAACCGTCAACACGCTTGACTTGAGCACACTGACGAGCACATCCGGTGCAACGGCGAACAGCACCATTCCGATACGGTATCGAGTGGATAGCAACTTTCACTCACCTTATACGGCTCAGGCAGGCGGAAGCCTGGAGCGACAGGTTACGAAGACCATCACCGCAACGGAGACCTATCTGCACTCCTTTGGCGGACACCAGTTGGTGACCACCAATGCGAATCAGCTGAATGCAGCGGGGGATTACCCCGTGAATCCCGGGGGTGGATATTTCTACCAGTACACGCCTGAGGCTGTCTTCAAGCAGGATCAGCTGATCAGCAGCATCAATGCGCGTATCAGCCCGAAGCTCAGCTTTGTCGGTTTCTATACGCTGGGGTTCGCACATAGCGATGGAGGCGCAGGATCGAATGCCTCAAACGCTTACGACATCAGCCAGGATTATGGCCCTGCGACATTTGTCTCGCGTCACCAGGTCTTTGCGATGGGCAACTACACGGGTCCTTTTGCAATACGTTTCAACCCATTCATGATTGCGCAGGCCGGCAAACCGTTCAACATTGCACTGCAAAATGACTTCCTGAATGGATTTGGCAACCAACGGCCGGGTGCGGCTACGACAGCCCAGTGCGCGGGCGATCCCAAAGAAAACCGTTATTACTCAACCCAGTATGGCTGCCTGGACTCAGAGCCCGTGACCGGCGAAGCGCTGATTCCGGCGAACATCGCCAGGGGACCCGCTGCTGTTGCCTTCAACCTGCGCATCAGCCGCAGCTGGGGCTTTGGCCCAGCGACTGGCGGCCCCACTGGCAATCAGGGTGGAGGACCTGGCGGTGGTGGGCCGGGCGGTGGTGGTGGTGGTGGCCGCGGTGGTGGCGCTCCCGGTGGTGGGCTTGGCCCCGGCGGGTTGGGAGGTGGCGGCGGTCGTGGAGGGTTTGGCGGAGGAGGAACTACGAACCGCAGGTATTCGCTTACCTTCAGTGTGCAGGCATTGAATCTGTTCAACGATGTGAACTACGGAGGGCCGAATGGAACTCTTGGTTCTAAGGATTTCCTGCAGTCGACTACATTGGCCGGAGGTATCTTCAACAGCCCTACCGGTTCTGCAGTGCGGCGAGTCTTCGGGCAATTGATCTTCCAGTTCTAGAGCCTGTTATTAACTTTCGAACGCAACCCGCGGGAAAGTTAATAACAGCTCTAAAGAGAGCAGACGATGAAAAGAGTTGAATGTGGTTTCCTGTTTCATAGCACCAGTTCTCCGGCGACTTCTCTTCATTGGAATAGGGACGGCATTTCTTAGTGGCTGCGCCAGTCATGGCGGAGGTTCGCAATCAACCACTCAACCGTCCCAGGCAGTCGTCATTTCAACTCAGCCCTCGAGCCAAACGGTTCCGATCGGCAGGGCGGCGACCTTCACAGTAACTGCCACCGGGGCTGCTCCACTGAGCTACCAGTGGAGCAAGAATGGCGTGGCGATTGATGGAGCCACTGGCGCCTCCTACGCTACGCCCACAGTGGCGTTGGGCGACAGTGGGGCAGCGTTTCAAGTGATGGTGAGCAACGCTTCGAGTTCCGCCACGAGCGGTAGCGCCACGTTGACCGCAGGACCGCGAGCGCCGGCGCTGGGCGACTTACGCTATTTGCTTTGTCAACAGGTGACCGCTCCCGGGTATTGCGTAGGCGACACTCTTATTATCAACGCCGTGGTGTATTCAGCGACGAATTCTTTGGGCACTCCTTATCAGATGGGATCGACTGCGATCACTACCGGGGGATGTGCATGGTTTGGCAGCGTTTGGCCTCTGCCGGCGGGCATGACCGGCCTGAACATGTACTACCAATACGACAATCCCGGCGACACGCCATACCCCGCCTATCTTGAATCGGTAGCCGCGCCCAATGTTGTCATCAATTCTATCGATCTGGAACCTCTCTGCGGTTTTGTCGCGTCCTGGGTGCAGACGACAGGGACCGGAGGGTTCGACTTCAAGATGGAATCGGTTCCGCCGTCACAGCTTCAAGCGACGGTGGCAGCGGATGGCGCCGCCAGCCGCATTGTGACGGCTACGACATTCGACGACAGTACAGGAAACGCCGTCCTGATCTCCTATGGCTGGCAAGGCGACACAACAACGATGTACGAAGCTCAAACGATGATCGCGACGCCGGACAATGTGGTCTCCGCGGCAACGACCCTGGCTGGGGAAGGTTATTTCATCAGCGCGTTTGGCGGCAACGATACCGATGGCTACATGCTGATCGGCATGCGCGTTCAAGGCGATACGTTGGCCCGTCCCATAGCGGCCGGGGCTCCGGCGAGTCCTGAGACTGTTCCCTACAGTATCGTAGTGTGGCTTTCTGAAGATGCAGGCCATTTCGGCACACAGCTTGGGGAACTATAAAGGGATTACTTAGAGCCTATTATTCACTTTCTGGCCTTCGCCTGCCTCATGGTCGAAGACCTCTTCAGGCTCTAGTTCACTGGATCAATCTGCAAAAGGCCGGAGCAAATGCTTTGGCCTTTTGCTTTTTACCGCAGGACGGAACGGTATATTTCTTCCCACTCGCGCGTTTTGGCTTCCATGCTGAACCGCTGCAGAATGCGGGCACGAGCAGCTTCGCCAATCCTGAGCCGTTCGGTGTCACTGAGGGCCATGATGCGAGCCATTGCCTCAGCGAGCGCATTGGAGTTCCCTGCCCGGACCAGCCAGTTGGACTCTGCCGTCATCTCCCGTACGCCGCCCACATCTGTAGCGACCACCGGCTTACCCATTGCCATGGCCTCGCCGAGCGCCAGCGGCATGCCTTCCCAGGCGGAAGCGAGTACGAATGCGTCGGCGGCATCCAGGAGGGTTGCTACATCGTGCCGCGAGCCAAGCCAGCGGATTTTGTCTTCGATGCCAAGGTTGCGGGCAAGCGACTGCAGTTCGTTTGTGCAGGAATGTTCACCGGCTCCTACGATCCATAGCCTGGCGGCAGGCTGCCCCAGTTGTAGCGCGGCAAACGCTCTCAGCAGGTTCGGATAGTCCTTTGCTGGAGCTAGCCTGCCTACGGCGATCCAGACAAAATACTTCCCGGTGACGCCCATTGTCGCGCGCATTGCATTGCGCTGGTTGAGGCTGGGGTGAAAATTGTCCGTCTCGATGCCGTTGGCAACAACGCCGCTTTTGTTTACTGCAATAGCTCGCAGCCGCGTGTAACGTTCGCAGGCTGCTTCACTCACAGCGATGGTCTGCCTGCTGAGCGGGTCTGAAATGCGGTAGGCGAGCATACGGAGCCGACCACCTTCATACACATTGTGAATTGTGGAGATTACAGGAACTCCGCCGCAGAGCCGGCCGAGCAGCCGACCGACAAGATTGCCGTGAAAATTGTGCGCGTGGATCAGATTGGGACCGAACTGACGGATGACAGAGGCTCCGCGTGCGAGGCCTCGCAGGGCGCTCCACGGATTCTTTTGAATGCCCAGATAGACCACGTCGAGCGAAGGCGAATCTGTTTCCGAGGCCGATTCCGAGAGCAGATCCTCTGCGCCGCGCGGCAGCAGAATCACCAGCCTGACGGCGTGTCCAGCGCGCGCCATTCGGCTCGCAAGCCAGAGGACTTGCCGTTCAGCGCCACCTACGCCAAGGGAGGTAAGAATGTAAGCGACACGCATGGACACTTAAATCTTACAAAAAACTACAGAAACAGTGGTAAAGTTGGCAGTACATCTCACGAGGAGCCCCATGGCTGGCGATATTCAACTTCAATGCAGCGACTGCGGACAGGAATTTTCCTTCACCGCTGCCGATCAGGCGTTTTTTTCAGAACGAGGTTTTTCCACTCCAAAGCGTTGTAAATCATGCCGCATGGCGAAGAAGGGCGAGCAACAGGGTGGTGGTGGTGGCGGAGGAGGCTATCGCTCCCAGTCGCCGTCATCGCATGGGTCTGGAACTCCGGTAATCTGCTCAGGATGCGGACAGCCGACGACCGTTCCCTTTGAACCGCGTGGCGACCGGCCTGTATTCTGCCGCGACTGCTATGTGGCCCGCAAAGGCTCAAGCGGCGGTGGCGGTGGACGCGGACGCTACTAGAGTTCCACTGCCGCATCCAATGCAGTTGGAATGACGACACGCTTCCCGATCGTCTAATTTGCAGCCGCCGTTCTTTGTGCGAATGGCGGAGCGTTGTCATCCGCACGTCAGCCTGCCCTCAATGCGGCAGGCTGCACGCCGCGTATTCGCGTGGATGGCTTCCGGAACTTCAACGGAAACCTGGGAACGGTGCTCTTTACCGGGCCGGAAGGATGGCCGGAGGATCCGAGCAAGTCGTTTCGCCACGGTCCTGCGCCCATTGATCCGGCCACCCGCACATCTGTGGCGGAGTGGACAGCCTGGCCGCAAAAACAAATACGCGGCGAGGGTGGGGACGCCCGAACTTTATACCTTGGGGAGAGATGCTCTGATGTTGCGGCCTGGGACGGCAGCGTCTGAGGATTTGCTGGAGCAACTTTCGCTTTTTGTTTTCGATGATTTACGGTGTTTACTAATTGATTATCATGAGCGGTTACTTTGGTGAGATACCCCCCCGAAAAAAAAATTTCTGGGCTGCCTTGAAAGAGCTACGGCCCGAATCCTTTTTGGGATTCGGGCCGTGGCTTTTTCTTCTGCTGATTTTGAGTAAAGCATAAATGGGGTTAATTGCATGCAAAGTTTCTGAAGGAGGTGGGGTTACGAAAGGGTGGTGGACTTTGGTAATGGGGAAAGAAAGGGACAAGGGACAAGGGACGAGGGACTAGGGAAAAGAGCAGTTATCCTCTTGCTGTGGAGCGATCCCAGCCTGGCCGCAAAAACGAATACGCGGCCAGGGTGGGGCGTCCACAACGGAAACTCGCAGGGCGTCAAGAACAAGGAGAGCGACGACCATCCGGACATTTATGTGTGCGGGCCGTTGAAGAAACCGTGGGCAGAGTTCTGGGCAAAGACGGAGGATTTCGGCTGAAGTCAGTAGAGCAAAACAGCCAGACGGTATTGGGTGAACCCACCTTCGATGTTCTGGGCGGGGCACGCGCCGATGGCGGCTTGCTGAAACTGGGTCGAGTGCAACTGGGCGGCTAGTTGTGGTGGCAGTTTGCTGAGGTCGGCGGTTTGCCAGCGCATGACGAAGCCCGGATCGCCGCCGCTGAGCTTTTCGGGCAGGCCGTGGTCCGCAGCGCAGGCGCGGCGGGCGTCGGTGGGATCGGTGCGGAAGCGAATGCTGGTTCCGGCGGCGCGGATGAGCGTGGTTATCTGGGCTTCAGCCTGTTCCGGTGTGTAGGAGCTGGTGGCGCGGGTGAAATCGGTGACAGCATAGAGATTGCCGTGGTGGGCGATGACGGCGATGCCGATGCGATCGACTTCCGGACTGAGCATGTTCTGGCGGTGACCTTCGGAGTGCATCCACTCGTCGTGAATCTGCCCGGCGCTGTGGCCGAAGGCGATGTTTTCTTCAATGAGGCTGAAGCGCACACCAGTTTGCGAGGCGCGTTCGCCAAGTTCCAGCTCACCTGGATAGACATGCTGAAGCGCTCCTTCCACCGACATGCGCTCACAGTGCTTCATGGCGGCCTGCGCGAGGGCTGGATCGACGGTGAGAGGCTGAAGACCGGCCTGGGAGCGAGCCTCATTGGCGAGGTTGACAAGCTTCTGGGCCGTGTCTGGTTGAGGACCAGAATCGGATTGGGCGTGGAGTGCGGGTAAGCACGCGAGTAACAAGCCGCTGACGAGGAAGGTGCGCCGGACGAAGGTCATACTCTATTGGATGAACGCGAGCGGAATGGGTTTGTCGCGGTATGCTCTAGGGTAACTATGGGATTTGCGGGGCAGGTGTGGAGGCGAGTTCGCAAGCAGCCGCTGGCGGCGGTAGGAGTCGTGCTGCTGGCGGTATTTATTCTTGGCGGGCTGCTCGCGCCGTGGCTTTCGCACTACAATCCCGCTGCGATTGACCTGACAAACAGACTGCAGACACCGAGCGCGGCGCACTGGGCGGGGACGGATGAGTTGGGACGCGATACGATGGCGCGGCTGCTGTGGGGAGCGCGGCTTTCGCTGGCCGTGAGTGTGACGGTAGTGGGTGTGTCTCTGGCGCTGGGGATTGCGATTGGCGGGCTGGCCGGATACCTGGGGGGATGGGTGGATACGGCGCTGACCACCTTTGCGATGAATACCTTCCTGGCGCTGCCGGGAATTTTGCTGGCGATTGCGTTTGCGGCGTTTCTGGGGCCGGGTTTTCTGAACCTGGTACTGGCGCTGGCGGTGGGCGGATGGGCCGGCTACGCCAGGCTGGTACGCGCGCAGGTCATGGCGGTGCGAGAGCGCGAGTATGTGGACGCGGCGCGGGCACTCGGCGCAAGCGGAATGCGGATCTTTTTGCGGCACATTCTGCCGAATATCCTGCAGCCGATTCTGGTGCAGGCTGCGATTGGAATGGCGGGGGTGATTCTGGCGGAGGCAACGCTGTCGTTTCTGGGACTGGGGATTCCCGCACCGGCTTCAAGCTGGGGCGCAATGCTGAACGATGCGCGGTCGCATCTGTTCGACTCGCCGCACCTAGTACTGTTTCCTGCGGCGGCGGTAGCGGGCGCGGTGCTGGGTTTCAACTTTCTGGGCGACGCGCTGCGGGACCGGCTGGACCCTCGGACGAGACTCGAAATGGGGCTGTAACCGGATGAAAATTGGGGTGGTAAGCGACACGCATGGGCTGCTGCGGCCAGAGGTAACGGCGGCGCTCGATGGCGTGGAGCGGATTCTGCATGTTGGCGACGTAGGAGACGCGGAGATTCTGCGGAAGCTCGAAAAGATTGCTCCGGTGACGGCGGTGCGGGGGAATATCGACTTCGATGGCGAGTGCGCGCGCCTGGCTGAAACGGAGATTCTGGAAGTTCAAGGAATTTCCATCTATCTGCTGCATATTATTGACAAACTTGATCTTGATCCCAGGGCGGCTGGATTTTCCGCAGTGCTGTTTGGGCACTCCCACAAGGCGGAAATTCGGCGTCATAATGGCGTGCTTTATTTCAATCCGGGCTCATGCGGGCCAAGGCGGTTTCAGCTCCCGGTGACGATGGGATTTTTGCGCTTGAACGCGGATGGGACTCTGGAAGCCGAGATCATTGACCTTGACTGAGAGGCTGGCTATGCCCTCATGCGGGGGTTAATCCAGCGGTAGACGATGTCGGTGAACAGGTTCACGAGGATATAGGTCAATCCGATGGACAGCAGGCATCCCTGGACCAGGGCGTAGTCGCGGTTGGAGATGGCATCGACAACCAGGCGGCCTAAGCCTGGCCAGGAGAAGATTTTTTCGGTGACGATGGCTCCGGCGAGGAGCGCGCCGAATTGCAGGCCGACGACCGTGACGATGGGCACAAGGGCGTTAGGCAAAGCGTGCCGCCAGACGACAGCGGATTCGGTGAGGCCCTTTGCGCGGGCGGTGCGAATGTAGTCCTGACCCAGTTCCTCAAGCATGGCGGTGCGGACCATCCGGGTAAGGATGGCGGCAAGCGAAGCACCCATGGCGATGGCAGGCAGGATGAGGTAGTGCCAATCGATGGCTTTGGTGCCGCCGTTGTTGGCTCCTGAGACGGGCAGCCAGCCAAGCAGGATGGAAAAGACAAGGATGAGTATGGGGCCGAGCGCGAGGCCGGGAACGGAGAGCCCGAAGAGGCTGACGACGGAGAGTACCTGATCGGTGAGCCGTCCGCGGCGGACGGCAGCCGCAATGCCTGCGGGAAGCGCGAGAAACAGGCCGACAATGAGGGCACAGAGGGTTAACGCGAGGGTGTAGGGGTAGCGCTGGGCGATGAGATGCGCAACGGAATCGTGGAGGCGGATCGATTCGCCGAGATCTCCGCGAAGGACGTTCTTCCAGTACTCGAAGTACTGCAGGTGAAGCGGGAGATCGAGGTGGTACTGATGCCGCAGGGCGGTGATGTCGGCCGCAGTCGCGCCGTCTCCCAGCATGGTCTGGATCGGGTCACCGGGCACGAGATGAATGAGCAGAAAGACGAGGGAGACGACCAGCCAGAGGACGGGAATGGTGAGAAGGAGACGAATGAGGATCTGCTTCATGCCTATGTTTTCACCATATATCAGGCGGTTTCAGGTTGTTTTTCGACGAGAGGAACCCAGAAGTGGAATCTGGTTCCTCTACCGAGAGTGGTTTCAACATCGATTCCGCCTCCGTGCGCCTGGAGAATGGCGCGGGTGATGGCGAGCCCCATGCCAGTCCCCTTGCCCGTGGCCTGGCCCCGGCGGCCGCGATAGAACTTTTCAAAGATGAGCGGCAGGTCGACGGCTTCGATGCCCGGGCCGCGATCTTCCACGGTAAAGTTAAGGTTTGAATTGGCGCGACCGCTGCGAAGAATAATAGGACTTCCAGGCGGAGAATAGCGCGCGGCGTTTTCAATAAGATGGCGCAGGACGCGGCTGATGAGATGCGAATCGAACCATGCGGGGGTATCGGTCTCATCTACTTCGATGATGACAGGATGGCCTGCGAGAGCGGCGCGGGACTCTTCAAGAGCATGCTCAAAGATGCTTCGAACATACTGCGGAGCGGTGCTTATGGTGACGGCGCGGGCATCGACCTCAGCCATTTCAACAGCTTCCCCGATGAGCTTATCGAGGCGCGCAGATTCTTCGTCGACGAGCAGGATGAGATCGCTGCGCGTGGCTTCGTCAAGGCCCTCATTCTGAACCAGGGTAGTAGCGGCAGCGCGGATGCCGGTGAGCGGAGTGCGGAGTTCGTGAGTGAGCGAATCGATGAGCGCAGTGCGAAGGCGCTCGCCTTCGCGGGAAGCCTCAATGCGGGTGTAGATTTCAATGGCCGCAGCGCGTGTAAGAGCAACGGAGACCTGCGCGGCAATTGCCGTGGCCGCATCGCGCGAGAGCGCATCCGGACGCCATGCCATTGCGCCGAGGTTCGTCATTCCCAGCATCAGCGCAATGGACGAAAACTCATCGTGCGAGCCCACGTTATGCCATGAGACGCGGCCGCGCATCTCCTCGTCCATGCCACGCGGCAGTTCGGCGACGGGACCGTAAAAGCGGTCCTGCTCCCGCACGTAGAGCACAACATCGCGCAGGCCGAAGGTCTTTCCAATCATCAGGGGCAGATCGCGCATGAGCAGACCGGCGTCATCGTGCAGCATCATCTCCTGGCTCAGCGTATAGAGGCGTTCCACATCGGCGCGGCGGATGTCCGCCTGCTGGGCTTGCTTGCGAGCGCGATCGGCGATGCGGCTCACGATAAGAGCGCTGGCAATGAACGAAAACAGTTCCATCCACTCCTGGACTCCAAGAAGCAGAAATGAAGCATGCGGCGGCAAAAAGTAGTACCAGAAGCTGAGCGCGCAGATGAATCCGACATAGAGCGAAAGCCGGACGCCGACGAGGGAAGCTGCCACGACCACGCCGGTGAGGAAGACAAGCCCGACAATGGAATCGTCGATCCGTGCCCGGGAAAGGAACGCCGTGGCGCCAGCTACGCAAAGGGTAGATACAAAAACGTGCAGGGAGACCCGCTTCAGCGTCTCCATTGGCAGTGTCTGAGCTACTCGCATGCGACCACCTTTCTTACAAAGCATGATACCGTCTGAAGCGGAAGTGGTATTGTTTGCAATGAAGAGGCTGTATGGCTGGAAGAATCCTGGTTATCGACGATGAGTCCCAGATTACGCGGGCGCTGCGCGCGGCGCTGACGGCGCAGGGCTTTGATATTCGCACGGCAAACGATCCGGAAGAGGGTCTGCAGGTTTTTCAGGAGTGGCCGCCGGACCTGGTGATTACGGACCTGATGATGCCGGGGGTGAGCGGCGTGGAGGTATGCCAAACGATCCGGCGCTCAGCGACGACGCCGATCATCGTGCTTTCCGTGCGCGACCATGAGCGATCCAAGGTGGAGGCGCTGGATGCGGGCGCAGACGATTATGTGACCAAGCCTTTCAGCATCCAGGAGCTGCTGGCGCGGGTGCGGGCGCATCTGCGGCGCGCTCCGGAGCGGACGGAAAACGCGATCGCGACGGGGGACTTTGTGGTGGACGTGACCGCGCACAGCGTGACCGTGCAAGGCAAAGAGGTTCACCTCACGCCGAAGGAATTTGACCTTCTCGCGCATCTGGCGCGGCATCCGGGCAAGGTGCTGACGCACCGCGCGCTGCTGACGGCGGTGTGGGGTGGTCAGGCGGCGCACCAGCCGGAGTATCTGCGGGTGTTTGTGGGGCAACTGAGAAAGAAACTGGAAGGCGAAACGGGACGGCAATACATTCACACGGAGCCGTGGATCGGATACCGCTTTGTTCCTGAAGGCTGGAATGAAGAACAATCGGGAGCGCAGTGAGGGCGCCCGCCCTTACGCATTCCTTAGAATTCACTTTGCCACTTTATAGATAAAAGCTGAAATTCTGGTTAGCGGCGAACATAAGCGCAACGCACTGTTCGCAGTGAGGATGGCATGTTGGACGATGCTCTGATGGTGCTCTTTACGGCAATCTTCTTTGCCGTTGCCTTTCTATATGTCAAAGCGTGCGAGAAACTGAGGTAGATACGTGCAAATTGACCCCATAACCGCCGCGGCCCTGGTTCTCTGCATTCTTCTGCTGGGGTATCTCGTCTTTTCCCTTCTTTTCCCGGAGAAATTCTAAAATGTCGGCGAATGGCTGGCTACAGTTTCTTGTCTACTCGATTGTTCTGCTGCTTACGGTGAAGCCCGTGGGACTGTATCTGGTTCGCGTGCTGGAAGGCAAGCGGACGTGGCTCCATCCCGTGCTGCACCCGGCGGAGCGGCTGATCTATAAGCTGGCCGGCGTAAACGCAGAGCATGAGATGCACTGGCGGCAGTACGCATACGCGGTGCTGGGCTTCTCCGCCGTGAGCATGGTAATAACGTATTTGATTGAGCGGCTGCAGGCAGCGCTGCCGGTGTGGAATCCGCAGAAGCTGGTGGCGGTGGGACCAGACCTGGCGTGGAACACGGCGGCGAGCTTTACGACGAATACGAACTGGCAAAGCTATACGCCGGAGACGACGATGAGCTACCTGACGCAGATGGCGGCTCTGGCGACGCACAACTTCTTCTCGGCCGCAGTCGGCATTGTGGTGGCCGTGGCCCTGGTTCGCGGAATCCAGCGCACCTCATCCAAGACGATTGGCAACTTCTGGGTGGATGCCACGCGGACGCTGCTGTATGTGCTGCTTCCGACATGTGTGATCTACGCGCTGCTGCTGGTGGCGCAGGGCGTACCGCAGAATCTGGCGAAGTATACCGCGGCGCACACTGTGGAGCAGGCAAACCAGACGCAGACAATTGCGCAGGGACCTGTGGCAAGCCAGGAAGCGATCAAGATGCTTGGCACGAACGGAGGCGGATTCTTTAACGCGAACAGCGCGCATCCGTACGAGAACCCAACGCCGTTTACGAACTTTCTCCAGATGCTTTCGATCTTTGTGATTCCGGCGGGGCTGACATACGCGCTGGGACGGATGACGGGATCGCAGGGACATGGATGGGCAGTGTTTGCGGCAATGTTTGTATTGTTCACTGCCGGGTTCACGGCAGTGTATTGGGCCGAGTCACAACCGCACCCGCTTCTGCATGGCGCAGCGCAAACCACGGTGGCGAGCGGCGAAACCGGCAACTACGAGGGCAAGGAAGTGAGATTCGGCATCTCACAGTCGTCCTTGTTTGCGGAGATTACGACGGCGGCAAGCTGCGGCGCGGTGAACAGCGTTCATGACAGCTATACGCCACTGGGTGGAATGGTAGTGCTGACGAACATTCTGCTGGGCGAGGTGATCTTTGGCGGCGTAGGGTCAGGGCTGTACGGAATGCTGATCTTTGTGGTGCTGGCGGTGTTTATTGCCGGGCTGATGGTGGGACGCACGCCAGAATACCTGGGCAAGAAGATCGAATCATACGACGTAAAGATGTCGATGCTGTATGTGCTGATCTTTCCGCTGATTATTCTTACGCTGACGGCGGTGTTTGTCCTGTCTCCGACGATTGGGCTTCCTGCGCTGACGAATAGTGGGCCGCACGGGCTGAGTGAGATTCTCTATGCGTTTACTTCCGCAACGGGGAATAATGGCTCGGCATTTGCCGGACTCAACGTTCCAGCCACCCCTGCTACGCAATGGTCGTACAACGTGGCATTGGGCTGGGCAATGCTGGCAGGACGTTTCCTGATGCTGATTCCCGTGCTGGCGCTGGCCGGGAACCTGGCTCAGAAGAAGGGCGTGCCGCCTTCACCGGGAACGTTTCCTGTGAATGGATGGTTGTTTTCGGTGCTGCTGGTGGGCGTGGTGCTGATTCTTGGCGCGCTGACCTTCTTCCCAGTGCTGAGCCTGGGACCGATTTTGGAGCACCTGCTTCTGCAGGCTGGACAGACGTTCTAACTAAAAAAGAGATATTGCGATGAATGAGAAAAAGAATCTCTGGAATTCGAAGATTGCTGGCGCGGCACTGCTGGATTCAGTGCAGAAGTTGAACCCGCGCAAGATGGTGAAGAATCCAGTGATGTTTGTTGTTGAGGTGGGCAGTGTGCTGACGACGCTGCTGCTGATCGACAACACGGTACATCATCGGCCTGGGTTCGGGTTCAATCTGCAAATCACGCTGTGGCTATGGTTCACGGTGCTGTTTGCTAATTTTGCCGAGGCGATGGCTGAAGGGCGCGGCAAGGCGCAGGCCGATACGCTGCGAAAGGCGCGCGGAGAGACAATTGCGCAGCGCTATGCGGCGAGCGGCGAGCTGGAAGAGGTGCCGAGCAGCGCACTGCGTGCTGGAAACGTGATTTACATCCCAGCGGGGCAGTACATTGCGGGCGACGGCGAAGTAATTGAAGGCGTAGCAAGCGTGGACGAGTCGGCGATTACGGGCGAGTCCGCGCCGGTGATCCGTGAAGCAGGCGGGGACCGCTCGGCGGTGACGGGAGGCACGAAAGTGCTTTCCGACTGGATCAGGGTGAAGATCACATCGAATCCGGGCGAGACCTTTCTGGATCGCATGATTGCGTTGGTGGAAGGCGCGTCACGGCAGAAGACGCCGAATGAGATCGCGCTGAGCATTCTGCTGAGCGGGCTGACGATTGTGTTTCTTCTGGCGGTGGTGACACTGCAGCCATTTGCGATGTACTCGAAGGCACCGCAGACCGTCTTTGTTCTGGTGTCACTGCTGGTGTGCCTGATTCCGACGACGATCGGCGGCCTGCTTTCAGCAATCGGCATAGCGGGCATGGACCGGCTGGTGCAGTACAACGTGCTGGCGATGAGCGGACGCGCGGTAGAAGCGGCAGGAGACGTGAACACGCTGCTGCTGGATAAAACGGGCACGATAACGCTGGGCAATCGACAGGCGGTGGAGTTCATTCCCGCGCCGAGCGTGAGCGCGGAGCGGCTGGCGGATGCCGCACAGCTTGCCTCCCTTTCCGACGAGACGCCGGAGGGCCGGTCAATTGTGGTACTGGCAAAGACACAGTACAATCTGCGCGGCCGCGATCTGGGAAGCATCCATGCGGAGTTTGTGCCATTTACGGCACAGACACGGATGAGCGGCGTGAATATTCCGGGAACACGGATTCGCAAAGGAAGTGTCGATGCGATTACGCGCTTTCTGGAAGAGCAGGGGTCTTCCCTGCCGCAGAAGGTGCGGGAGAGCGTGGAAGAGATTGCACGCGCGGGCGGAACGCCACTGGTAGTGTCTGAAAATGCAACGGCGCTGGGCGTGATTTATCTGAAAGACATTGTGAAAGGCGGCTTGAAGGAGCGGCTGGCGCGGCTGCGCGCGATGGGAATTCGCACCATCATGATCACGGGCGACAATCCGCTGACAGCCGCTGTAATTGCGCGCGAAGCGGGTGTGGACGACTTTCTTGCCGAGGCGAAGCCAAAGGACAAGATGGACCTGATCAAGCGTGAGCAGGCGCGCGGCAAGCTGGTGGCGATGACAGGTGACGGCACGAACGACGCGCCGGCGCTGGCGCAGGCAGATGTAGGCGTGGCGATGAACTCCGGCACACAGGCGGCCAAAGAGGCCGGCAATATGGTGGATCTCGATTCGAACCCGACAAAGTTGATCGAGATTGTGGAGATTGGCAAGCAACTGCTGATGACGCGGGGCGCGTTGACAACGTTCTCGATCGCGAACGATGTCGCAAAGTATTTTGCAATTATTCCGGCGATGTTCGCAGGCGTGTTTCCTGTGCTGAATGCGCTGAACATCATGGACCTGCGCTCGCCGCATTCGGCGATTCTTTCAGCGGTCATCTTCAACGCGATTATCATCATTGCGCTGATTCCGCTGGCGTTGAAGGGCGTGAAGTATCAGCCGAAGCCCGCGGATGTGCTGCTACGGCGAAATCTGCTGATTTATGGCGTGGGCGGCGTAATTGTGCCGTTCATCGGGATCAAGGCGATTGACATGGCGCTTGCGTTTTTGCACCTGGCCTAACCAAGGAGAATGACTGTGCATACTGCTTCCACATTGCCTGAAACACCTTCAGATGCGACCACAGCCGGTACGGAGATACAGACGCATTCGGTATGGTTAACGGCGGTTCGGTTCACGCTGATTGTGACGGTGCTGTTTGGGCTGGGCTATCCGCTGGCGATTACCCTGGTTGCCCATGTTCTGTTTCAGCACCAGGCGGAAGGAAGCCTGATTCTGAAGAACGGCCAGGTTGTGGGATCGGAGTTACTGGCGCAGAGCTTTACCTCTGACAATTACTTTCATCCGCGGCCTTCAGCGGCGGGCAATGGATATGACGCAACTGCTTCCGGCGGATCGAACCTGGCGCAGTCGAATGCGAAGCTGGTGCAGCGGATTCAAGGCGATATTGACAAGCTGAGCAAGGAATCCGGCGGCAAGCCGGTGCCGATTGATCTGGTGACGATGTCGGGATCGGGGCTCGATCCCGACATTACACCGGATGCGGCGTATTTTCAGGCGGTACGTGTGGCCAAGGCGCGCGGGCTAAATGTAGAGCAGATTCGTACACTGATTGCGCAGCATATCACTGGGCGGCAGTTTGGCCTGCTTGGCGAACCACGCGTGAATGTGCTTTTGTTGAACCTCGATCTCGATCGGCTATCGGGCAAATAATTGCCACTACTCTCGACGTACTGCCGCTGTCGTTCGGGCGCTCCGGTGAAGCACCTGTCCCACAAAACCTCCGGCGATGGCAAGTCCGAATAGATTACTCCACCACACTCTGGGACTAAACATCCAGGACAAAGAGCCACCGTTCTGATACTCGATAACGCGTGTCTCAAAGAAATTTTTCTCCTTCTTGAGATCCATCGCTTCGGACATCCAGGGAAGGGATTCTGCGTCTCGGGAACACCAGGCGTTTCTGGGTAGTGGCTCAGTTTGAAAACATCCATCAGGGGCTAAAGCCCAAAGACTCTATCAGCCGGATTTTCGGCACGACTCAAGTCGTGCCCTGTTACAAAGCAAGCCGAAGTCGATTCGTCAGACGCTGCAAAAACATCCCGCAGGGGCTAAAGTCCGGAAGTTTTGCAGCTTTTTTTGGCACGACTCAAGTCGTGCCCTGTTACAAAACAATTCAAACTGAGCCACCAGGCGTTTCTGTCGTTGTTCAATGTGTTATCGTTCAGTCAGATGTTTCAGGAGCCCGCAAGGGCGTAACAGGGAAGCCGGTGAGAGTCCGGCGCGGTCCCGCCACTGTAATCAGGACAATCGATCTTCCAACGAGCCACTCGGCGCGAGCCGGGGAAGGCGGAAGCTCTGAAGCCGCTCACACTGCGACTTCGCCTGAGAGTCAGGAAACCTACCTGAAATAGTGTTTTGTGATTCTTCTCCGCGTGGAAACGGGGACGATTGCTCATGAATCTTTGAGCCCTCGCACCTTCTTTCCCGCCCCGCGAGGTGCGTTTGCTCCGTCCGAGGCTGGACTCTATTCTCTCCGTGGCCCGAAAGGGCCGTTTGTCTTTTCTTTTCTTTGGATACCTCCTGCTTGCATTGACACCGATGTATGCAGCGATCGGGGGAAGCATCACGGGCATAGTGGCCGATCAGTCGGGCGCGGTCATTCCCAACGCCGCACTGGAGCTCGTGAACATAGCGCAGCAGACGAAGTATCACGTTAAGTCAGACGGTGCAGGCCTCTTCACCTTTCCCAATCTCCCAGTGGGCCATTATGAAATGACCGTAACTGCCACCGGCTTCAGGACGCAGAAGAAGACCGGGCTGGCGATCGACACCGACTCAGCGCTGAAAGTCGATTTCATGATGCAGGTTGGCGGCAACGCTGAATCGATCCAGGTCAGCAGCGAGGCTGAGGTTCAGATCGATACAGTCTCGACACATCTTGGCGACGTGGTGACCGGCACGCAATTGACCGCCCTCCCGCTGAACGGGCGTGCTTACACGGATCTGCTGGCGATTCAGCCGGGCGTCACGCCAATATCGACGCTGCTTCCGAGTTCAGTCATCATGGCCGGCGTGACAGGCGGCATTGAGCCATCCGGCGATCAGAATGCCGGCAATCTGTCGATCAGCGGCCAGCGAGAATCATCGAATGGGTGGATGGTGAATGGAATCGATGTTCGCGAGCACATGAACGGCGGCACAGCGGTCGTTCCCGACCTTGATTCGATCGATGAGTTTCGTGTGCTGACGAATAACTTCGATCCAGAGTATGGCAACTACAACGGCGGCATGATCACCGTGGTAAGCAAGGCGGGCACAGACCAGGTTCATGGCTCGGCATTCGAGTTTCTGCGAAACACTTCGCTCGATTCGCGCGGTTATTTCGATCCAGTGAGAGCGGTCTTTCGCCAGAACCAGTTCGGCAGTACCGTTGGGGGACCTATCAAGCACCACAAGGTCTTTTTCTTTGGCGACTACCAGGGAACGCACACCACCCAAGGCGTTTCAACAGGAAATATAACCGTTCCCTCATTCGCAGAGCGGAGCGGTGATTTTTCAGGCGAGTTCGCGGCAGCGGACGCTTCAGCCAGTACACCGTATGCAGTGAGCGGTCCCTATATTGCTTCCCTGCTCACGCAGGCCCTTGGCACTCCCGTGACCGCAGGCGAGAAGTACACAGACGTTTTCCCTGGCGGGGTGATTCCGGGAGCGGCATTTTCTGCGCCCTATCAGAAGCTGATTGGATATGTTCCTCAACCCAATAGCGGACTCAACGAATTCACCACATCGGCTTACAATCAGCTGGTCACCGACAATAAGTTTTCCGTCCGGGCCGACAGCAATACACATATCGGCCAGGTTTCCGGCTATTACTTCTTTGATCAATACAATCTCGATAATCCCTACCCAGGCAGCGTGGCCGGCGCAAGCATCCCCGGCTTCGATGCGATCTTCAGTGGACGTGCTCAGCTTGCCTCTTTAGGAATCACGACTACGCTCGGCTCCAAGACGGTTAACGAGTTCCATCTCGGAGTCCTGCGCAACGCCAACATCGTCGGTCAACCAAAAGGCGGCCTTGGTGTGCCTTTGTCCGCGCAGGGAATCACGGCAGGAGGCAATACCGGCATTTATATTCAGGCGCCCCAATATGAAGGCGTAATGAACATCACCTTCCCTCAGTTTGCGATGGGGGTACCGATCACGAACGTGATTCAGAACAACAATACGTACTACCTCAGCGACGGATTGACCCGCGTGATCGGTGCGCATTCGTTGAAGTTCGGCGTGCAGTTTCACATGGACCAGGTCAACGAGCACCCTAACGGCACGTTCAACGGAACTTTCAATATCGATGGTACGGAAACCGGTATTCCATTCGCCGACTTCCTGCTCGGAGTGACGAGCAATTACACTCAGTCTGACGGACCGCCCTTTTATCTGCGGAATCACTATTTAGGGGCGTATGGCCAGGATAGCTGGCGCGCGCGTCCCGACCTGACGATCAACCTTAGTGTGCGCTGGGACATCATCGAACCGTGGTCGGAAAAGTACGATTCCATTCAGACCTACGTCGCCGGTCGCCAATCCGAGCTATATCCAAACGCTGTTCCGGGCATGCTGGTACCGGGAGACCCAGGCATTCCGTCTACAATCTCCCCCACCAAATACGGCAGCGTAGCGCCGAGAATCGGCTTAGCGTATTCGCCGAATTTCGACAAAGGCATTCGTGGAAAGCTGCTGGGCGCTTCGGGCACGACGAGCATCCGCGCCAGCTACGGCCTCTTCTACACGTCGTTTCCTGGTCTCAATACGGGCATCATGTATGCCGTGCCGCCATTTGGTTACAACTATTTAAGCTCTCAACCGCCGCTTCTCTCGCAACCTTTTGTCAACGTATCAGACGGCGGAGTTGAACCGGATCCGTATCCACTCGCGCTGCCGCCGCATGGCATCTCACAGAGCCATCCGTATTCCGGGTTCAACTGGACGGCAGTGACGCCGGTCTCGGCCGATCCATTCTTCTATTACAAGAATTCAGTACCGTATATCAGCAACTACATGCTGTCGATTCAGCGCCAGTTGAGAACAGGGTTACTGCTTACCGTGAGCTATGTCGGCAATCAAGGCCATCACATTATGGAACTAGCGTCGGTAAACCCAGGCAATCAAGCTCTGTGCCTCAGTCTTCCAGGCTGCGGGCCGTTTGCCGAAGATGGTACGTTTACCACGGCTTCCGGCGCAACCTACCAGGGAACGCGATCCGGCCAGGAGCGGAGAACCACCGGCGTCGATGTAACCAATCCACCTGCTCTTTGCTCCTCGTATGTCAATGGCTGTGAGCTCTATCAGGAAAATACAGAAGATGCCTCCATCGGCAACTCCAATTACAACACCTTGCAATCCACCTTGCGTTACCAGCGGAGTGAATCACAGGCTTCGCTGAGTTATTCTTACGCCAAGTCAATCGATCAGGGATCGAACATCGGCGAACAGCTCGATCCTCTTGATCCAAGACACTCGCGGGCAATCTCCGCATGGGACATGAAGCATTCGGTGGTTGGCAACTACACCTGGCAAATGCCTGTAGCCTGGGCAACGCGTCGTCATAGCCGGTTGACAGAAGGATGGAGTTTGTCTGGAACGGCGCGGTTCACGACCGGTCTTCCCGTCACGTTATTTGATAACTCAGACAATTCGCTGCTGGGTACTCTCGGCAATGGCGCCAACAATTACCTGCTGGACACCCCGCAGCATCTGCCCGGACCTCTCCACATCAACACGAACGGACGTAACGGCAAGCCGGCGTTTCATACGGCGCTCTTTCCGGAAGAAAATCTTGGACAGTCAGGCAGCGCTCGGCGGCGCGAGTTCTATGGGCCGGGGATCGAAGACTTCGATACAACGCTTAAAAAGGATCTCCGCATCACTGAGCGGACGAATGTAGAACTGCGCCTGGAAACCTTCAACACACTCAACCATGCCCAGTTCTATGGTCCAAGTGCTATCGATGGCCAGAGGAGCGACGCGGCCTTCGGCAAAATCGAAAGCGCTCAGGCACCCCGGCTTATGCAGCTCGCGGCGAAGTATTCGTTTTGAAGTTGATCATGTCTTGAGACTCTGACCAGGACCAGCATCTCTCACTCCATAGAGAAAGGGAGGAGATGCCTCATATCCAATACAAAGCGGTGAAGGGAATAGCCGTTTTAATTGCCATGATGAAGATATGGGTGGGCTGACCATCACACAAGAATGCCCAAGCCAGAGCTTTCATTGAAGTTATAAAACTTCTTGCCGGTTGCCCGCGCTATCTCGGTCACAGCCTGTTTGACCTGAGGAAAAGACTCCGTGTCATGAAAGATGGTGCATTGAGAGTGGTTGGCACTCCATAGGCCGCACGCAAAGGTATCCGCAAAAGTGTGGATGATATCGACATGGATCAAGCCATAGGATCCATGGTCCTGCTGAATAAAGTCGCGGTAGTCGCTGCAGATGAGGTTAATGTTGGCGAAGCACGACAGTCTTTCCGATGTCTCACTGTATATGTCGCTTTTGTTGGTGGTGTGGCGATCTCCTTGAAAGGTGTCCACACCGGTTACTGCGTTGAAAAAGGAAGACAGGGCTACAGTCGAGAAGCCGTACTCAACGCCGAACTCAAGACAGCGATTTGTGTCGATGTCGAATCGCTGAATGAGATCGGCGAGAATATTCTGGATTCCCTCCCAGGCAGATACGACTTCCAGGGAACGCGAAGGAGGCTGGCGACGCTGGGGAATGTAAGGTGTAACCGGCACCTTGGGCTTGGTAAGACCTTTGAAAACCGATTGCCAGTAAGCATATTCAAACTTGCCCTTCACAAAACCCTCTTTTCCATTCCAGGTGGATGGCCTAAACCGAAGACTATTTTACCTTGTTCGAAGCATGAGCCGGGTCCCGGCCATGTGTACGAGCGAAGTTCGCTCTCCGCTATCGAGCGCTATAAACCATGCGATCAGCAAGGTACTCAAGACCAGCGCGGTCCACATGGGAAGAGTCAGCGCAGGCGGTGTTGTAAGCCACCAAAGACGGAACAGCAGGAGAGACGGGAGCGCAATGAGAAAGGGACGAGCAAGGCCGTTCAAGAAAAGGCGCGTACGCGAAATGGAAAACTGGGAATATGTGAAGTGCATATTGAACACAAAATGCACGCCCACACTCACGAACGATCCGATGAGTGTGCCGTATGCAACTCCAATTGCACCGAAACGGCGGCCCAAATATATGCTTGAGGTGAGATTAACGACGGCTTCAGCGATCGCACAAAAGATTCCAACTTTCTGATTGTCTGTCGCGACCAGCATGCTCGCGTATGGCATACACATATTGCGCAAAACATTTGCTATGACAAGAATACGTAAATAGCCAATCGCATTCGTCGCATACGTTGGCCCGACCCATATCCGTAACATCCAGTAACCTCCAACGAGCAGTGGAATGCTGGATACGATCAGTAGAATTGAAGCATAGCGCGTTACCTTCGCCAGGAGCATGCCCATCTGTTCCGGTGTACGGAGTACGCTCAATGCGGAAGTGGTGGGCATCAGTGGAGCAAGTGCAGCTCCCATGATCGAAATGCCGAAAGTCATTGGAAGGGCGGCGACGGAATAGAAGGCAGTCTGGCCAAAGTCATATCTCCCTACGATGGTTAAATCCAGCCCACTGATGAACAACATCGCTCCATTCCATATAGCGAGCGAAGAACAATAGACGAACATCTTCCGCACAACACTGCGATCAATGGAGGCCAGACTTAAACGGACGCTTCTTCCCCACCGCCGCCATGCTTCAAACTGCAACAGTCCCGTAAACACATTGGTAAAAGCTACCAATGCGCCCATCGTCGCGAGGCTCAAATGATATGCAGCAGCGCCGAGCACCATCCCCGTAAACAAAAAGCGATTCACGATACCGATGATCATTGGTACTGTGAATCGCTGAAGCCCTAAGAAAATAGAAGAGAAAATGGAAAAGACAAGTCCGAGCGATAGGGAAATGCCCACGAGGATAATACTGACTCGTATATCTCCATAAAGGTCGGAGGGGATGTCGTGAAACAACTGAGGTGCGCACCAGGCTAAGATCAATGTCAGGACTATACCCAGCGCGCCGGCAAGCAGCATGAGGAGTAATCCCGCACTGGCACGCATGTTTAAGCCGGCAGCGTCCTGCTTAACTCGGTATTCGGCTACAAACTTGGAAATGGCTGTCTGAATACCAAAATCAAGATAGCTTACATAAGAGCTTACCTGTAGGATTAACACCCATGCCGCGTAAGTCTTGATAGGCATTTTGTGCGTCAGGTAACCTGGCAGGACCAGAGCGATTCCTGCGGTTACGAAAAGGCGAAGCATGCTGATGATCGAGTTACGGGTGAAGGTTGCCTTGGAGCCGACATTCTTAACTACTTCAGTTGCGTCCTGAATCTCAGGCTGCCCCGGTGGGCCGTCTTGGTTCTCGTCAAGAGCGTTCATATCTATGCATAATTTTAGCAATGCTTTGGCGTGCAATGACCTTCGACGACAGAGGATGGCCCGGCAAAGCGAAGCCATGGGAACGACTGTACCTCCGGTTGCAGCAAAAACGCGCGAACTCCAGTCGAGGTTTCGAGCGGGCGTTGTATCGGTCGATAGAGCTTGAATCTGCGATAACGCGAGCGTTCGACGCCTGGTGTTTAGTCCCAGGGAGTGGTGGATGAGGTGGAGGGTAAACCTGTGGGGGGCTTTCTGCCAAGCGGCACAGATGAACTGGTAGGGAGTCAGCCCTTTGAGTGTCTTGAAACGCTTGGCGATAGTCTTCTTTTCTTCCGTTTTCGTACAGGTAAAGAGACTTCCGACATTTGCACTTCCGCCACTGAGGGTTATTCTTGTGGAGACACTTAGCGGAGTGGCGGGTGAACACGGAAATAGTAAAAGTCGAAGGCGCCGTGGGCATGGTTGGAGTCCTGTCTGCCACGCCGTCTATGGTAATTTGTTCCGCAAATTTTCCGCAATTTGGTCCGAAGCGCGGATGCTGGACAGAAGTTATCATGGAAACAATAGGTTTAGCATGAACTTGCCCAATTCCATCACGATGAGCCGGATTGTCATGATCCCGCTGCTGCTGTGGATTCTTTCGAGCAAGTTTCCGTGGCAGGGACCGGAGGGCTTGCAAGAGGCTTCCGCCGCGGTGCTGTTCATTCTTGCTTCAATTACCGATGGAGTGGACGGCTACCTGGCGCGGAAGCGCGGGCAGATTACGACGCTGGGGATGCTGCTGGATCCTCTGGCGGACAAGGTCATGGTGACGGCGGCGCTGATTGCGCTGGTGGCCTATACGCCGCAGGTGGTGAAGGTCTGGATTGCGGTGGTGATTATCGGTCGCGAGTTCCTGATCTCGGGGCTGAGGTCGATTGCGGCGTCTGAGGGATTTACGATCCAGGCAAGCGACCTGGGCAAGCTGAAAACAGTGCTTCAGATTGTCTCAGTGGTGGCGGCGATTCTCTCGCATCGATGGTTTGAGTGGAAGCTTGGGCTGATTGTTCTTCCGGTGAAGTGGACGGCGATTACCGGCATGTACTTTACCGTGGGCGTCTCGACGATTTCAGCGATTGATTATTTTGTGGGCTTCTGGAAACAGATCGATCGCGCGTCGAAGGACCGGCGGAGTTCGTTTGTGCTGTCACGCAGCGGCAAACACGAGACTGTAAATTAAAATCACTCTGCCCTGTAGCGGCAATCATACATACTGAGCAAGAAGAGAGGGTGCCGTAGATGAATCTATCGCTGAGGCGCATTACCAGCGGAGGCAGCTATATCCCGGAGATCGATGGGCTGCGTTTTGTGGCCATCGCTTCAGTGGTGATTTATCACACATACGTCCAGACAGATGTTCGTGTTGTGCTGGGCGGAATGCCTTTCTGGATTGAGCACCTGCGCCGTGGAGTCGAGCTGTTTTTTATTATCAGCGGATTCATTCTTGGGCTTCCCTTTGCGAAGCAATATCTGGCGGGCGGGAAACAAGTACGCATTGGAGCCTATTTTCTGCGCCGCCTGACGCGCCTTGAGCCTCCGTACATTCTGATTCTCTGCATTCGCGCAGCCGGTCTGCTTGCGGCAACGCATGCGCTGGGCTATATTGCAACGCATCTGCTGGCAAACATCCTGTACGTGCATAGCCTGTGGTACGGCTACGCGAGCGTCATTCATTTTGTGACCTGGTCTCTGGAGATTGAGGTACAGTTCTACTGCCTGGCTCCGCTGCTGGCGATGATTTTCCTGCTGCGCCCGGCGTGGATGCGCCGCCTGTTGCTATTGATTGCGATCATTGCGATGGGCTATGCGCAACTTGCGTGGATTCCGGGGGCCGTGCCTGGAGTTTATTCGCGCGTTGGGCTCACCATTCTGGATTGGGCGCAGTTCTTTCTGGCCGGATTTTTGCTTGCAGATATTTACGCAACGGACTGGAAGAGCATCCCTGAGAGCTGGGGATGGGACGTTGCCTCCGTGCTGGCGTGGCTGGGCATCTTTCTGCTCCCGCCATCTCCGGCTCATGTGTGGATTGCTCCGTTGTCGCTGGTGGCTTATACCGGCGCCTTCAAAGGAAAGCTGTTCCCGGCCTTCTTCCGCTTTCCGGCTGTGCCAATTATCGGCGGCATGTGCTACAGCCTTTATCTGACACATCCCATTGTTTTTACGGTGATGAAAGACCTCCTGCATCGCATGCACCTGGAACGCCGTGTGCCGGCATGGGGGTACCTGGCGGTGACGGATCTGGTCTGCATACCGGCGATCCTGCTGGTTGGAACTATCTATTTTGTGCTGATTGAGCGGCCCTGCATGGATCGCGACTGGCCGAAGAAGCTGATGGCCAGGCTGCGGGGAAAGCGGGCAGTGTGTCAGGTGGCTTGAGATTCGGGTTGTAATGGGAACGGCCGCGACATTGTCGCGGCCGTTGTTGGTTGCGGAGAGATTGCGTCAGGCCATTGCGGGAATGGGCTCGGCAGTCTTTATGGCGGGCAGGGCTGCGGCTGCAGGCGCATGCACGGGCGCGTGATTGGCGCGCGTGAGCCGGTGAACGAAGTGATACGGAGGCCACGGACCGGAGATCTGCATCTGGCACTCCTTCATGGTCGCGGCGGTGGTTGCGAACTTGTTCTGGTAGCGCTCGACGAACTTGCGCTCAATCAGGTGCGAGATGTCGAGGATCATTTTGCCGTTTTCCGTGAGGCGGCAGGTGACCTCTTCATCGAGCGGATTGAAGAGACGACGCATCTGGAAGCTGACGGCTCGGCCGCGGGTCTGACGCTCGCGCTGACGGGCGGCATTTTCGCGGAGGTTGGAAAGGTATTCGCGACCGACGCCCTCGGTGGGAAGGTTGCCGATGAGGGCTCCGGCACAGCAGTCGTCAACGAGGATCTTGATGTGCATCTCGGTTTTGCCGCGAAGCTTATCGATATTCGTCTGAAACTGGCGTTGATTGGAGCGGATGGATTTGCGAAGGAGATCGTCGGTATCAAAAACGGTACCAAACCGGAAAGGAAGAATGGTGGAATGCTGAAAGCAGTCTGCGATCACTCTTGCATGATCGATTCCCGATCGCTGGTTGAAGCTTTCAGCCGGATTGTGCTCGCTGACAACGATTGCGAGGTCACTTGCCGGGTAAAGGAAAACCTGATTGCCGCTAACCCCGTGAACTTGCTCAAGGGGAACTGGTTTGCGATGCCTGACCAACTCTGGAAATGCTTGCTTCTCACCTATGCAGTAGGCATACCATGCCATATAGGAAACACTCCCCGCGGCCAGCGGACTGCGCCGCGCTAGATCTGAAACTGTGGGAATAAAACTGTGGGAACAAGCTGCATACAGCGCACACGCCGGGTCCTGCTAGAAGATTCCAGAAATCCCGGTAGAAACTATGCGAATACTAGCTCTTCCGAAATACAACTGGCAATGTCTGTCTTGCCCACTTTGGAATTGGTAGCTCGAAAGTGCAAGATTGCATTGATATTATCAAAATTTAACTTCATTAAACTGAATTTATCCCATAAAGCGCCTCCGAATGGCCGCCTATGGAATTTTTATTGTGGAAATTTCAATGTTACTTTGGTTTGAAAGCATCTGGCTGGCTGCCGGCTGGCAGGTCACCGGGGCCGAATTTTTGCCAGCCGCACGAGGAGTTTCGTGAGAGAACCGAGCGGCGCAAGGCCTGGAATCGCGAAAATCATTGCGCCATATCGGCTCAACTTACCCATGCACGCGTGATAATCCAGAGGGCTAAACCAGCCCACAAAACTGGAGCGGCCCTCTTTCAATTGCGCGCCCGACTCGCATGGCCCAGACGGCGCGATGCAACCAATTTTTCAAAAACTCTTCGAGCCGCCTCGTATACTTTCTCCATGCTGGCATTCCGCTCCGCCTCTTTCGTTGCCCTTCCTGCGCTTGCTGCGTTCACCGTTGCCCTTGTTGCGCCGCCTGCCGCCCATGCATGGGGCGATGAAGGCCATCGCATGGTGAACCGGCTGGCTGCTTCTTCCCTGCCCTCGGACGTTCCGGAGTTTTTGCGCTCGAAGGATGCTGTGGCACTAATTGAATACCTGGGACCGGAGCCGGATCGGTGGCGCTCGCCTGCTGAGCCGGAGCTGAACAGCGCGCAGGCGCCGGAGCACTTTATCGACCTGGAGCCTGCCGATGCGCTCGGTCCGCTGCCGCATCGGCGCTTCGACTTTCTGGCCAAGGTGTATGCCGCCGGACAGAATCCGAGCAGGATTGGCCTGCAGCCGTGGGAGGCGACGGAAGTGTGGGAGAGGTTAAAGGCCGCGCTGCGAACGTATCGCCAGCTTTCGGCAGATCACAAGCCCACGCGCGAGGTGGAGCAGTCAGTCCTGTTTTATGCCGGATGGCTGGGACACTATGTGGGCGATGCCTCACAACCGCTGCATACGACAATCCAGTACAACGGCTGGACTGGGCCTAACCCCAACGGCTATACGACAGACCACAAGATTCATGCGCAGTTTGAGACGCTGTTTGTTCGCGACAACCTGCAGACGCTGGACGCCGGAGCGCACACCAAAATGACGGCGCCGCATGTGATTGAGGGCGATATTTTCGACCAGTATGTGGCATATATCCGCCACACGGCGACATACGTGGAGAAAGTGTACCAGTTGGAGAAGGCGGGTGGATTTACCGGAGGTGGCAGCGCGGAATCGCGCGATTTTACCGCCGAGCGCCTGGCGGCGGGAGCAAGCATGCTGCGGGATATGATCTACACGGCATGGGTGGACAGCGCACAGCCGGTTTCGACTCCGAATTATTGACAAACCTGCGGAAAATGGCAAAGTCTTTTCAATTACTCACGGGAAACAGGTTTTTGCGTTGGATGCTGTGGTCCTATTAACCTGCCGATGATTCAGTAACCTGCACTGAGGACAGCGCTGGAACCCGCCGCAGTACGCTGGTAAGCGCTACGGTGAGCAGCAGAACGACGGGAATGGCGACGAGTAGCCAGGCCAGGAGCGCTTCACCGGCAAGAAGGCCTAGCTGCCTGAGCAACTGACCGGAGGAATGGCGGATAAGCTCCAGCGGTGAGTGCGTCAGCACATGCAGGTCGATTGCGCTGCCTGCTGCGAATGGAGCGATCCCGACGCTAATCCAGACGCCGAGCCGGGCCAGAGGCACAATGAGCGCCAACTGAAAGGGCATGGCGATGTAATTGGCCGCTTGCATGGCGGGCAGGTTGAGCCGGAAGAGCAGCGCGATCATGGCGCACAGTGCCGTGGGAATGCCAATGACGGGAATGCAACCCAGCGCAAAACCCAATGCAAGCGTGAGGGCGAGCCGCCGCGGGGTGATTCCCCGCAGCAGAAGCTGGTCGGCTTGTGCCCTGATGGCGGTCCAATTGGGTCGGAATATGCGCATCGCTATGTAGAACGTAGTGATTTTCGGATGAATTACGCCTCACGGATGAATAAATCTTTTATGACTGGAATCAAGATGGGAATACCACTATGGTGCGAGGTTCAGTCCGAAAAGGTGAAGAGTCCCCGCTGACGCAGCCAGGCAACGACCTCTTCTACTTTGAAGTCGAGGTTCTCGGCTCCATCCAGAGTGAGATCGGCATGAACGGCGGAGGGCCTGACCCAGGCGAGAGCTGCGGGATGGACGGTGTCTGCGTATTGGCGGCGAACGGACTCCTCGGTGCGGCCGCGCTCCAGGATGTCGCGGCGTAGGCGGCGCTCGAAGCAGAGATTCTCGGCGGTTTCCACGTAGACGCGCAGGTGGTAGAGCGGAAGCAGATCCGGGTAGACGAGGGCGAAGAGGCCTTCCACGACGACCAACGGCGCGGGGTGGATGGTTTCTGTGCGGTCGAGGATGCGGGTGTGCGTGGGAAAGTCGTAGAGTGGGCGCTCGATGGCTTCTCCGCGGGCGAGTGCGGCTACATGCGCGGCGAGTAGAGGGCTTTCAATGAGTGCGGGGTCATCGAAGTTCTGATGGGCACGCTCGGCGGGAGGCAGATGGGCAAGATCGAGGTAGTAATTGTCGAGCGGGAAATGGATGCCGTTGAAGGCTCGGGCCAGCTCGCGGGCGAGGGTGGTTTTGCCGGAGCCGGAGAAGCCGGCGATGCCGAGAACGATGGGCTTTCCGGATTGAGGGGCGGGCTGGCTCACTGTTGGGTGGAGATTCCTCTTGCGATGTTTGGGACGAGGCGCTTGAGAAGGCCGGCGAGGCGGTGTTCCACGCGGCGGCCGGCTTCGAAGACTTCTTCATGACTGAGTTGAGCTGCGCCGAGGCCTGCGGCGAGGTTGGTGACGCAGGAGATGCCGAGGACTTGAATGCCCATGTGGCGGGCGACGATGGTTTCCGGCACGGTGGACATGCCGACAAGAGTGGCGCCGAGGGTGCGGAAGGCGCGGATTTCCGCTGGCGTTTCAAAGCTGGGGCCGGGTGTGGCGAGGTAGATGCCTTCGTCGAGGGTCCAGCCTTCCTGCTGGGCGGCTTGTTGCGCTAGCGAGCGGAGTGGTTTGGAGTAGGCTTCGGTCATGTCAAAGAAGCGCAGGCCTGCGCCCGGCGCGATGGCGAAGCGCGGTTCGTTGGGGCCGGTGAGCGGGTTGAAACCGAGGGCGTTGATGTGATCTGAAAGCGCAACGAGCTGGCCGATGCTGAGGCCGGGTGCGATGCCGCCTGCAGCGTTGGTGAGCACGACTGTACGGATGCCGGCGAGGCCGAGGACGCGCATGGGGAAGGTAACCTGGAGCGGTGTGTAGCCCTCGTAAAAATGGACGCGGCCCTGCATGACGATTACTGGCGCTTCGCTTAGCGTGCCGGCGACGATGCGGCCGGAATGGCCTTCGACTGTGGACTGCGGAAAGTGTGGGATTTCGCCGTAAGGGATGTAGACGGGGTTCTCTACGGCGTCTGCGACAGCGCCGAGGCCGGAGCCCAGGACGATGGCTATTTGCGGTGTGAGCGCGCCTAGTTTGGATTGCAGATAGGCTGCGGCTTCTGAGACTTGATCGAAGTAAACGGAACTCATTGTGAATACTTTAATCGCCTTGGGCGGCGGAGAGCGACGGGAAACAAGCTGAGCGGCGAGCTGGTCTGGAGCTGAAGGAGGATCTGGTAGGCGGCGTGCGCTACTGGGAGGCAGCGTGCAGGTTTTCCTTCACGCGGTGTGGGCTTCGCGGCACTTTTGTTCCGCAGGCGACCGGGGCGTTGGTCATCTGCTTTACGAAGACGCGGTAACTAAGGGTGTCTGGACGCAGGGTGGACCAGTAGCTCCTGGGAGTGAGCAGGGGCTCGCGGAGATCGACGAGCTGGTTTTTCATGATCCGAATGCCGCAGAGAAGATTATTTTTGGGCTGCAGAATGGTCTTGCCTGCGTCGCGCGTGGCGAGGGACTTGTCGTGATTCCAGTCGAAATCGCAGCCATAGCGCTCGGAGTCTTCGTAGGTGAGTTGAAGGAGACCTTCACTGCGGACCATGCGGTGGCTGACCTTATCGGGGACTGCTACAGCAGGATCGGAATGGCTAACGTTGGTGGTGGGCTTGAGGCCGGCTTCTGCGCCGGAGAGGGCCTGGAAGAGATATGCCCAGAAGGCGCGCTTGTCGACATCTGGCAGCGAGGAGAAACGTGGGCAATAGGCTCCTACGGCTTTGCCCATGCCGGGGGAGAGCATCTCCGGGGGAAGGTTTTCTTCAATGAGGACGTCCCACTGGGGGTTCCAGTTGCCGGTTTCGTTCAGAGTGTCTTTTTGCTCGGCAATGGGGGTGGGGGGAGCGGGTTTGATCCCCTTTGCCGGCACAGGGCCGCCCGGTGGCACTGGCACAGCGGGCTGCGCGGCGGCGTCTTTTTTCCCTGGGGCACCGGGCTGCGATTCCTGTGTGGCAGGGGCTTGCGCGTGGAATGCGGGAGCGGCGGACAGCATTGCGACTATCGCCAATGAAAGCACCGCGGAATCAGTCATGCGCCGCACCAGTACATGGATGCGTTCCACATTCTGAAAAGTTGGTTCTAATTGTGGGAATTCCGACGGGGATTGGGTGGGAATGGCGAGATGGAACGGATGAAAAGCAGTGGACAGTGGACGACGGACAGTGGAAAGTTGGGAAAGCGACAAGTGGACGATGGGGGCAAGAGTGCGAGAGATTGTGGCGGTGATTTTTGGGCTGGGGCTGGTGTGCAATGCGCTGCTGTTTGTGCCGCAGGTGATTGCGGTGTGGCGCAAGAAGACGGATGAGGGCGTGTCACTGATTACGTTTGGCGGCTTCAGCGTGCTGCAGGTGATTGGGATTGTGCATGGGGTTTTCGAGCATGACTGGTCGCTGATTCTGGGGATGACGGCGAGCCTGCTGAGCTGCGGGACGGTGACGCTGCTGACGGCGTTTTACCGGATGCAGCGGCTTGGAAGGGAAAGGAGCGCGTAACGATGTGCCGGAATATCAAGTCTGTGCAGTTTGTGCGGAAGATCAGTGGGTTTGCTAAGCCTTCGAAGGCGAATGAGGCGGCGTTTGATGCGGCGGTGAGTGAGATTGCTGCGGCTTCTGCGCGGTTGCTTGGGGCGCTGGAGACGAATGCTCCGCATCGGAATCGGGAAGAGGAGGCTGCGAAGGCTAAGGCGCGGGGTGAAGGTCGGTTCGGGACATGAAGAATGAGCAGCTTTTGATTCTTCAGTCTTATTGATTATTTCTGATCTGCGCCGTATCTCTTAACAACAAGGTGCGAAGCTGACTCTACGCAAACCATCTGCATCGCGCCTTCCTTTTTCGGCGTAAATGGACAAACTTCAAAATCGCTGAATATTTTCTCGCTGCCTGCAGTGAATTGCAGCATCTTTTTTGGGCAGATTGGACTGTCCGCGTCATCTGCTACGGGTCCAGCCGTCACGCCGAGCATGCGCTTCGTTCCTACCGGCCAGATTCTCAATGCTGGTGTCCCAGAACCGAATGAAGCGCGACCGTGAACTATATAACATGCGCTCACGACCTTAGGGCTTTCCTTACACTGTCGAGCTTGGGTGAAACACGGCACCGCAAGGCTCAGAAAGCCGATGAGTACAAGAATCAATCTGAGTTTCGCGTGTTCCATAATCGTCTTACCCCAAAAACATTCCTGCGATTGAGGCGCTGATCAGGTTGGCCATGGTGCCGGCTAGCATGGCGCGGATGCCTAGTTTGGCTAGGTCGTTGCGGCGTTCGGGGACAAGTGCGCCGATGCCGCCGATTTGCATGCCGATGGAGCCGAGGTTTGCGAAGCCGCA